>JABDFX010000021.1 GCA_013286315.1 Bacteroidota bacterium | reverse complement strand
GGCCAGGCAGGCGCTAAAACCGGACTTCCCGCGGAGGCCTGTACCATTGCCACTGCGCTCAAAGCCCAGGGTTATGCTACCGGTCAGTTCGGCAAGAACCACCTCGGGGATCTCAATGAATTCCTGCCCACGGTACATGGCTTTGACGAATTTTTTGGCTATCTCTATCATCTGGATGCAATGGAAGATCCTGCTCATCCCAATTACCCGCAGAACCTGCTGAATGTGGTCGGTCCGCGCAACATGGTTCATTCATGGGCTACTGAAACAGATGATACGAAGGAGATGCCACGCTGGGGCAAGATCGGAAAACAAAAGATTGAAGATGCTGGTGCACTCTATCCCAAACGCATGGAAACAGTAGATGACGAGATCCGTGATATGGCTTTGAATTTCATTGACAAATCCAAAAAAGACGGAAAGCCATTTTTTTGCTGGCTTAACCCAACGCGCATGCACATTGTAACACATCTCTCTCCCAAGTATGAAGCCATGCGCAATTCGGAGAACGGATGGTCTGAAGAGGAAGCTGGCATGGCCCAACTCGACGACGATATCGGTCTTGTCATGCAAAAAATCAAAGACCTGGGGTTGGATGATAATACGATTGTCGTATTTACTACGGATAATGGCACAGAAGTTTTCACATGGCCTGATGGTGGTCAAACACCATTTGCGCAAAGCAAAGGGACTGTTTTGGAAGGAGGCTTTCGGGTACCTTGTATCCTCCGCTGGCCCGGACACGTGGCCCCTGGTTCAGTGCAGAATGGCATTTTCTCCGGAATGGACTGGTTTCCCACCTTTCTTGCAGCCGCCGGTAATCCGAATATAACCGATCAATTACTCAAAGGTGTGAAACTGGGCGACCGCACATACAAGAACCACCTGGATGGTTATAATCAAATGGACCTGATAACCGGCAAAGGCCCTTCATTGCGGCACGAAATCTTCTACCTTGGCGAAAGTTCGGTTGGCGCGGTTCGCATTGACGATTATAAATATCGTTTCATTGACCAGCCCCAGGGTTGGCTGGGAGAAAAGACGCATGTTGATGTACCCTATCTGACCAATCTGCGGCTTGATCCATTCGAACGTACGGGCTGGCCAAACAACGGGACCAAAGAAGGTGGACAGCAATATTTCGATTGGTTCAAATTCCAATTCTGGCGCTTTGTATTTGTTCAACAGGTAATGGCAAAGGAACTCCAAACCTTCCTGGATTATCCTCCTATGCAAAGAGGTGCGAGTTTCAATCTGGATGCCGTAAAAGCAGAGATGGCCACCAGGATGGCACAGGCCGAAGCGGCAAGTCATGGCACTGGTCAGTAATGGAAATCAATTCCAATTGGAGTACAACACGTGTTTTAAAACTGGGGTTTTAAGCAAAAGATATCCGCGCACTTTTTCCCAGCTATCGGCGAAACAGCGCGGATATTATTTGCTGTTGCTTCCCGTAATGTTTGAATTTCCTTTGAAAGACAAATTATAATATCAATGCAATTATTTTGGAAAGCAGCTATTCCACCTAAACCCGTATGTTTTATCCAAAGATCTTAACTTAAAATATAACCACTTTCGTATAGCGCTGAGTCACAAATGTTGCGAGTTGTTTTATATATCAACGTTTTATCATTTTGTCTTTTACCACTTCACTAATGACTTTATCCTTTAAATTCTGACTGATTGTAATCTTTTCATTCCCAATATCTAAAATGTTGCCTTCTATGCTTATGATTTTACTCAGGTTCACAATAAAAGACTTGTGCACCTTCATAAACATGTTTGCCGGCAATTGCTCCTCTAAACTTTTGATCGTAACATAAACAATCATTTTTTTTGAATTTGTAAACAACATAACATAATTCAACATTGCCTCAGCATAGATTAATTCCTCATAAAACACTTTTTCGATTTGATTATTACATTTAATAAAAAAATGATCATTGGTTTTATTTGGTTTGACCTGCTTTATTTTTTTTAATTCTCTTATTTCTTTTGCTTTGTTACATGCCCTTAAAAACCGGTCAAAAGCGATGGGTTTTACTAAATAATCCAAAACGTCCAATCCGTAAGCTTCCGCCGCATATTGAGCATATGCAGTTGTCATAATAATTGAAGCAGTCGTCTTAGAACTTTTTAAAAAATCAATACCATTTATTTTTGGCATATTGATATCTAAAAATATGATGTCAATATCATTTTCATTTAGTAGCGTCATTGATTTCAAAGGATTCTCTGCCTGGCCTGCCAGCTCTAAATAATCGATTTCTTCAACGAATTCCTGCAACACTTTCCTTGCTATGGGCTCATCATCAATTATGATACATTTAAGTTTCATCGGAGATCAATATTTAAATGTGTTTCGTAAAAGGTATTTTCAACGTTCTTTGTAAGCTGATATTTATTGTTATATAATAATTCTAACCTTCTCTTTAAATTGGCGATCCCAATGCCATTTGAATGATTAAAGTTGCCGGCTTGTGGCAACTCCCTTGTATTCACAAACGAGGTATATATAGTATTTCCCTTCGTAAATATCCTGACACATATTTTATTCTCCTTATCAGAAAAATTGCTTACGAATTTGAAGGCATTCTCAATGAGAACTATCAATAAAAGCGGGGCAATTTTCAGCCCTGATTTATTTACCTCAATTTGAAAGTCTACCATTAAATGCTCATCTTTACGCAAACGTTGAAAATCAATATAATTTTTTATAAATTCCACTTCATTTTCCAGGCTTACTTTCTCTGCTCCACAATCGTATAGCTGATACCTTAACAGACTTGAAAATTGCAACAGGATGTTTCTTGCAACCTGGTTGCTTTTATCGATATGCCCATAAACTGTATTCAGTGAATTGAAAAATGCATGGGGATTAATTTGAGCTTTTAAATAATCCAGCTCACTTTTTACCCGCTCCTTTTCCAGGAATTCCAATTGCCGTTCTGTTTGTATCCTGTCAACAAGCATTTTCCCTATCGTGATCAGCAGTACCCAAAGAGAAATATTTGCAACTGAATTTAAATATAATACGCTGAAGTCAATTAATTGACCAGTATAAAAAAAATGCAGGTTCATCTGCAAGGCAATCAAAGCCCGAAGCCATGCTGAAAGGGCAATTACAATGACCGTTGCAGAAACAAAGAGAGTATATTTTCTTTGGAGTAAAAAAAAGTGGAACTATAAAATTATTGACGGCATAATAGTCAGCCGTAATGAATATTAAATAGCAAAACTCCACCGTCATTGTTTTGGTCAGGGTAAACGAATAACTGCGGAAAACAACTACCCATAATAGGTAGATGCCCGTCCAGAAAAGCGCATGGTATATCCGTGTTCTGTCTTTCAATATCTATTTTTTTACAAAGTTAGAAACATCAGACAGGCTTCAAGGTTTATTACATGATCCAGGTAAATTCCTTGACAAACCAATGTTTAATCAAGTAAAAGTGCTGGATGATGTAATTAGTTTTTTATGTATCCATGAAGTTTGGATGTTTGCTCCATTATTTTATTTAAAACAAAAAAATGAAAAATATTATCTCCTGGTTTCTCCATCCGCCTGTAACAGGTCGATCAACCATATTAATCATTCGCCTGATGGCTGGGACTGTCTTTTTTTGGGAGGGCCTTTTGAAGTTCGTGTATGTAAATCAAGGCGTTGGACGATTCACAAAGTTAGGTTTCCCCTTTCCGGAAACGACCGCACATGTAATCGCAACGGGCGAAATTATTGGCGGACTGCTCCTGATCTTCGGGTTGTTCACAAGGATTACAGCTTTCTATTTTATAGTACAAATGATCGTCGCTGTCCTCAGCACAAAGATTGATTTATATTTCGGCAGAAGCCCTTTGCCTATGCCACCCGCTCCGCCAAAGATGGGATTTTGGGCTGTGTTGCATGAGATTCGCTCTGACTATGCCCAGATTCTCGCCTGCCTCTTTTTATTAATTGAGGGTGCCGGCAGAAGATCGCTCGATTTTATAATTAGTACTTCTAAGAAAGTATACAGAATGAGCGAAAAGTCATCGCCGGCTTTCAAAGAGTATCGGCCTCCATTACTTCATGGAGTAAAAAAGGAAAAAGTATACCAGAGGAGAACGAAGCTGTTCCAATAGACAACTCCCTGGTAAGTATTTAGTTTCACATTTCGGGTGGTTAATCAAGAATCTGTCTTACTTAATGTAAAAGATTCCGGTACAATTAAATTAAATGTTCTTTTTGCGAAACTTTTCTATAACAAAAAAAATTATTAACAATGGCAAATGATGATTTGATTATCAGCGACAAAAACGATGACGGCATTGATCGTGCGGGGTTTATTAAATGCATGGCCTGGGCTGGAACAGGCATCTTGTGGATGATGAATGGAGGAGTTATGAAATCATTCGGTATGAGCCAGATGATTGACAAGACTACAGGTGGTTTGAAAAAAGGATTAGTGATTCCTGCTTCAGATTTCAGCTTTGTGCAAATCAGTGACAGCCACGTTGGGTTTAATAAACCTGCAAACCCTGATGTGGTAGGAACGTTACTTGCAACGGTAGCAAAAATTAATGCAATGCCAACGGCTCCCTCTTTTGTACTCCATACAGGAGATCTTTCTCATCTTGCCCAGGCGGACGAATTTGACACACTCGACCAGGTGTTGAAGACCGTAAAAACTGAGAAAATATTTTATGTCCCAGGCGAACATGATGTTTTGAACGGTGATAATAAACAATTTCTTGCGCGTTATGGAAAAGGAACCAAGGGGGACGGATGGTATAGTTATGATTCTCATGGAGTACATTTTATAGGTCTTGTCAATGTGGTTAACACAGCTGAAGGCGGTTTGGGTGTTTTAGGACATGACCAGTTGGAATGGCTGGAAGATGACCTGAAGGGACTTTCCAGCAGTACGCCCGTTGTAGTATTCGCACATATTCCTCTTTGGGCTATTTATCCACAATGGGGCTGGGGTACAAGGGACAGCGAGCAGGCGCTGTCTTATCTCAAACGATTCGGCTCGGTCACAGTACTCAATGGCCATATTCACCAGACCATGCAGAAAGTTGAAGGTAACATCACCTTTCATACGGCTAATTCGACAGCCTTTCCGCAGCCACAACCCGGAACGGCCCCGGCTCCCGGTCCCATGAAAGTACCCGCTGAAAAACTGCGTGGACTGCTGGGATTGACTGATGTTCATTATGTTGAACATGATCACACACTTGCCATTACCGATACGCCATTAATGGAAAAAATGTAGTCCCCTCAGGGTATTATGCAATAATTGTTTTTAACAGAATTCAATAGGAGAACCAAGTAGGCGGGTAACGCAACAGTATGTTCAGCCGTTGCCCGACTATTTACTCTATGACTTTACGTTATTTAATTTTTAAAAATGTACTTACCGCGAAAGATCATTGCTATTACCACGCTATCCGTAACCGTCGTTGCAGGCATCGCAGCTGTCAAACCGGCTAATCCGCCAGACACGAATTTTAAAAATCTTAAAGTATTGCCTAAAAACATCCCATCAAAGGATTTATCAAGGATCATGGTAGATGAATTTCAGGATGACCTCGGTGTATCCTGCAATTTTTGTCACGCAGAAAACAAGGATACTCATAAACCGGATTATGCCAGCGACGAAAAACCCGAAAAACAAATAGCCCGGGTCATGATGCGCATGACAATGAGTCTCAACAAAAAATATTTCAAACTTAAACACCCGGTAATCGGTGATCAGGCACTGGAAGTAACCTGTGCAACCTGTCATCATGGTAAGCCGCACCCTGATAATACTGACGTTCAATAAAAAATATGATTTTATGAAAAAAATGCTCTTGATTCTTTTTACTTCTATCACAGGAAGTTTTGCCTTCGCTCAGTATAAACCTGTTGACCAGGGATCCTCTGTGCAATTTGTAATCAAAAACCTGGGTTTCAATGTGAGTGGTTTATTGAGCGGCCTGGATGGAAAGATTCAATTTGATCCGGGTAATCTAAACGTTTCCAGTTTCGACGTCAGCCTGGATGCCAATTCTATCAATACGGACAATAATATGCGCGATAGTCACTTACGAAACGACAGCTATTTTGATGTAAAGAATTATCCGCGCATTCATTTTGTATCCACTAAGGTAACCCCATCAAATAAAGAAGGCACTTTATTCGTTTTTGGGAAACTCACCATCAAAAACAAAACAAAGGATATTTCATTTCCTTTTACTGCCGCAAACTCTGGTGAAGGATATGTCTTTAAAGGAACATTCAAAATAAACAGGAAAGATTTCGACATAGGCGGCAGCAGCACTATTTCGAATGAACTGGTTGTGACATTAAATATACTTTCTGTAAAATCATAAACAATAAATTATCCTGCTTCAGCAGATTTTCGGGAGAGGTTTTTACCTCTCCTTCAAATCTGTTTTAAAGAACATGTCCAGGATGTTTACCCTTTATTAGATCCCCTTCACAAAACTGTAATATTAATCACGGTGGTCATCAAGGAATTATCATGATTAATGTAGCCGGTTACCTGTTTGATGTAAAATACCTCAGCTACGCATCGTTATCGAGCAACTACTAATTATTAATCGACGTTTTAAATCAAAAAAATATCTAAAACCTATTTTGCATGAAAACATCTAAATTTCTATTTGTAATTATTATTTTAACAGCGGGTTGTAACAAAACCACTTATAAAACGCCTGCGGCCCCGGCCCCGGTTAATTATCAACAGACCAACCTGGTTGCCGATACAGGCGGTTTTAATGCCGCACATATAGACCCGACGCTACTCAATGCCTGGGGCATAGCAATAAACCCGGCAGGTATTGTATGGTTATCTTCTAATCACGGCGGAGCCACGAATGTGTACGATTCTACTGGTAAGACATTGCTGGGACCGGTCGCTATTCCGTCTCAGGGAAATCATTTCGGCGGCTCACCCAGCGGTGTCGTCATCAACAATACTGCGGACTTTATCACACCTGCCAGTCAGAAAGTGGCGAAATTCATTTTCGCCAACGAAGACGGTACGATCTCTGCATGGGCAGGTGGAGATTCTACTGTCACAGTAGCAGACAGGTCTTCATCCAATGCGGTTTATAAAGGGATTACCATCGGAAATGATGGAACCAACAATTTCCTTTATGTCGCAAATTTCAAAGGTGGAAAAATAGACGTATACGACAAATTTTTTAACTATGTTGACGGCAAACCCCTTTCATTTAGCGATCCAAACATTCCAGGAGGTTTCGGACCTTTTAATATTGCGAATATCGGTGGTAAAATATTTGTGACCTATGCCAAGCTTAAAGCTCCGGACAATATGGATGACCAGGCCGGGTCAGGGAATGGCTATGTAGATGTATTCAATCCCGATGGAACATTGGCCCAACGATTTGCGTCACAGGGTTCACTTAACTCCCCCTGGGCAATTGTCCAGGTGCCAGCGGGATTCGGGCTACCCCTGCATTCAGTATTAATCGGCAATTTCGGAGATGGAAGGATCAATATATTTGATTCCACAGGCGTCTTTACAGGACAATTGCAGTACAATGGAGGGCCCGTCACTATTGATGGACTATGGGCGCTTGATTTTCCCATCCATGAGAATCCAGCGGCAGACCCAAATAAACTTTATTTCACAGCAGGGCCCATGAAGGAGAATCATGGTTTGTTTGGCTATCTAAAAATGCAATGATATTTAATGGTGTACTCTCAATTTGTTTCAACAGATTCTATCCTTTCCCGTACCTCACTTTTTCAGCAATTGATTTCATTTGAGATCATCAATTAAAATTTCAATAACGTGAAGCATTCAAGACCGGGAAAGATTGTGCCAATTAATCAATAAGATTTCTCCTGTGCAGATTCGAATGAATAAATGGATGGTATTCGGTATCACTATGTGCTTCCTGTTGGTATCAGTTGCAAAATCCTGGTATTATTCGGAAAAGGACGGTGGATGCGATCTTCGCGCCCGAACCGTTGCATCGCGGCATTTGAAAAGTTCACAATCGCCATATTTTTATAAATGGAAAAAAAACGACGGCAACTATTTCCTGGATCCCAATCAATACAGCAACCGTACAGTGTGTGGAACCTCAGTTACGCCAGCCATGCTTTACATAATTTATCCTCTGTCCGTCCTGCCATACGCCGAAGTCAGGCGGATCTGGACAATCTTGCTTTATTTATTCCTGGGAGGAACCATTTTACTCATTATCCGGAGTCACCATGGGCAGCCACTTTTTTTCCCTACCGTCATGATTATTCTGGGTCTGATTTGCAGCAACAACTGGCTATTTAATATTGAGAGAGGCCAGGTATATACCATGTACACCTTTATTCTGGCACTGTCTTATTATTTTTTTCAAGCCAAATTCCGACAAGCTCAATGGATTTCGGGTTTTGTTGCCGGAGTACTCATTCTTCTGCGGCCACTGGCAGCTGTTATTGTGCTGGCCTTTTTAGGCAAAAGTCAAAGACAGTGGCTTATCGGTAATATGGTGGGTTTTATCACCGGTTGTTTGATATTCATAGCGCCGAATCCCGGATTATGGAAGGACTATCTCGGCGCCATGAAAGCGTATTCAAATTTTTCGGTAATTGATAAGAACATTTCCGGGAAATTAGACGGTCCGGAGAAGGCTGCGAACATTGAAGGAATGAACAACCTGCGTGTATATAAAGACTTTGAAACTGGTGGCTTGTTCCCAATATACGTTTACCTGAATTTATCAGGCCACAGTTTGAGTCTGAAATATTCGCTGCTAATCTACGCCGTGATTATTGCGGGACTATTATTTTTGTTTTATCGAACTCCTTACTACCCGGGGAATTCGGACCGCCTGTTTTTATTTGGCTTTCTCCTGTATATAATGCTTGAGCTTTTTATTGTAGCTCCCCGTCCGGGGTATTCACTGATTCAATGGATATTTCCTCTTTATATTATTGCGCTGAAATTCCAGAAGTACCGAACTGTTCCGACGTTGATGATCTTTTCATTTTTGTTGTACCATGGCTTCCCGTTTTTGATCTTATTTCCCTATCAATTTCATCTTGCCGAACTATTTTTCATCATTACTTTATTATACAGCATCTTTTATATTTTGAATAAAAAGTGGGTAAATTATCAAATCGAATAATTTTTCCTTATCAATCTCAAAAGTAAATTATCGAATAGTACCTTATCTTTCATTACGGGTTCAAAAAACAAGTCATCCACTTGCTTAACGATATGATAAGCCTCTCTTAGCGTTTGTATGCCTCTTTTCGTAATTGCTAATTGTTTCGAGCGGCTGTCGATGGGATCATTTATTCTTTTTATGATCTGCTTTTTTTCTAAAAGCGTTAAAATTTTCGAAGTCATCATTTTATCGGTATTAGCATAGTCTGCCAATTGCTGCTGGGTAACTGTTTTTTTCTTTTTACTTAACCAGTACAGACCCGCCATTAACGAGAATTGAGTTAGCGTGACCCCTTTCTTTCCGAGCGCTCTGTTCATTCTTAACTGCCATTGCATTGTAACCTGCCAAAGCAAATACCCGCTGTTTTCTTCTGGCTCCCTGTATGAGAATATCTCAGATCGTCCATCCATTTTACTTATGCATTTGCTCTTCAATCAAATCGAAATCATGTTTATTAATCTCAAAACACCCGGTTCTAAAAATGAAACCCCATTTTTCTTTGTTTTTGATAAACGCAAGCCTATCAATGAATGGTCTGATTTCTAATTCATTTACTTTCTTGTATTCTGCTTTACGGCGATAGGGTTTGAAATTTGCTGAAACTTCATATTGAAAAATGGTATCGTCAGTTAAAATGGCAAGTGCAACGAAACATTGACATAATTCTTTTTGGCTATATGTCTTTTTTGCAGCATAAAACAAAACTTTATCTCCGGAAGACATTCTCTTTAACTGACCTTCTTTGCCATGGTTTACTTGTACGATATTTTCCTCAGCGCCATCAAGCGCGTGATCACGCGATGTGACCACCACCCAAAATTTTGTAGCCTTCAATCTTTCCCTGTTTCTTGTAATGTAATTGAATAACCATCAGGATCGGATATGACCAGGATTCTTCCAAATGGGGTGCTATGAATATCCTTAACTATAGATATTTTTTCTCCATTTTCCTCAAGAAAGGTATCAAGGTCGCCTATTCCAAACCAAACAGCTACTCCCCAACCGAGCAAGTTTGCTTTGGAAAGTTCAATCATAGGTTTTCTAATGGCGAAAGAAGCCCCATTTCTTTGTTCAAATACTAAAGCGTCGGGCGGCGATTTTAAAATCGGCTTAAAATTCAGGATTTCGGTATAAAATTTACCGGATGCTGTGAGATCGCTCACCTGGAGTGAAACAAAACTGAGTTGTGTTGGATTTGACATAGCGTTTCATTTAGTAGTCGCGACAACTAAAGTAGTAAATCTTTTAATAATTTCCCGTTAAAATTAAATGCTGTGTTGGGTGTGCCGATTTTCACAAAACGGGCACATATTGGTGTCATTGGATGCTCTGGGCGACATTGCGCCGGCAGGTGAAATAAAATTAGATAGACGTTTAGTTCTTCTTAAAGACAAGAACAGCAAAAGTTCCGGGAATGATTTTTCTGGTTCCAGGCTCAAATTTCGGAGCGCTCAAATATATCTTATGTGTAACCTTATCAAGTGCCATTGTTTTTGCCCGTACCCTTGTATACAGGGTCTGGACTACAGCATAATCATTTGCAGATTTCTGTTTAATAATGGTAGTTGTACTATCTCCGTTCGAGCAAAAAATTAATTTAGTTGAAGCATCATAAACAACCGCATCTACGCCGCCACCAATGGGCAGGGTCATAATTACTTTACCGGTATTTATATCCACGACACTCATTCCCTTATTTTCCCGGCATCCCGTAAATACTCTTTGATTCGCTCCATCCAATGCCAGGCCTGTCGGGCCACCGCAAGGCGACAATGGGTAATTATGAATAACCTTCATCGCTTTTGCATCAATAACATTCAGACTGTTCTTGTCTTCGAGATTATTGTATATTAACCCTTTGCCATCTGGAACCGCAAACTCGGGACCACCACCTAAATCTATCGTACCTATTTCTTTCATCTCGTTCACGTCAATTACAGAGGCGGCGTTTCCATGGCCGCAAAAAGCAAATATTCTTTTGGTAAAGGGGTCAAACATAATACCATCCGGACCTTTAGGCGTGACAGGAATTACGGTAATTGTTTTAAAGGTTTTAAGGTCGAAGACCACTACTGAATTATCTCCTCCGTCGGTAATGAATCCCCTGTTCACCTCATTATCCACTGCAATACCATGCACTCCTTTCATGTTATCGACAGATCCGATAACCTGCTCCGTTTTCAGATCGATTACGTTTACTGATGTACCGTGCGAGACGAATAAATGTCTGTTTACCTCGTCTATCGAGACGTAATCATAACCACCGTCCCCCGGTACCGGGATCATTTTTTCAAAGGAATAAACTTCCGAAGACTGTGCCTTACATATAACGCAAAAAAGCACCAGATTTGCGAAGATGAATAATTTGAGCAGGCTTCTTTTCATGGTATTTATTTTAATAATCCGGTAATGTATCGACAAATTCTGAAGAGATACTGAAGTTCGGAGGTTGCTTTTGGTAATTCAAGTACCCAAACTGGCCACTTCTAAATAAACTGATCAATTCCTTTGCACAAAATATAGGGATGCCCTCTGACTTTTACTGGTTTCACAACTCATAAACAGTCTGTTGGCTGATATATAATCCAACCCTTCAGTTTGCCAGTCTTTAGCTGAACCGATCGTTGTTCTTGTATTCCTGCCGCCAAAAAAATCATCGTTTTGATACCCATTCAAAAACCAGATAAATGAACCCACTTTCTTATTCATATATCCCAATAATGCAATTTCTTTTGTCACCGGGTTAAACGCCGCTGCTGTAATCTTTCCCTTCGTGTCGAAAGATGAAATAGGAGAAACCTGATAAGTGCCAGGCAGATTCGAAATTCTATAACAGCGGGTCTTCAAATCAATACCGTCTTTAGTAAATAAATAAAGAAATTGTCCAATAGAGATCAGGGACTCACAATCATAGTCCGTACTCTTTACTCTTTTGAATTTGGTCTGGTCAGCATAGCTGATATGAATAGCTTCTCCCTGAACTTTTAAAAGTGTTCCCGGAACATTCAGATCTGTTTTTTTAATACGGATAATTTTAAGATCTCTGCGGTTTCCATGGTTATTCCCAAAATCACCTATATAGATATAGGAAGAATCAGCAGTCATATCTTCCCAATCAACATTTGGAAAGTTTTCGATTTCAACAGTTTGTAAAATGGTACCTGTTGAAGAATCAATCTTAAAGATTTCATTGGGATTACCACTATCCCCGAATGTCCATAAGTTGCCATTTGTATAACATAGACCGGAGGATTCCTTCAGTATCTTTGGAAGAACACATTTTAAGCCCACCATAAGCGGTGTCACATGCGATTGGTCATTCTGTTTTTTGACTGAATGACTAACCTGTTGACAAGAGGCTAAAACAGTCAACAAGCAGGGAGTCAGTATAGTAAAAATTTTAACATAATGCCGGGACAATAACTTTTCTTTCAATTTCCGGTTTTGACTGTAACAAAGATAGTATTAATCATACCCACCATCTGTGCTCTGCATTTGGCAACCACCAGGTCAACCGAGGCGGAAAATCAGGAAAAGACAGTTCGCCACATTTATGCCGCGGGGCAATTTTGTTAAGATTGTCGCAAAGTCTGATATTAAAGTGGCCGGTAAAGTGCCAAAGCGTCATTTTTGTGTCCGACCTTGGAACTGGTTTTTTCCTCATATCAAATTACAATATGTTATTACGGATTACTCTGTTCATTTGTTTCCAATTTCAGCTGTTGCCAGGGTCTTTATTCGCTCAAAAAAACTGGGTTCTCAGAAAGGATAAAGATGGTATCCAAATTAGCACGCGACAATCTGATCTATCCAAATTTAATGACATCAAAGTAGAGATGGACTTACCAGGAACCATTTCGCAACTGGCAGCCATTTTAACAGATGTTGATAGATACACTCAATGGGCTTATTCCACAGGCAAATCAATGCTCATCAAAAGAATTACTCCCCATAAACTCGTTTACTATTCGGAATTCAACGCCCCGTGGCCTGCAATGAACAGAGATCTTTATGCCGTTATGGAAATAACTACAGATTCGATTTCTCATTTGTTGAAAGTTATTTCTGTGGGCGAACAGAATTACCAACCTCCCAAACGCGATTTGGTCAGAATCCCATATTCGAAGGGTCTTTGGAATGTTACTACGATATCCAGGAATGTCATTCATCTGATTTATGTGGTAGAACTTGATCCGGGAGGATCAGTCCCCGCATGGATTGTAAACATTTTTTCTACCAAAGCACCTTTGGAAACATTTAAAAATCTAAAAAATAAAATGGCCTTGCTTAATAAGCCAGTTCATGTCTGAATATTCGAAGCACGATGAGACCCGGATAAGGCCATCTTTAGGATCTTTTCAGCCTCAGGGGGGAAATACCAAACCATCCTAAAAATTAAACATATGCAAGTCAAACGCTCTCACCCAAGGCCCAAACCGGGTTCTAAGAATATCCTCCGGTTTGCGCATCCTTATTTCACTCCTGCAGCCCCGGTAAAAAAAGGAACAGGTCCGGCTAAAGGGAAAAGAATGACCGACTATGTGCAGACTAAACTCCTGCCGATTCCGGTACCAAACAGAGATCCAATGATGACTTTAGATGAGATCATTGGAACGGATGGAGTTCATACGATCGAAGCTGCCGGAATGATATGCATTCACGCATTTGGAGACACAGGCCACGAAAACGGGCTCAATCAGGAACTGGTTGCCGAAGCGATGTCGCTGGATTTTGACGTGAATCATCCGGAGAAGTCTCCGGCTTTTTTATTACATCTTGGCGATGTGATCTATTATGATAATACCGACAAAGGTTATCAGGCACAGTTTTATGTTCCATATAAAAAATATCCGGGGAAGATCATCGCCATTCCCGGGAATCACGATGGGGAGTTATTTAAATTTGACGGGACTTCTACAGGACAAAAAAAAACCCTTGATGCCTTTCAACGCAATTTTTGCCAATTGAAACCGGGAGTGCCGCCGGATGCAGGAACAATCTACCGGGAAATGGTGAATCAGCCCAGTGTGTACTGGTGGCTAAATGCTCCACTCATAGATATTGTAGCTCTGTATTCCAACATCGGCGAAGGACCTGGCTTCATCTCCGGAACGACGATCGGACAAAATCAGAAAAACTGGCTCGTTAAAACATTGGGGACGATTAATAAAGCCAGGAGCACTTCGACAAGGAAAGCACTGGTTATCGCCGTACATCATCCGCCTTTTAGTAACGGGGGACATTCTTCCAGTACACAGATGCTGGCTGATATGGATGATGCTTTTAAGCAGGCTGATATCCAGCCGGATGCTGTGCTGGCAGCTCATGCTCACAATTACCAGCGCTTTACCCGAAATGTCCAGTTTAAAAATGAAAAATGGCAGGTTCCGTATTATGTCGTCGGTACAGGTGGACGGGGTACAATTCCACTGGAGACGGCGACCGGTCAGGTGGCTGGCGATCACAGTTATGAAAGTTCCCTGATGGGGTATGGATATTTAACATTGACAGTAACTCCTAAAATACTTCGTTTTGCTTTTATGCAGGTGGAAAATAGCGGAGCCCGGCATCCTTTTGATAAAGTGATAACGGTAGACCTTAATAAGCATCAGCTGATTTGAGATAATCGCGACCAAAGAACTCCATTCGTTTGAAAATCCCGGGCATAAAACAATGGCTTACAATGGCTTGAATTCAAGTATCGTAAGCCATTGTTTTTGTAAGTCTTATTCCGTATGTTGTAGATGTGTATCTTTGGAAAACTGACGGTATAAAGGCTCCCGTCGGGCATCTTAAACAATTACATATTTTTGATTCATGCTTCGATCGGGACGATATTCATTCACGTTATCCAAAAAATTACAAGAAGAAAATAGTTAAGAATATCATCCGGTTGTGCTCATGGGCGTCTCAACCTTAATGAATCATAACTTAAAAATAAACATATGAAAGCTATATTGTTAGTTTGTACTGCATTAATAATATTTGCAAGCTGCAAAAAAACTGATTCAAAACCACCAGTCGACCCGGCATATCAGTATCGTCCTTACATGGCAATCATTGCACAATCAGATACAATTTACTCAATCACAATAAACGGTAAGTTGCAGGTTCCAAACAAAGACACGATTATTGCCTCGCTGAATGTAGCGCAGGATAGTTTCCCGCTGGCTCCGGGACAATCAACGCTGCTCAAGCCTGATATCAGTGACACGGTGGCAGCTATTATTATACAGATGTCTGGCAAACCAGGCGATAATCTGAACCTGTATAATACCTGGAGGACACTTTACACATACCATATCACTACAATTTATACCACATTTAATACCAAATTATCGTTAGGCTTCGGTGTTGTTTATCCCTATATCTCATTAACTCATTGAGTATTTTTTGATATAGCCAGCAAAAAATAAGAGAAAGATCCCTGCATTTTTTTTGTTAAATATTTGCTGAAGTCAGAAGTTTTTTTCAAACTATCATTAGGGTTTTACAAAGAAAACGCGTGTTTTTCAAACAGACCTTTTATTGACATTCCGGTATGCCCATCCGAAAATGAGTGGGAAAACCCAAAGTGAAAATATCATCGCACTCAGGATACCACCGATGACTACCCTTGCCAGTGGCCTGGAACTTTCAGATCCAATGCCATGGGAAAGCGCTGCGGGCAATAGGCCAATAGCAGCCATGAGTGCCGTCATCATGACCGGTCGTATCCTTGCACGAACACCCATTCTGATGGAATCGTATAATGACAATGAGCCAACCCTACCGGCATTATCGCCGGATTCCGCATTTTCCATGTCGAAATAAAAGGAGTGGCTCCCCTTCACATGAACTAAATTCTCTTTAAACATAGTGATCAGAATGATCCCATCCTGGATACAGATACCGAAGAGGCATATAAAGCCGATCCCTGCAGATATGCTAAAGATGGTACCCGTGATATGCAGGGCCATGATCCCTCCTACAATCGCAAAGGGTACATTCGTGAATACCAGCAGTGCATCCTTGAAATTTCCAAACATACTGAGCAATAGAATGAAGATCATCAGCAGGCTGATCGGGACCACCTGGGCCAGCCGCTTCTGGGCCCTCTGCTGGTTTTCGAAATCTCCCTGGAAAGCCATGCCGTATCCCCGTTTTAATTTCACCTTATCGTCGATCTTTCGCTGGGCTTCGGCAATCGTGCTTCCCATATCACGGCCACGGATCGAGAATTTCACCGCAGCATATCGTTTGTTATCATCCCGGTAGATGAGGCAGGCTCCGGTTTTCTGATCAACGGCAGCAATTTCCCTGATGGGTACTTTACTACCGCTCATGGTAGGCACCAACAGCTCCGCGATTTGTTCCGGCGTTCTTCTATACTCTTCTGGCAGTCTTACCCGTATATCAAATGTTTTGATGCCTTCGTATAATGTACTCGCAGGTACACCGCCGGGACCAAGACCACCGATCGCCATACTGACGACGGCATTGGCCTGTGCGGTGGCTACACCGTATAAGGCCATTTTCCGCTGATCGAGGTTGATATCCAGTTCGGGCTGGCCGGTATTGTGCATAATGCCCAGATCTTCAATACCCCTGACATCTTGCAGCACTTCGAAACAACGCTGCAGCTGGCCTTCCATATAGGGAAGGGAGTCCCCGAATATTTTCAAACAAATACTGCCCTTTACGCCGGACACAGCCTCTTCCACATTATCCATGATGGGCTGCGAAAAGTTAAGGTTCACCCCAGGTATGACCAACAAGGCCTTATTCATTGAATCAATCAACGCTGCTTTTGTTATTTTAGGTTTCCAGTCGACTTCGGGGAACATGAGGATATCAAACTCATTATTATAAAATCCGGTAACATCCGTACCATCATCCGGCCGCCCGGTTTGAGAAACGCAATACTGCACCTGCGGAAATCTCATGATAATATCACGGGCCTGTTTGGAGATCTCAACGGATTTATTCAACGCCATGCTATAATTGGTTTGGATACGAAGCCAGATACTGCCTTCATCCAATTGAGGCAGGAACTCGGTGCCCAGGTATTTAAAAGAATAAAAACCAGCAACCATAACGATCAGCGCGCAGGTAACTATGATCTCTTTACGCTTCCAGGCCAGTACAAAGCCCCTTTGCATAAAGTTCATTAATGGCTCCACGATGGGATTATGTTTTTCCCGCACATTTTTGCGCATCAGTATGCTGATTAACAACGGCACCAGTGTCAGGGTAGTGATTAGCGATCCCAACAGGGCAAAACTCAACGTATATGCCAATGGCGAAAACATCTTCCCTTCCACTTTCTGGAATGCAAAAATGGGCAGCAGGGCTGTGATGATAATGATGTTCAGATAAAAAGGTCTTTTCCCGATTTCCGCAGCGCTCTTCCGGATAAGACCCAGCTTGGACATTTTATTAAACCGTTCCATGCCCACTTCATTTGCCTTATGATTCAAAATGACAAAGATCCCTTCTACCATGACGATCGTCCCGTCGAGGATGATCCCGAAGTCCACCGCACCCAGTGAAAGTAAATTGGCAGACATATGCATCAGATGCAGACAGATAAAGGCGAACAACAGAGACATGGGAATGATGACCGCAACGACCACGGTGGCCCGCCAGTCGAATAGAAATAAGGAAATGAGCACCACCACCAACAGGATCCCTTCGATTAAATTATGTAAAACCGTATGAGTAGCATAAGTAATCAGGTCGGAACGGTCGTAATAGGGTACGATCTTCGTGTCGGCGGGAAGAACATACTCATTAAGATATTGGATCTTTTTTTCTATGTTTTTTACGACTTCGGATGGATTTTCTCCTTTTCTCATTACAATAATGGCTTCCACTACATCATCCTGATTTTTGACAATTCTTTTACCAGTCGAGTCTGTTGTTGCATCGCTTCTGATTATCCATCCAAGACGTGGAACATTGGATATCTCTACGGTAGCGACATCTTTTACCAGAAGAGGTACGCCATTGTTGTTCTGTACGATAATGTTCTTGATTTCCTCGATGTCATTGAGCAGACCAATTCCCCTGACTACAAAAGCCTGGTCGTTCTGCATAATCAGATCACCCCCCACATTGATATTGGTATTTTGAACGGCAGTAAATATATCCAGCGAGGTCAATCCAAGATTGGTCAGCTTTCCCGGATCAACTTTTATTTCATAGGTCTTGGTCTTGCCCCCGAAACTATTGATGTCTCCAATACCCTGAACGCTCCTGAGTTGCCTTTCAATGACCCAGTCCTGCATGGTCTTTAATTCCCTTACATCCCGGAAACTGCTTTGAATTGTATAACGGTAAAGTTCACCGGTAGGCCCTGTTGGCGGTTGTACTGCAGGCTGTACCCCAGCTGGCAGCGAAGCATTGGGTATCAGGTTCATTACCTGCTGACGGGCCTGAGGGTCTTTTACGTCATCATCAAAAATGATTTTTACAAATGATAAGCCAAATATGCTTGTAGACCGGAGGCTTATTTTTTGCTGTACCGGGTTCACGGCAATTTCTACGGGAATGGTAATAAACTTTTCTACCTCTTCAGCACTTCGACCTGGCCACTGGGTGATAATATCGATTTCGGTATTGGTGACATCCGGAAAAGCCTCGATCGGCATGTCCATGAATGTAATGATACCGCTTACGATCAGCAATGATGCTGAGAATAAAATAAAGTATTTATTTTTAAGGGAGAACCCTACGATCCTTCTGAGAAATATTGTCATTTGATTGATTTGAGAATTCCTGGGTTAATTGTTCAACTGATCATAAATCTGCAGCGTGTTTGATGCAATTACCTGGTCGCCGACCAACACTCCATCATTTAAATAAACCCTGGTGTTCAGCGTACTCAATTTTTGTACAGGTGTGATATTGGCCTTTCCATGTCCATGATATACAAGGACATAATACTGGCTGTGATCAAATATCAGTGCTGTGGAAGGGACATAGATCGCCTGTTGATGCTGGGTATTGGTTACCGTAACACTGGCAAACATCTGAGGCCTAAGCGCATAATCCGGGTTTTCAATCACTACCCGTACTTTTGTAACCTTGCTGGTAGGATCCAGCACATGCATGATCTTATCTATTTTACCTTTGAATATGCGATCCGGATATGAAAGCGTAGATACTTCAACTTCATCTCCAAAATGAATTTTATCCAGATTTGATTCGTATACGTTGGCCCATACCCATATATTTCTTAAATCTGAAATGGTGAATAGCGGATTGCCGTTATCGGTCCGAATAGCCACATTATTGGTTGCAAATTTTTGAACGATAAAACCATCAAGAGGAGATTTTACAACATAATTACCCAATGTATCATTCCCGTTTATTGCAAGCACTCTCTTTACCATTTGCAATTGGGCCAAAGCCTGGTCGTAGTTTGCCTGAGCGGTGGTCAGGTCCAGGATTGATGCCAGCCCACTCTTATACAAGGCCCTGGAGGCTTCAAGTTGTTTATTCATCGCCACCAGATTGGTCTGGGCCACAATCAGGTTGTTGCTATAACCGGCCATCTCACTACTTTTTACGGTAGCCAGCACCTGCCCGGTTTTTACATAATCCCCGAGTTGAACTTTAATATCCTGCACGTTGCCGCTGACCAGTGGAAAAATATTAACCTGTCTATCCTGATTAAAATCTACTTGTCCGGTAAGGACTATAGCATGAACCAATTCAGCCTGTTTCACGGTATCTATCGTCAGCGTTTTTAATAGCGAATCCGGTATGAGGTATTGTTTCCGGTCATTGGTATTTTTCGGATCTTGTTCACTGCAGGATTGTAAAAAGAAAATACATGCCGTTAATACAGCTATAATAGAAATCAACCTAAACCGGGATGGTATTGTATTAAGCATTTTTTGGTTAGCTGTTTAAGTAAATAATCAGTTGAAAAAATTAGTTCCCGTGTAATAATTTAAGTCTTCAAAAGCCTGCACCCTGTTATATTGTATCGCATTTACCTGCAAAACATTCTGTTTGTAGGAATCATAAAAGTCAAGGAAGTCCAGCAACCCCAGATTACGTCTTTGGTAGTTGATCAGTACTTCATTGACCAGTCTTTCAAAGTCACCGCTGAATTTCGGATCGATATTCTTGAAAAGATTGTCCTGGGCATATGCTATTTCGAGCGCGTTGTATATATTCTCCTTTACCGCTGCTTCCGTACTTTTTTCATTGGCCACTGTATTGGCAATCTGGGCTTTTGCCGATTTGATATTTCCCTGGTTGCGGTTCAGGACGGGCAAATCAAACGAAACCCCCAATCCGTTGTAGTTAACTGCATAACTTCCCTGGTGATCCCATGTAACATAGGCGGTAAGATCAGGTACAGCCAGTGCTTTTTGATAATCGTAATTCAGCTTATTGATGTTTGTATTTTCACGCGCAATAAGAAGGTCGGTCCTGTTTTGATATGCTGAATCGAGAAGCGTGTTTATCGGATAAGCGGAAGGACTCAGATTTTTAATGGACGAAAAATCCGGCTGGGGGTCGATATATATATCTGGTTTTACCTGTAATACCAGCCTCAACTCAGTTTGCAATCCCCTTATTTGATTTAGAAGGTCATTATATTCGCTTTGAAAACTGTATAGTTGGGCACGAACCCGAAGCACTTCTTTTTCAGCTATATAACCACTGCCCTGTTGTTCAGCGAATGCATGGACTACCTGAGCCAATGCATTGATTTCTGCCTGATATACTTTTGCAGATTGTTGCAGAAAGTAAATATTGAAAAAATCTGAGCGGAGTGTATATTTTAGTGTTCTTAGCAAATCATAGAACTGGAATTCAGACAATTTCGCATTGGCAACGGCTATCTTGATCTGTTTATTCCTTTTCCCGGCCAGCAAAATCAGCTGCGATATGGTTGCATCATTTTCACTATTATAAAAAAAATTGGACTTCGGATATAAAGATGTGGGATCATAAAGCGGAATAAACGGTCCCCTGCCATAGGAGAGATTTGGATTGGGCCAAAGTTTTGCCTGGATAATCAATGCCTTCTGGGCATCGATATTGTATTTCTGGGCAAGAAGCAACAGATTACTATCCAGGAATGCTTTTTCAGAACGTGTAAGATCCATACGGACGGTGTCCGTTCTTAAATTCTGACTAAATCCAGTACATGCGGCCGATATGAATACAGTAACCATGAACAGCCTGAACATTATATGCATCATCATTAAATTGGTCCTCTAACAAAAAAATAAGAGTGAAAATGGACAAGCTTGAAACGGCCAGGCGCAAAACTAAAAAGCGATGATTAGGACCTGATTAATCTGAGATTAGAAAATGATTAAGACGGGATTAAGTCTTTTTAATAAAAAATATATTGACTCATAACGAGCACATTATACATGAGCCGGAAAAGATTGATGATAAATGATTAACCGGGGGTTAACCAATTATGCAATTCATTTTCAGAATTGAAAAGTGAATTTTCATTTTGAAAATGATAGTACGAATTCTGTGCCTTTTCCCAAATCTGAATAGATGGAAATCCGCACATTATGGAGTCTGAGGATTTTATCAGCCAGGGACAGGCCAATACCATAACCTGAATATCCCCTGGCGTTAGCACCTCTGAAAAACGGCTGGAATACATGTTGAATATCCTCTCTGTTTATACCAATCCCGATATCACGGATACTGATGACTGGTGAATTATTCTGAAGAAACATCTTACAGGTAACGATTTTGTTATCCGAGAATTTGATCGCATTTTTCAGGATATTGCCGACAGCGATGAATAGGAGGTGGCTATTACCCTGGATGGTGTATTTCTTTGGATCCTCCGGCAGATTATAATATAATTCCACATTGCTTTCGGGAATCTTATTGGTCCATTCATCTTTCACCTGCCAAATTAATTCATCCAGGCGCACATCCTGAAAATCAGAAATTTCCACGTTAGCCTGGGCCAGGTCAAACAGGTTATTGATCAGGTCATTCAGTCTGGCTGATTCGTTCAGGACTCCTTCCAAAGTCGTTTTATACTCTTCCTTATTTCTTTCCTGTGATAGTGTTACTTCTACTTCTCCGATAATAGAGGTAACAGGTGTCCTTAGTTCGTGTGAAGCATGTGCAACGAATGCCTTTTGCGCCCCGAAAGATTGTTCCAAATGTTCCAACAGGTTATTAAATGTATAGACGAGTTCATTGATCTCGTCTTTTCCACCTTTTGTCTCAAGTCGCTTATCCAGACTGGAGGATCGGATAATTTTTACTTCATTAATCACTTTGATAATTGGGGACAAGGCTATTCTGGCAAAGAGACGGCCGGCGAAGAAATGGATAAAAACAGAAATAATGAAAATTCCTAACATCACTAAGAAAAGCTGATGCATTTGTTGGGCACCATAAACATCAATGGCAGAGACCAGAACCGTGAAATTTCCGGAATTGTCTACATAGTAAATACCTACTATCTGTCTTAAGTCCTGAGAATAATAAATGAATTTCTGTTTCCTTACCTGGTTGATAACAGACGACGGCCATTGAAAACTACTATCCTTTATGAAAACGGATTCGTTATGATCATTATATATTCGGACGATTTCCGACGGAAGACTTAGCGGAAACTTCTTCTGAACTTCTTTGAACTTTTCTTCCGATAAGTTGTCCTGAGCGAGAAATAACTCTGCATTCGTGATCGCCCGGTCAATAAGCCGTATCCGAAAATCATTTTCTTTATAGCGCAGCGTTAAAAAATAGATG
Organism: Bacteroidota bacterium; assembly: GCA_013286315.1. Classification (GTDB taxonomy): domain Bacteria; phylum Bacteroidota; class Bacteroidia; order Chitinophagales; family Chitinophagaceae; genus Puia. The sequence continues at coordinate 12,838 of JABDFX010000021.1, read as the reverse complement.
CCTGATAATATCCCCAATAGGATGATTGCGGATATGTTGGTGAACTGCAATGAGAGTCTGTCCCGGACCTTCATAAATTTCCTTTAAAATTCAGTGGTCCTTCAGTACATATCCCATTCCTATAACGGTGTGGATGAGCGAAGTACTAAATCCCTTATTTATTTTGGACCGCAGATAATTGATGTAGACATCAATAATATTGGTACCTCCGTCATAATGAATGCCCCAGACACTTTCTGCGATAAAGGTTCTTGAGAGAACCCTGTTCTTGTTTATGATCAGTACTTCAAGTAGCGCAAATTCCTTGGCGGTGAGTATAATTTCCCTGCCATTTCTTTTCGTGATTTTTTTTGACGCATCCACTTCAAGATCACCAGCTTTATAAATAATTCCGGGAGATACCAGCATTCGCCTTCTTCCGAGTGCTTTTATTCTGGCCAGTAATTCATCAAAATGAAAGGGCTTGACCAGATAATCATCAGCACCCGATTCAAAACCGGTTACGATATCTTTCGTTGTACCCAGGGCGGTTAGCAAAAGAATAGGCATATCCTGCTTGTATTTACGGATCTGATGACAGAGTTCCAAGCCGCTTTTCCCAGGAAGAATTACGTCGACAATGGCCAGGTCATACTCATTTTCCAAAGCCAGCTTTTCGCCAAAAAGTCCATCAAAGGCTACATCTATATGATGAAACTGTTCTTTAAGACCTTTTTGGATAAATTCTGAAACCTTGAATTCGTCTTCTACCAATAGGATGTTCACATAATAGTCGATGATCAATGACAAAGGTAAATTGCTTTGCTATTGGTTTCAATCATTAGAAGTTTCTAATATGTTAATAGAATTTATTCCATTTTTGAAATGATTGGCTTTGAATTTCATCAGGGAGGGAAATTTCCGGTTTCCCGTAAACTGTATAATTAAAAGTTAGAATGATTTTCTAACCTGACCTTGGTATCATAGACGTAAGTAAAGATTCTACCCGACTACCTATTATAATTGCATAAGATGAAAAATCGAATTAAAATACTTCACCCAGATTTGCAAAAATCCCGTGGGATCCATGGATGCCAAAGCCATAATCGAGACAAAGATTTGTTCTGGAAAATTTATTAAACTTGACCCTTAGTCCAAGTCCCCACCCGGGAAGGATCGTTTCAAATTTGTTGTTGGAGGTTTCAGTAAAAGACTGGGAATTGACAAATAACACACCGCTGATCAGACCATTGGAAGTAATGCCATACCGGTATTCTGACTCAAGATATATAAGATTGGTACCCCTGTACCTTCCCTGAACATATCCCCTCCCTAAGTTAGCATATTCATCTGATGCAGTAGCGGGCAGATTCAGGTAGGGCGGCTTACCACTCAGGGTAAACCAGTTATAAGACCAGAAGGCCAGTGTGTTATTGGAACCGGAAGGGAAATGAATGTATTTACGCAGATCAATCATCAGAGAACTCCAGTTATAATTGCTTCCCATCAGGGAGAGGCTGGTCCGATAAACCAGGTTAGCATAATTTCCAGGCACTGGATTGATGGAATTTCTCCGCCCGTCAAAAAGTATGTTGAAGGTGGGGCCAGATGATATGGAGCTTCGGTTAAATCCATACTTGTCCCAGTCGGTGTGGGTGTCGGATGGCAAACCATTCTGTACTATATTCCAAAAGTTATCGTAATCATATCCAAGGCCCGGGTAAAAAATCCCGTGTTATGGTTTTATATAAAGTCTGGTAGAATTTCAGTTCGTTGTAATCGATCGGATAACCGTCTATTTCGGTTGTAAATCCGCCCAGTCCATAAGTATATTGTGGGAAAATAGCAAAGTTCCAGTCGGTCTGAATATTATATTCATTTCCCTTTGTCCAGATATTTGCCTGAAGAGGAATGAAAAATTGCTTTTTCTGACTATAATTCAGGCTGGATACGACATTGGAAATATTTTCATCTTTAGACAAGCTGGTATAAAAAGCAGCATTTCCACCAATGGAAACTGCGAAACCGGTTTGTAAAGTGTATTGGGCTGAAGGCAATACAGAAACATATAATCTACCTGGTTTCATATTAATACTGTCCTGTCGCGGGCTTGGATGTTTGTATAATATTTTATTCCCCAAATCAATAAGATCGACCTGTTTGTGCTGTAATAATTCCGAGGGGCGGTTTTTTAGCTGACTGGTGTCCCGTCCTGTACTGTCATTTATAAACCCGCCATCCTGTGCATGCAGGGCAAATGAAAAAAAAACCAGGAAAAAAACTAAGAGGAGTTTTAACAAAGGGTATCTGTAACGATTAATGCCAAAGCTACGAAAGATAGATGATCGAGAACTGAGGAGCCTATGATACAGTTCGTAAGAAGGGAAACCTGGTTATACTTTATCCCAGTTTGCAGGTAATTAAAGCTTGCGGGATTTCGTTGTTTTTTTTCGTTGATACTTTTTATTGAAGGATGATTTAAAACCTGAAATTATCGATTAGGAATTCAATCTATTTCAAATTGCGACTAAACGTCGTTATTTTGAGACGATTCGGTCGTCAAATGCTGAAGAGACAAAGAAAATAGAGGATTTTTTATATGAAAAACGGGTAATGAAAGAACGTATAAATTCAATAGATATCGTTCGCGGGCTCATCATGATCATAATGACACTGGATCATTCGCGCGATTTTCTGCATTACCCCGGCGCGTCCCCGCTTGATATGCAAACGACAACGGTTATCCTGTTTTTTACGCGATGGGTAACGCATATTTGCGCGCCTGGCTTTGTATTTTTAAGTGGTGTTTCGGCTTATCTGGCCGGGCAGAGGCGGACAAAAAAGGAATTGAGCATTTTCCTGTTCAAAAGGGGTGCATGGTTAATCTTTTCCGACATACTTATCATCAGCCTGCTGTTTTCCTTCGATTTGCAATATCATATGTTAATACTTGAAGTTTTGTGGGCGACCGGATTTGGTATGATCATCCTGGGGCTGTTACTCCGTGCACCTAGGCAGGTCATTGCCACAGTTACAGTTATTATCCTATTTGGCCACAATGCGCTTGATTATTTTCAACTGCCTGCAACGGGGGTGACGGGGGCTTTAACCAAAATGTTTTTGTCGGCCAGGGGCGCGTTTATACCCCTAAGCGCCGGTCGGGCAATTGTTGTGTTATATTCCGTCATACCATGGAGTGGTGCTTTGTTACTGGGTTATACTTTTGGCGCGCTTTATAAAAACGGGTACGACGCAGATAAACGCCAAAGAATATTACGCCTTTCAGGTGTTTCGGCAGTTATTTTATTTATGGTGTTGAGACTGATTAATCACTATGGCGATCCATCACCCTGGGGCATGCAGCGGAATATCATGCACACGATATTGTCTTTTTTAAATGTAACCAAGCAATCGCCTTCGCTTCTCTTTTTTCTAATGACGCTTGGACCTCTCATGTTATTATTGTCATTTACCGAAAAAACCGTTAACTCCTTCGCCGGTTTTTGCAGGGTGTATGGAAATACACCCTACATTTATTTTATCATTCATTTGAGTTTGCTCAGGATCTTCAATATTGTTCTTGCGCTTATGTCGGGACTGCCGATGAAATCTGACGGATCGCCCATCGTATGGCAGGTGCAAGGTTTTGGAAGGCCATTGTGGGAGGTTTACTTAATATGGATAGTCGTTGTGTTGATGCTTTATTATCCTTGCCGCTGGTATGGTCATTACAAGCGAATACATAGCCAATGGTGGCTATCGTACATATAAGCTGATGATCACTTATCCGTCCGGTTACATGCTGCATTTTATTCTGCCAGGGCTCGCCTTAATTGGATTTTTCGCTCAGAAGTGCAGGAAAGCAGAGGTACAAGGAAAAGAATGTAAATGTTCAATCGTTTGGTGCCCATTCACGGAAAATAATAGGAATGCCGTTTACTTTGATGCCCCGGCGCCCATGTATGTGAAATTATTATTGAGTTCCTTAGCAAGACCTTCCCATTCCTTTTCAGGTGTCAATTCCATAAGTTGAAACCTCATGTTTACCAGATAACCCGTGTAGTTCCTTCTTAACTCGATCATTTTAGCACGTTGTGGTTCAAAATCCTGGCGGGTAACTTTATAAGGCCTTAGAGTGTTCAGGTACTGATAGTTCAGATCCAGGAATGCATCTGCAAGCGTGTCGCCTTTATTCTCATAGCCATCTACAAGAACCCTGGCTTTCTTTTTTCCGGCGGTGTCGGGAATATATTTATTACACACATTCAGTAATTTGTCATGCAATTTCTTATTTTCCCCGATTAAATTCTTCCTGATTTTTTCTTTCGCGGGTTGCTTTAAAACCTTGTTCATAATGCTATCCCATTCGTTAGGGTGAATGAGAGATCTTATCTTTAATTCCGAATCCAGGAATCCATTTTGTAATTCTATAAGACCCAGATAGAAACTGTCATACTCCTGTTTAAAATCATCCATAGTTGACAGGCGATTCATATTCAAAGCGACCAATTTTTTGTCGTAGACTTTCTTCGTTTGTTTTTGAAAATTCGCCTGGTTTTTTTCTACCTGTTTGATGACCTGATCGATTTCTGTTTTGCGGTTCTTATCCGTCACATATTTATTTACATTGCTTTTTAAATTTGGATTGAGCAGGAAAGTCTCATTTCCGCCGCCAAAGAGAATATATGCTAAAGTGAGTAATCCGATTATCATAAATATATATTTAGAAGTTTAACATTTCACAGTTCATGATTTCCTGCTCGAAAATGTGTAGGTAATTCCTACCTGATAATAAAATGTGTTCGGAAGCGATTGTTTGTAGGTGGTATAAAAAGTCTGGTTATTTATTTTGGTAGTCAGTTTAATGTCCGGCGGATTTACCGGAAGCGCATAGGTGGGCGAAAAATTAAATGTCCATTTACCTGTCACGAAATTAACCGGTGCGCTGATCTCGTAGTCCATGATCTGAAATTGATCAGCATTCAAAACTTCTCCGGAAATAGTCACATTCGCCGGCAATGGCGGCTTACCGTGTCTGGGAATGCTGAAGCGTTTGTTCTGGTAATAAGAATTATAGACGTTCTGGGTTGAGGCATTCATTGTAGCCGTCGGTGTAATATTCAGGTTGCCGTTTTTGAGAAAATCAAATTCGTGAGCAAGGGCAAAACTGATCTGGTAGTCAGGATGGGTCGCGAAAGTCCAGGTCAGGCTCAGGCTGGGTTCTATAAATCCGAAATCGTAACTGTTGTCATATTCCAGGCTACCCTTCTGGGCTGCGTTTGGACTGCCGCTGCCGGAGCTGTATTTAAATCCGGAAAGCGTCGCAGATCCGCTATAGTTTCCCGGATTGAAACTGTACAACACAGCAAGTGTATATGAATTAATCTGCGGAGAGGGTGACGCCATATTGATGCCTACGCTAAAATCAATTTCAAAACCGGACTTAAAAATATAGCTGATTTCCGGGGTAAGCAGGGGCAATGCCGTTGAATCTGTTCTTCCCAGGTATACGTCGTTTGATTCATACACCAGGTTGAGCTGCAGATGGGATCTGGCGGGAGGTGTGCTGTCTGTGGCCGGGGTTATCGACTTCTTCATCAAAGAATCACTATTGTGAAGAGTCGTATCCCGCGTACCGGGCAATGTATCCGTTCCGGATGATTTTGCCTGTGCAGTCAGCTTTTGTGCGAAGCAAAGACTGCACATTACTATAGATGCTGAAAAATACCATTTGTGCATAGGTAAAAAGACTTTGCTACCATTTCAAATCAGAATAAAAAATTCTAAAAAAATTCAATTGATTTTTCATGTATTTTCTATGAATAAATTTCTCATATTGATAATATTATTTATTTCGACATCCAGGTTGATCAGTCCCTGCCTAGGATGATCCAGTTCGATGACCAGGTAAAAAGCGGCCGTTGTCATCAATGCAAATGCGGCAACCATGATCAGGTTCTTGCGATTACCTGCGTTTACAAATCCAACAAGAAAACTGCAGGCGACTGTCATGATTAATAACATCCATAAAATAATTTGTGGCAATTTGGAAAGTCTTGCCGCCTCGCTGGATATCGCCATATCTTCCACATTGTCTAATGCAGGTATCATGAGGAGCGAATGAAAATGATTGTCCTGATTTTGAGGAACTGCCATAAGTTCTTTCCTGATTCCTTCTAAAGATTGATTCCCTTCTTTTAAACTCACGGCAATCCTTTTTTCATCAATTCCCGATGTGAAATAAATGATTCTTGATTCGACATAATTTTTGAAACCATTGCGCAGTTTATTGCGGATACTGTCAGGATATAAATCGCACCTATGGACCGCTACCGTAACAATCTTCGATTCATCAACGATTAACTGCCTGCCCACTTCATATCTTGTTGCTGCAATGCCATAAGAAAAAGCCAGCATCAATGTCAGGAGTCCCAACAATGCACCTTCAATGGCTCCCAGATGACCAGGTTCGACTCCGGGATATTTTCTTAATTGCAGTCGGCGGTAATAGTGCCCTAACCAGTTAAACAAGATAATCAGGATCAGGGTGTTCAACGCGATTACAATCAATGGCATGTTGAATAAGTAAATGGAGGACATACTAAATCTATTTTTTATTTAGTTTATCACTGACTATCTTCTGCCCCAGCCGCCACCGCCACCGCCAAAACCACCTCCGCCTCCTCCGCCGCGACTAAAACCACCGCTGGCTCCTCCGCTGCGACCAAAACCACCTCCACCTCCTCCGCCCCAGCCTCCGGAACCGGAGCTGCCTCTGGACCGGTCGCTGGCTGCGCTGGACATCTCACTGGTGGGAGCTGATCCGCCACCGGGTCTTGAATATGAACTGGCAGCATTGCTTTTTGCAGCTGAGGATGCTGCTGAAGAATATTGTGATGAAGACTTAGCGGCAGAAGATTGAGAAGAGGAATTGTATTTTGAATTATCAGTCTGTGACCATGAACCCCCGCTGTTGCTGTATACATTTCCGTCCTTTGTCGCATACATATCTCCGTTAGCAGATTTTGCTACTGTACCACTTCCGTTCGGACCGCTGGCACCAACTGCTCTCGCACCATTGGAATTTTGTGCAGCCGCGGTAGTCTGTCCATAGTTATTGGTGGAATGGGTGGTTTGAGTAGTTGTACCATGACCATTATTTAAAGTCGATGATCCATACTGTCCGCCCGCGTTTGAAGTCTGATGGCTCGAAGCCGAAGCGCCGGTATAAGGATTATAGGCCTGGGCCGCTTTGGAGGTGCCATAAGGTGTAGAAACCGATGCGCTTCTTGAAGCGGTTCCTGTGTATGGATTGTACGACTGTTTCGCTGTTGCTGATCCATAAGGTCCATATGCCGTAGCACTTCTGGCATACGTACCTGTATAAGAATTATAAGAAGCGCCGTAACTGACTCCGCCATAGTAAGAATAAGGATGATACGCGTAAGCGCCATAACTCACTGCACTGGCATAACAAACAGGATAACCAACCGGCGGATAGTACATATAGGGCGGATGATAATAACCTGTTCCGGAAGCGATGATCAGGCCGACGCCGACGCCAACAACAAATGCACCCATATAACCGGCTGTATAACTTGATTGCACGGTGCCGGAGGTTGTTACGGTTTGTGTCACATAGGTCACATTATACACCGGCGAACTGGAAGGAATCGTGTAGATCACCTGGGGAACAGATGTGGCTAATGCCCAGGGGCCCTGCGGATTCGTGGCCACATACCAGAAGCCGCCCACACAGGCATAAAACTGATTGGCACTCACCATGATCACTTTATCATTGGTGTTTTCCACGTATGAAAGAGAAGTACCCTCGATGGCCACATACTGCGGTGATCCTGCATAAGTGATATTGACCGGTGGGGCATCAGCCGGACTGATGGTTGTTTTTGTCGGAATCTGTGCAATCATTACTGCATCCGCCGCCTCCGGTGTGCCGGGAACAGAACTCAGTACTCCCGCTGCAGGGCTATTGGTAGGAATATTTACGAAATCAACCGGTAAATCCAAAGTGGCAAAAGTCCAGGGTCCATTCAATCCCGGCGCACTAAACCACCTGCCCGCTGCCAGATAATAATAGAGACTGGTCGTATTGGAATAGAAAACCGTATTGGTTGTATTCGTTGCATAAGTAAGGTTTGTGCCCGCAATGGGAGACATGGCCGGTGTGCCTTTAAATAGAATGATCTCTGCCGGACTTGTTGAGTAAAATATTTTTGGCAGCACTCCGGTTTGCCAGGACTGTGCCGGGATGGCGCTCTTCAACACAGGAGCCCAGTGATTATCCGAAGCCAATTGGATCAGTGACATCGGTAGTGCAGAGGTGAAAGTCCAGGGACCGTTTAACTGAGTCGCCATCTGCCATTCCGTATCATCAAAAAGGTAGTATGTCGAAGAAGCCGGATCGAAAAACAGCGGCCAGTTTGCATTGAAAATATATTTAATGCCTCCCGGAGTTGCATCGGCCAGTGCGGGCTCACCTTCCAGTTGAAGCATGATAGCGGGCGTTGTACTCACAAAAATGACAGGCGGATCATTTTTCACACTGACTGAATTTATGTTCTGTGGCTTGGGTGTACAGGCAACAATTCTCTCCATCGAAACATGAATGGTTCTCGATTCGTGGAGTGTTGACCGCACGATCTGCTCCATTGATGTTGCAGTTGACGGATCCAGGGAAGGGAAATGCACGCTGGTGATTTTCATGCCCGAAATAGCCACGATGTGATTATAGGTATCCACGTCGGTGGCGGCGTTCACATATACAACACCCACCACCTGTTTTGACTGATTCGCGGGTTGCAGGGTAAATGCCATCCGGAAATTCAGACTTTTAAACTCCTGCCAGTTTTCCACCTGCGGAGGATAAACGACCAGCGCAGAACCATTATTTGTAAATTTCCTTGGCCACCCCGGATCCTGCGCAAAACAATTGGTGGCAGATATTATCCCAACTATTATGAGCAATATATTCTTTTTCACAGTGTGAAATTGTAGTGAGGGAAATGATTTAAAACCGATACCCGATCATAATACAATAGCGGAATCCGGCACTCCAGGAATTCGAAATTCCATTGGAACTGATGCCGGATCCATTCGTCAGATCTTTCAACAACGGGTATTTATTTTTCATCGCTTCCAGAATTGCCTGGAGTTTTTCATTTTGATTGCCGGACGTATTGCCATCGAGTTTGAGGTCGAAATGATAACTCGATAGTGCCGGACCAAACAGAACACAGTCTATGACCAATCTCTTTTTTATTACAAACTGATAGCCTAATTCACCACCGACATTAAAAAAATCAACCGTTGTGTTCAGCGTAAGTTTGTCTGAATTGGTCGAATCGTGGCCTGAGCGGATGTTATTGAAATGATAGTAACTAATAAACGGGGCCAGGTATACACCCCGGGGAGCGGCGAATTTATTTTCTTTGGCGAGATAAAACCGGTATTCTGCACCCATTGCAAATCCGCTTTTTTTCTTATCGTTATCAAAGCCGATGTTACTATTTGCAATCGCAGATGGAACAGGAAACGAAATGATACCCCCAAATATGGAAATACTTCTTTTGGGAGACAAAATCCGTTCATAAGCCATTTGTACACCATTAGTATATAGTATCCAGCTCGACAAGTTGATCTTGACGGTATTGTTTAGTTTTTTCCCCTGCGAAACGGTGGCTGAATCCGGCTTCGACTGTGCATGCACCCACATTGAAAAAATAAATAAAATGGAAACCGTGAAGAGCATTTTGAGATACTGCGCGCGGTTTTGTCTGAACTTTCTGGATGGGGTACTCATATTACCGTTTTTTGTGATCAGTGAAAAAATCTAAACAACTGCGGGATAATTAACTTATTTTCTTTATTGGAGGAATCGTCCATGATCCGTTCAGCATAGTTTCCTTTGGCCAGTACATACGAAGTATTAAATTAAACTGACCTGGAGGAGCGGGAAGCCAGTTACTTTCTTTATCCTTTCCAGGCGATGCATTTTGAAAATACAGATCTATAGAACCATCCTTATTAACCTTTAGTGGAAAACGATTTCCAATAGCATACCTGTTGATTGGATTTTCTATAAAAAATCCATCCTGATTATACATAGTCAATGACCAGAATCCATCAACCGGAGGCGTTTGACCTTTTTCAAAACGAAGAACATATTTATTTGCCCCGTTCAAAGTGTTTCCTTCAGAATCAAATGAGCAACTGGGATATACAGCATCCTGAGGAAGATTTGCACCCATACCGGCAAAAGCGATCAAAGCTCTTAAGTTGTAATCTGTTCCGTAGTTACCCATTCCTTTCGTGAAGATGACCCAACCATTGACGGGTTTACCAGCGCCTTTGGCGACGACCTCGTTCATATACGCAAATACCATTTTTGGAATTTCCTTCAAGGCATTCTGGGTGGCCGTATCAAAAACTCTCAGGTCAAATTTTGCACCCGGTGCAACACCAATTTTAGCAAACTGCTCAAGCGCAGGAGCATCATCTGCTTTCGGTGGGTTGACGACCATCAACTGGTTAATATAATTGAAAAATGAATCAATCGGCATGTTTGCTGCCAATTCATTAGGCGAAGCCTTTGATAAATTCGGATTTACTACCCCTTTTGGAGCGGTATACGGCTTACCCCAGGAGCTTAATGGAGTCAGCACATATTTCTTTTCAAGTGGAACAACAACATTCGTTCCATCAGCCGGACTATTTACTTGTGTGCGGCCAAGAATCCAAACCAGATTTGTTGGCGCTTTGATCACTTTCATACCCGCGGGTGCAGTTCCTGAAAAACCAGGACCCGAAATCAAGAACGTGTCAGCAAGTGTTCCTGAAGTTCTTTTACCGGGTGAAGCAAATACATTTGTATAAGCATCCAACATCGGCATCAGGTAGTAACGACCATTTGTATTGGGTACAGTCAAAATCATTGGTTCCGCGCTGAGATCAAGGAATCCTGAAGTATAATATGTGTCAGCATTCGGCCTGACAACATCTCTGAATTTGGCATTTGGAAAATCAACAGCAATAGAAAACTGGTTAAACGGAGCCGCTTTCCCATTGACCGGAGCCTCCACATTAGTTAATTTATGTGAAGTGATATCCATTAATGCCAGTGCTAAACCGAATACATACGCGTTTTTGGCGATTGCTTTTACAGAATCAGCAGGCAGTGAATTAGCCGGGACAGTAGAAGTTGTAGTACCGGTAGTACCTGAATTGCAGGATTGCAGAACTGCTACCAACACAACAGCTGAAAACAAAAAATTTTTCATTTGAGCTAAGTTTTAATTAATGTGGATTTGATAAATATTGATTAATTGTTTAATACATGGACCAATCCGTTTTTCAACTGTAGTTATTGTAGTTTTTTTGCATAATTAGTATTGGAAATCATGAGCTTCATGTTTTTTGCCGGCAGATCCAACTCTCCGGTATCAAATGCGGTCAGGCCGTTATCGTAGGTTTTATAATTGAAATTGCCGGCAATAGCATCCCCGTCGGAAGTTGATTTGAAATTTTGACTTATGATCGCCAGATTGCCGGATGCAATATTCATAGTAAACTGATCATTGGCCTGATTCACGTTGCTTCCGGCAACTGTGATCGTATTTCCGGATTGTGAAATTCCCGCCGCGTCAAAATAATTGACCATTCCGCCCTTTGACATGTATAAATATCCCATGCTCACTTTCACCGCGTCGTCCACATAGGTTTTCATCTCCGCAATCTTTTTCTGTTTCCAATATTCTCTCAAATTTTTTAAAATACATCGTTACAGAAACGCTCGCCGGCAGATCGGATAATATAAAGGAGTACAACATTGTGACGGACGTTTTGAAAAAACAAATGAAACCTTATTCGTATAGCCCAGGTATTGTACGCGTGCATGCAAGAAGGCTACGGCTGGCCCTCGCTAAATATTATGAAAGTCAGGGCAGGGAAGATGTCTGCATCATCACAATACCTAAGGGACGTTATGTGCCCGCATTTGAAAGTCTGAAAAATATTCAGGGCAGAACAAGCATTCAAAACATCGCCATATATCAGTCCGGGAAAATCCGGTTGGCCATATTTCCATTTAATTGTGTCGAAACAGATGCGTCAAAGATTTCAATTTCTGAAAATATCGGGTTGTTATTGAATTCGAAAATGGGGAGTTTGAAACATCTGTCCGTCCTGTCATATTTTAGCATACTTCAAAATCAATTGAATGAAGGTGGCATAAAGACACCTGCTTCGAAATTTGATTTGCAATACATTTTGGCCGGTACAATCCAATTTGAAATTTCCAGGGTGCGCCTGATCATTCAGCTGATCGACTGTTCAACTGAAAATCAAATTTGGTCTGAGGTTTATGATCAGCAAACCAATGAAATGGATATTTTCATTTTAGAAGAAAATATTGTTTCAAAAATAATGAATGATCTGGCAGATTTCGATCGGGTGTTCAGTCAAAATTTTTATGCAATAGAAGCGGACTCAACAATAGAGGCTACAAATAGAAATGTATATTTTCTGAATAAGTATATAAAACAGGAAAACAGTTCAAGGAAGACGGTTTAGAATTTTATTGATGATTATTTACGCAATTCATGCTCCAGAACTATCCCGGGCGCTCAGAATTATACTACAGTAATGTCGGGTAAATAATTTTTTCAACATATCAAACCATAACAATGAAAAACCTCATCGTTTTTTGTGCTATAATGACTACCTGGGTCGTTTCAGCTTCCAGCCAGTCAAAAACGGATCTTAGTCTGAAAGTATCCGCAGCAGCTGCCGCCAACCGCCAGCAACTGGCAAGTTATGTTTGGACCCGTACCGTGCAGGTTTT
>JABDFX010000020.1 GCA_013286315.1 Bacteroidota bacterium | reverse complement strand
AGTGGATGCGGGAGTTATTATTACTCCGGATATCACCAAGTACAGGGAATTGAAATTGAGAATGCTGAATGCAACTCATACTTTAAGCTCCGGACTCGCTTATCTATCCGGATTTAAAACAGTTAAAGCTGCTATGGAGGACGAACTTTTCGAATCATACATTGAAAACCTGATGATGCATGAAGTCAGTCCGGCCATTCCATTTGCTATCTCCGAAGATGAAAAAAGGGCTTTCGGAATAAAAGTACTCGATCGTTTCCGGAATCCTTATTTACAACATCAATGGCTCAGCATTACCATGCAGTACAGTTCAAAGCTGGCGATGCGGGTTCTGCCCGTTTTGAATAAATATTATGAGCTGTTCAAAAGGCCCCCTGAATTGATTTCCATGGGTTTTGCGGCTTATATGCTTTTCATGCGGCCGGTAAAAAAAGAGTCAGAGAAGTATTATGGAATACTGGATAACCAGTTTTACCTTATCAATGACGACCGCGTTTCTGAATTTTTTGGATTATGGGATGAAGGTTTAGCCGACGTCATCGTAAACCGCGTTCTTTCAAATACCAGTTTATGGGGGACCGACCTGACTCTGCTTGAAGGCTTTGCAAATTCGGTTACTAAAAAATTAAAGAGTTTTATCCGGTCCGGAACGATGTCTGCAATATCCGCCTATTCCAGGCCTGCTACTTGAGATGTACCATAATTAATAGAAATAAAAAGATGCATGTCACTCATTACAAAAGAAACATTTCATTTTCTGAATCAGATCAAACTGAACAATAACAAACCATGGTTTGAAAAGAACAGGCCCAGATATGAAAAAGCAAGGGCAGAGTATCTTGGTTTTGTAACAAAGCTGATCATCGGAATCCGGAAGATAGAGCCCATTCCCGAAAAAGAGCCTGTAAAATATATTCAGCGGATTTATAGGGATATCCGGTTTTCTAAGGATAAAACACCCTATAAATCACATTTCAGTTCCATCATTGAAAGAGGTCCGGAAAACAGGAAATGCCCATTATATATTCACATTCAGCCAGGCAGATCTATGATGGGTGGCGGTATATGGGATCCTCCGGCAGAGACTTTGAAAATGGTTCGGCAGGAAATAGATTACAATAACGCCAGGTTAAAGAAGATTATCAACGGAAGAGTATTTTTGAATTATTTCGGAAAAATATCTGGCGCCAAACTCACAAGGCCTCCGAAAGGATATGAGGCTGACAATCCTTCTATTGAATTACTAAAATTTAAGCAACTATATGTTGAGAGAAGTTTCGATGACGAATTGGTCATGTCTAATCAACTGATTCCGGAAATATTGAAATCATATAAAGCAGCATTGCCATTTTTTACATTTTTTGATGCGGCCATGGTAGAATAGGGTTGTGCTTTTTAGTTATTATTAGCAACCGAATTCCTGCGTAGTTTTAAACGAATAGTGGCATTACCCTGGAAATCACTGGAGAGGAAAGTTTCGTATCGTTTGTCACCGTCACTAATAACCATCAAGGCAGTATTTGGCGGATACTTTCCAAGGTTCTCTGCAAACATGCTCACTTCATTTATAGTGAGCGAACTGTCAAGTTGTACATATACATTAAACGCGCGTTCTGTTAGTAGCTGGTGTGCAACTACGAGTTTCCCATTAAAGAATACTGAAATGCTATCGCCATCCACTTCCGCATTGTCATAAAAACTAAGTCGCACACTATCGGAAGATACTTCAATCTGTTTACTGACAATCTGTTTTCTCTTTTTAAAATTCTCCTTTATTTTAATAATGTCTGCCTGCACTACCGGTTGATCAGGAGCTAATACGGCCGGAGACTTTTCCACCGGAGTTGTCACTACCGGCTCCATTGTTTTTTTCTCCTTCGGTTTTAATTCATCCGTACTCTGGTCGGCTGGCTTTTTTTCAGCGTTTTTTGTTTCAGTTATAGCCTGCATTTCGGCCTCCTGACGGGCGTCATTTCCTTTTACAAGATCAGGCGCGGGCGGCTGGGGCTTCCAGAAGCTCCGTGTGCTGGTCATATCTTTAAAAATGCTGTCTGTCACTTTTGCTTCAGTAAACAAAGTATAATTCACCCTCAAATCAGGACAGGTATATGTATATTTTTTGTCGCGATAAAAGTATCCGTTTAATTCAGTCTTAACTTTTGAGACACGCAGGGTACCATAAAAACTGGTGATACAATCCACGCTATTCGTGGTGGAATTGGTTTTGAAGTAAATGATCGGAATATCGTTTATTACCAGTTTATTTGTTTTTGGATCAAAAGTCCCTTTCACCACAAAACTCTGATAAACGTCCTTGAAATAATAGCCGAAAAACCCCTTCACCTTATTTCCCTTCTGCGAAATGATGAGTTCTGTGAGATAATTGTTCTGAATACCGGCCATTTCCACATTGGCCTGTCCGTACCAATAACCAGTAACTTTTTGAGCCTGAACCGATAATGAGCTGAAAATGACAGCTAAGAGAACAAGTTTTTTCATGGGCTAATTCTAAAAGGTTTACGATTCAATCTAACGTGGGAAACAGGCAATCATTATACCAGTTAGGGTTTATTTTAAGCAGTCCCGGAAAATTGACGTTAATTATGGGTTATTACTTGAGAAATCGTTTAATCTCACGCTGGGTATCCCTGTCCTTGATGGTTTCACGCTTATCATAGAGTTTTTTACCCCTGGCAAGTCCGATTTCCATTTTAAATAGTCCTTTTTCGCTCAAAAAAATCCTGAGGGGAATGATTGTATACCCTTTGTCCTTTAGCTTATTTTCCAGTTTTTTCAGTTCTCTCCGGTTCAGGAGCAGTTTGCGGTCGTGTACGGCCAGATGGTTATTGGATGTTCCAAAACGATATTCGGCGATATGAAGGTTTCGGACCCAGAGTTCAGATTTGAAAAATATGCAGAAGCTGTCCGCAAAACTTATTTTCCCTTCCCTGATGGATTTGACTTCAGTGCCGGCAAGCACCATACCTGCATCGTATTTTTCTTCGATGAAATATTCATGATAAGCAGATCTGTTTCTGAATTCAGTCATAATAGAAGGCAAAATTAGCGGATGGGGATCAGTTCTTTAAAAGTGCGAGTACGGTAGCGATCTTATGTTTCAGTTCTTTGCGGTTCACAATGAAATCCAGGAAGCCATGTTCCAATAGAAATTCGCTGCGTTGAAAACCCTCCGGAAGGTCTTTTTTGATTGTTTCACGGATGACGCGTGGTCCTGCAAATCCAATCAATGCTCCGGGTTCAGCGATATTCAAATCGCCCAGCATACCGAAAGAAGCAGAAATTCCTCCGAAGGAAGGATCAGTGAGTAAGGAAATATAAGGTATCCGTGCGTCAGTCAGCTGGGAAAGTTTCGCTGAAACCTTGGCCAGCTGCATCAGGGAAAAAGCACTTTCCATCATGCGCGCACCGCCCGATTTACAAATAATTATAAGCGGTGTACGGTGTTGTAAACAATAATCCACCGCCCTTGCAATTCGCTCTCCCATCACGCTGCCCAGGGAGCCGCCGATAAATTCAAAATCCATACAACCGATCACCATATGATGTTCACGTACCTGACCGGCTGCAATCCGGATGGAATCTGTGATATCCGTTTTGTTCCAGGTTTCTTCCAGTCGTTTCTGATATGATTTTAAATCGGTGAAGTGGAGAAAATCCTTGCTTCGGATATTCTCAAAAAGAATATCGTACTTATTGTCGTTAAAAAGAATTTCGAAATATTCATCGCTTCCAATTCTGTGATGGTGTCCGTCTTTGGGGCAGACAAAAAGATTTTCCCTCAGTTCGGTAACC
Organism: Bacteroidota bacterium; assembly: GCA_013286315.1. Lineage (GTDB taxonomy): Bacteria > Bacteroidota > Bacteroidia > Chitinophagales > Chitinophagaceae > Puia. The sequence goes on along the minus strand of JABDFX010000020.1, from coordinate 33,497 downwards.
GTGCAGATATAATTACAACTCGGGCATTTGGTCCAAAGGCCTTCAGGCGTTTCTTTTTTCTCCGCCGTACTGGTCAGGATCCCTTTCTTAATTCGCTTGAACCAGCTTGATTTGGTTTCTTCAGTAGTTCCTTCCTCACCCGAAAGATTGGCTTCAAAATCTTCTTCGCGCTTCATCCAGACAGTTTTTGAGCGGCTAAGATAGGGATTTCCGATTTCCTGACTTACTTTTGCCCTATTCCCCTGATTCTCAATTTTCAAGGTATATATGAAATGGTCCACTTTCTTTACATCGTCGATCGGTAAGAAGTTTATCATGTCTTTAACCGGTATCTTCCTGATTACCTTCCTGGTGGTACACGTGGGCATCAATGCCTGTATCTGGGCAAATGATGGCGGACAAATGTTTAACCTGGCTTCCCACTTTATGGCCACAACCATTGTTATCCGCATCATTGAAGTGGGGTTATTTGCCGGCCTCCTGTTACATATCGTTCAGGGACTTGTTGTAGAATTTCAAAACCGGGCCAAGCGTAAAATCGGTTATGCCGTTCCCATGGGCAATAAAGGAAGCAAATGGTACAGCAGGAGTATGGGTTTGCTGGGCACCCTGTTACTTTTTTTTCTGGTGGTGCATCTCAAAGACTTCTGGGTACCTTCCCGTTTCATGGATTTGCCAACTACGAATTATGATGGAAAAGAAGTGGCCAATCAATATGCAGAACTCATACGAATATTTCACAATCCGGTAGCGGTGGTAATTTATATATTGGGCTGTGCTTCGTTAATGTATCACCTGTTGCATGGCTTTCAGAGCTCGTTCCGGACTCTGGGCGTTCCGAATGGTAAGTATATAAATCTGATCCGAAATTTCGGATTTGGTTTTTCAGTAATTATTTCCATCGCGTTTGCTATGATGCCCATATCAGTTTTTCTGGATTGGGTAACCTAATAATGTTCTTTTATCAAAATATTCAAATTTCGAAATTCAACATATGCTCGATTCAAAAATTCCTCCCGGAGCCTTAGAGCACAAATGGAATGAATACAAGGGACATGTAAAACTGGTAAACCCGGCCAACAAGCGCAAAATAGAAATCATCGTGGTCGGGACCGGACTTGCCGGTGCATCAGCGGCGGCTTCACTAGGTGAAATGGGTTATAAAGTAAAAGCTTATTGTTTTCAGGATTCTCCCCGACGTGCTCACAGTATTGCGGCGCAGGGCGGAATCAATGCCGCGAAGAATTATCAGAATGATGGAGACAGTGTCTTCCGTTTGTTTTATGATACGATCAAGGGTGGTGATTACAGATCCCGTGAAGCGAATGTGCACCGTCTCGCAGAAGTAAGCACCAATATCATCGATCAATGTGTTGCACAGGGAGTTCCTTTTGCCCGGGAGTATGGCGGTCTTCTAAGCAACCGGTCATTTGGTGGAACCCAGGTACAAAGAACTTTTTATGCAGCAGGACAAACTGGTCAGCAATTACTGATCGGTGCTTACCAGGCGCTGGAACGCCAGATTTCCCTCGGTAATGTAACCATGTATGCCCGTCATGAAATGCAGGAACTTGTAATCATTGATGGTAAAGCCAGAGGGATTATCACAAGAAATTTAATATCAGGAAAACTGGAGCGTCATTTTGGACATACGGTTGTGCTTTGCACAGGAGGATATGGAAATGTTTTTTATCTGTCCACCAATGCCATGGGCTGTAACGTAACTGCTATATGGAAAGCGCATAAGAAAGGAGCTTTTTTTGGCAACCCCTGTTTTACACAAATACATCCAACCTGTATTCCGGTTTCCGGTGACTATCAGTCGAAACTAACGCTCATGTCGGAATCCCTGCGAAATGACGGACGCATCTGGGTTCCGAAAAAACAAAATGACAACCGCAAACCCGGTGAAATTCCGGAAGAAGAAAGGGACTATTATCTGGAAAGAAGGTATCCTGCATTTGGAAATCTGGTACCGCGGGACGTAGCCAGTCGTGCTGCAAAAGAAAGGTGTGATGCCGGCTACGGTGTCGGAACTTCCAGGCAGGCCGTTTATCTCGATTATGCAGAAGCGATTATACGGTATGGAAAAGTGGAATGTCATAAACTTGGCCTGGAAAATTCAACAACAGAAGTCATTCGTCAGTACGGAAAAGAAGTGATCAAAGAAAAATATGGTAATCTTTTCGACATGTATGAAAAGATTACCGGAGAGAACCCGTACGAAGTCCCGATGCGTATTTATCCCGCTGTTCACTATACGATGGGCGGTCTGTGGGTCGATTACGAACTCATGACGACAATTCCCGGCTTATACTGTATGGGTGAGGCGAATTTTTCAGATCATGGGGCAAACCGGCTGGGAGCATCTGCTCTTATGCAGGGACTTGCCGATGGTTATTTTGTGATTCCCTATACAATTGGAAACTATCTGAGTGACGATATCCGCACTGCAAATATTCCGACCGACCATCCCGCATTCGAAAGTGCTGAACTCGCTGTTTCGGATCGTATGACCCGTTTGAAAAATATTAATGGCACCAAAACAGTAGAATATTTTCACAAACAGCTCGGAAAGATCATGTGGGATAAGTGCGGCATGGCACGTAATGAACGCAATCTTAAAGAAGCCATTACTGAAATTCAACAATTGAAAAAGGAATTTTTCAGCGATCTGAAAATACCCGGTGACATTTATGAGATGAATCCTGAACTCGACAAAGCAAACCGCGTGGCTGATTTTATTGAACTGGGCGAATTGATGTGCATTGATGCACTAAACAGAAAGGAAAGTTGCGGCGGTCATTTTCGGGAAGAAATGCAGACTGAAGAAGGAGAAGCAAAACGCGATGATGAGCATTTTACCTACGTGGCTGCCTGGGAATTTAAATCAGAACATGAATGGGAATTACATCCGGAAACGCTGGTGTTTGATGTGGCAAAGCCAACACAGAGAAGTTACAAGTAGTATAAGAGTATAAGAGTATAAGAGTGGTTTTTTATTGAGAAGTTTAAAACTGATTTCTGATATGGAGCATTACAAAATGGGACTTACCCTGAAGATCTGGAGACAAAAAAATTCTCAGTCAAAGGGTCATTTTGCAACATATAAAGTAGAAGATATTTCATCTGAAATGTCTTTTCTCGAAATGATCGACGTATTGAATGAAAGACTGATCAGGGAAGGTGAGGACCCGGTTGCATTTGATCACGATTGCCGCGAGGGCATCTGCGGCACCTGTTCGATGTATATCAACGGAAGACCCCATGGTCCCTGGCATGCAAATACTGTTTGTCAACTGCATATGCGGGCATATAAAGATGGTGATTCCATTACCATAGAACCCTGGCGCGCCAATGCATTCCCAGTCATTAAAGATCTCATCGTGGACCGTTCGGCTTTTGACCGGATTATTCAGGCTGGTGGTTATATTTCAATAAATACCGGAAATCCTGTGGACGCTAACTCGCTGCCCGTGGATAAAAACCTGGCGGACGCTTCATTTGCAGCTGCCGCCTGCATCGGCTGCGGAGCATGCGTTGCTGCCTGTAAGAACAGTTCGGCCATGCTTTTTGTTTCTGCAAAAGTTTCGCATCTCGCCCTGTTGCCACAGGGACATCCTGAACGAAAATCACGCGCCCTGAATATGGTTGCACAAATGGATAAGGAAGGATTTGGCGGCTGTACAAACACTCAGGCCTGCGAATCGGTGTGTCCTAAAGAGATTTCCATGACAAATATTGCAAAATTGAATTCCGAGTTTATTTTCGCAGGTTTGAGTGAATAACTCTTTAAGCTCAAAGCATAACGCGTAACGCGTAACGCGTAAAGGGACCCGTGGAAGGATGTATATGGCACGGAACTTTTTTAAAACAGAATATGTAATTGTATTTACTCTTTTATAGTTTGAGGCGTTACGCGTTGCGCGTTATGCTTTAGGCTTAAAGAGGGCCACACTTCCTCCGACCCAGGTTCTGTCCTGGTTGTAACGTACACCAATCATTTTCCCTTTGCTTAACCGCGCCAGGTTGATGGCGGGAACGGGTCTGGTTGCACCATCCGGCCAGATGTACATGATCCGGATTTCCGCTTTCGCCGGATCGTCCGGCGTTTGAATGACAGGAGCGTAATTTACTTTACGTTGAAGGATCCAGTTAGAGGGGTCTTTGATTGAGTGAATATCCTGTTGTTTAATATCTATTACAACTCCCTGACCAGCGAAAGAAAACAGTGGTTTCAAAACATAGTTTTCAAGGTCTTCCGGTATAGATTTTACTTTATCCAGGAATTCTGTTTCAGGAACAAAGGGGTGTTTTATAAATGGAAGCGTATATTTTGAAATCCTGTAAAACCAATTGGGGTGAGGGATCCACTCTACGTCCCATTTTTTTTTCAGATCAATATGTTTGCCGAGGGAATCTTTTTGCGCATGCAGGTCATCAAAAATGATCCGGTTATAAATTCGCTTTACCTGTACTTTCTCTTTTTTGTCTTTGTGAAAATAGAATAACCGGTTCCCTTCTTCTATCAATTCCGTTATGCAAACGGGCTGGATTCCGAAATAATCCTGTGTGCAGTAAAAATCAATTCTTGTTTTTTGTTCCCAGGGTTTTATTTCGAGTAAAATGGTGTTTTCCGCTTCGTTATCGCCTATGAGAATTTTTTTCAGGGCCTTCAGGTAAGACGGCCGATCGTAACCGCCGAGGTATTGAGTTAAGTTCCGTGTGATGGAAAAATGTTTCTGGATCATTTCAGGATAATAAACCTGGAAACCGTAAAGTGTCGGGAATCCCTGCATTTCGATCAGCTGAGGTTCGATTTCTTTTTTTTCATTTATGCAAACACCGAAATCAAAAGCTATGAAATGCGGATGTGTTTCATTTCCGGGCACAAAATCCGCAGGAGGAATGGCTTTGACCGATTCTTCTTTGAAACCACGGGCTGTGATAATATCTACAATTGATTCGCAGGCGCTTATCATTTTTTCCCGAAAATCGTCTGGCACGAATACAGGTGTTTCGGCTATTCGGAATTCAATGGCACCCGGATGTTTAGCATTCAGGTCGTCCAGAAAAGTCTGATATTTTTTTTCCGTGAAAGAGTCATTAAATATTTTTCGGAGATGAGGAATCATATTTAAAGCTTAATGCCTACAGCTTAACGCTTAAAGCGGTTGACGGTTAACAGTTGGCGGTAATGTATGCGTTGAGCGTTAAGCTTTGCCTAAGGCTATATTTAAAAAATTTGGAATCACTTCCGAATAGGTTTTTCTGATTTTATCCGGATCGTTGAGCTGCTGGATCATACTTTTCCATTTTTCTTCCCCATATCCTTCTATGACTGTTTTCTTTTTATCAGCTCTTTGCAAATACATACTCATGCCGGCGGCATCAGCTTCAGGATGAAACTGCGTACCCAGCATGAATTCATTAAACCGTATGGCCATAATGGCTCTTTGCAGAGGGATATGGGGCCTTTCTTTTTCTATGGCCAATACAGTAGCTCCCTTCTTTTTAACGTCGGTTTTTTCCTCCTCTATGACCTGATAATCCCTGCTATCCACCGCATAAAACGGATCTTTCAATCCATGGAAGACGGCGTCTTTTTTTCCTTCTGATTTCATATGGATCGGGAAAACGCCAAATGCCGTCGATTTTCTTTTTGTCACTTTGCCCGTTTTAAAAAAACGGCACGCGAGTTGGAAGGAATGACATATAAAGAACACATATTTTTTGTCGGCCTCACTGGATACTTTATTATGCTTAACCATATTGTACAACCAGTCCATATATTTATTATCCCATGAAACGCCTTCTGTTTCCAACGGACTTCCTGGTCCGCCGCTGGACAAGTAAATATCAAATGAAAGATCAGGAAGCTCTTCTTTTAAACGGACATCGAAAATTTTAGTGACTACAGGTAAACCCTTAGCCCGACTATATTCCTGAAGGATTTGCTGAATGCAGCGCATACCTTCGTTTGGTCGTCCTTCGTACAGATCAAGTATAGCAACGCGTAACGTATGATTCATTCTGCAAATATCTTCAAAAAAATCTGTTATGTCTGCAGCAAAAAGTAAGTACTTAAAACCATCCGCAAAATTTGAATCCCGGATAGAACTTGCCGGCAGTTTCAGGAAACTTCCTACCGGGACAAATATCGGTAATACATCCTTCAATCTGGTGATTGAAGTGTTGGTCAAAATCAGAAGGAAAAACCCCATCCGGAATTATATACGGGGAATTGCAACGGGGAAAAACAAACCTGTTAGCCGGGAATTATTCGATCGACGATTTGGTGCTTCCCCGGAAGATATCGGCTTGGTTGTTGACTTTGCCCGTCAACATGATTTGACAGTTCTTCAAACTTCCGTTTCAAGACGCTGTGTTATCTTAATGGGATCGGTTCAAAAATTCAACGACGCTTTTCAGGTAAACCTGGCTGACTTTATTCCTGAAAACGGAATCAGCTATCGTGGCCGTACAGGTTCGATTCATATACCTGAAATTTTGAAAGATATCGTCACGGGTGTATTTGGATTGGATAACCGCCCTCAGGCAAGGCCTATGTTCTATTTATTAAAAAATGAGGGGGGGCTCGTTCATCCCCGGGCGACTACGGTTTCTTATAACCCGGATGCTGTGGCCAAATCTTATAAATATCCCCGCGATGTCAATGGCACTGGTGAATGTATAGCTCTCATTGAGTTGGGTGGCGGTTATCGTAACGTGGATATGCAAAATTATTTCAGCAAACTAGGCATTTCACTTCCGGTTATAACGGCGCAATCGGTAGATGGAGCTCTGAATGCACCTTCCACTGCAGATAGCGCTGATGGTGAAGTGGCTTTGGATATTGAAGTGGCGGGTGCTGTGGCACCGGGGGCAAAAATTGTAGTATATTTTGCTCCCAATACGGATAAAGGATTTCTGGACGCCATCAGTACAGCCATACATGATTCTGTAAATAGTCCTTCTGTTATCTCTATTAGCTGGGGCGCATCTGAATCGCAGTGGACCGAACAGGCCATGCAGAATTTCAATGAGACGTTTATGTCGGCCGCTGCACTGGGTGTGACTATAACTGTTGCTGCCGGTGATAATGGTTCGTCTGATCGGGAAACGGATGGCAAGGCCCATGTAGATTTTCCGGCAAGCAGTCCGTATGCGATTGCCTGCGGGGGCACTCGTTTACTATCTGATTCCGAAACTGTTTGGAATGATCAGGACGGATGGGCAACCGGTGGAGGTATCAGTGATATTTTCCCGGTTCCGGATTATCAGAAAAATATCAGCTTACCTGCATCAGTGAACGGAAATAAGAAGAAAGGAAGAGGTGTTCCTGATATTGCAGCAAACGCAGATTCTGCCAGCGGATATAATGTTTTGGTAGACGGACAGTGGACCGTGGTAGGTGGTACAAGCGCAGTGGCGCCACTGATTGCCGGATTGATCGCGCTGGCAAATCAAAAATTGAAACGTAAGGTTGGATTTATTCAGCCTAAAATATATGCCTCCTCTTCACCGGTATTTAAAGACATAACGGAAGGGAATAATATCACAGCAAAAAATGGCGGATATTCTGCAGGTCCCGGTTGGGATGCCTGTACAGGTCTTGGCGTTCCGCTGGGGAACGTGATAAATATATTGTGATCCTGACTAATCAAATTTTCTTCCATGCGTATACCAGAAGTCGCGCATGGAGAAAATAAAACTCAGGTTTCCATAATTTTCCCTGAGCAGGTTATTTTGAGTAGTTCCTTTTATACCATATTGCAGAACCACCAGGAGCGATAATACACTTCGTTTGGAATTGAAACCTAAACCAATAGAACCACCAATGTCATTGATGGGTGTCCCGTTAACAATGAGATAGGTTTTATTATAATAAAAACCAGCCTGGAAAAAAGACGTTTCGTATAAAGTATTATAGGCTACTTTTTTGTTGGAGATCTCTAATCCAATGGAAGCCCGCTGACTATTTTCATAAAAAAAATCTCCTGTAGTAGATCGAAGACTTGACCAGTTCTGAAATTTGTAATCCCCCACCAATGTATACTTTTTATTTCTTGTAAGGGAGAAACCAAAACCATAACTTGTCGGGATCGTATAGGTGCCTATCGTGGTTTTAGAACGCAGCACACTGGAATCCAGATTGATGACATTTGTATTTGTTTCTGCTCTCAGATTCGTCTGATTTGCGTACACTGCACCGATCGTAAAATCCCAATGTTTATTGATCGACCCATAATACTGAATGCCATAATCGAGATAAAGGTTATCGTAAAAAGTATTGCTGTTGCTGGACAGGTAGATGGAAGCGGCCTGACCGAGAAGAATATTTTTATTGTTAATCGAACCGAAAAGGTAAGAAGTGGTGAGGCCGATAGAAAAATGATTCAGAAACTCATACCCGTTCGCCCAGAATACTTTATTAATACCACCATATCCCTGGTTGTAAGTCGGAATCACAGCAGCACTGCCGCCGATTTGATCAGATCCCGAGTACTCATAATTTTCTTCACTAAACGGAACAATCCCGACTGCACTTCCCCAATGCCTGAATATTTTTGTACCAAGTGTAAATCTCTTGAAAGTAATGTCGGATGACTGGTGATTCGTGACACTCACACCATTTCCTGAGTAGTCAATGTATTGACCATTTACGCCTATTTCTCCTGCAAAAAACTGGTTATCCATAGCGCTCAATGATGCAGGATTGTTTGTGATAATAAACCTGTTGTTCCGGTATGCGAGTCCTGTTGAAGCCATTCCGCTCGTCCTGTTGATAATATTATCTGTGATATCTCCAATGGCGTGAATTGAATAAGGCTGATTATTGGTTTGGGGATAACCAGATGCGATAAACAGAACGGTTAAAACGATCGTGATATAAAGTCGCAATGAAGCAAAACCGTTCGGTTTGGTCATATTAGTAATATGAGGCGTAATAGATTTTCAGAGAAATTTGATTTGACTTTTGCGCATTATACGAGTTACCAATCACAGCCCGGTTAAACATGGTATTGAATGCTGTGGCCGGTGTTACGATGATCAATCCATTCTTTGCATTATTCGGTGCACCCTGTGCTATTGCACTTTGAATGTACGCCGTGATATCATAAGAATAATTCGTATTAGTTCCGTATAAATAGTCTATGACCAAATTGCCATTTCCTACTGGAAGTTGAGCACCGATGGTATTTCCTTCTCCCGTTAACGAAAGATTTACAAGTGGCGGAAGATTATAGATAGGACTATACGTCCCCTGTACCGGCTTTATTTCCAGGGTTGCCTTCATAATTGCCAGATAATCGGGATACCCCGCCAGATTACTGATGGTAGGAAAAAGAAGTTTTATGTATAAACTGGTGATCGGCTGTAAAAAGGCCTCGTTGCCAGAAGCTGTGGATTGAAGTTCCGGTGTCTGCCTGTTGACATTTTCGGTTAGCGTTCCGGTGCGGTCAGCTTTTATCTGGTTAAACTGGGTAGATTGGTTAACCACGCCGAAATCGGTGGATTTTTGCGCCACGACAACGCCCGGTTCATGGTAAAATAAACGAAGCATCATCGTATCCTTAAATCCGTACACCGCACCAGGTAAACTTGTATCAGGGTAAATGGTCAATCCTTTAAAATAACCCCTGAATATAGCTGGATTTGTGATGGTATCCGGTTGCCTGTATAAAAGTCCGAACAGTTGTTTGCCCAAACTATTAGGCATTGTAATTTTTATTGTATCACCAATGCGTTGCGATGTTAGTCCGCCTGTCGGATTGATCCTCACATCTACAGATCCAAGCGGTGCCGGATCGTAAGGAATGGAATTATTATTATAAAAGGATGTTTGCGTCCCGGGTAAATTCATGACCTGGGTCAACTGACTGACCAGGAAGCGCTGTACTTGTGTTGTATCGCCATAAAAAGTTCGGTCGATACGCATAATCAGCTGGATCGAATCATATACGGAATAATTTGTAATGGTAGGCAATGGAGAAGGCGTTCCGATATCAGTATAGCTCTGGGAGGTTACCTTTCCAAAATAAGGATCGATATACCGGCCCAGCAATTGCGCCTTGGTGCCCGAAGTAGTGAATGAATCAAGAAAAACGGTTGAAACCTGAACGGCAAAAGTATCTATGGTTACTATGTTGGGCGTATTGCTTCCATTACCGAGATTTTGAAATGTAATCTGGGGTTTGGTGCATCCGAATATTACTATGACAATAAGAAAAGGTAAAAAACATAATGAGGATCGACTCCTGAAATAAAAATTCCTTGCCATGCTTATTTTCTCCTGATTATGGATCCGGTTTCGGACAATTGAAAAAAACTGACGGGGTTGGTGCGGTGAACTGTTTTGTCAGGTATCGGGTTGTCTAAATTCATTTAGTCGTCTTTCCGCAGTTTCTAAAAGGGCAAAAGTATGTTTTTTGAATTCGATTAACAATTGAAACACATTGAAGGATTTGATAAATTTTTGTGAAATCCCCCGAATTGTCCGTATTTCGCGCTGCAAATAAAATACTTTTAGCGCTACAAAACACAGTATTCTCAATACAACAATATGAAGCGGATCTACTTTCGTTTACTTTCACTTTTTGTTTTAAGCACTTTGTTTTCCTGTCATTCAACTTCAATTCCTTACACACAAAGTGGAAACTGGGTGACCATGTCTCAATTAAACGGACCTGCGAGGAGTGAAGCAGTTTCATTTGTTATTGATAATTTTGCTTATCTGGGAACAGGCTGGGATGGATTAAATACAAGGTTCACTGATTTCTGGAAATATGATCCGGTAAATAATGTCTGGTCACAGGTTACCAGCATGCCAGACAGCACGGCCAGGAGTTCCGCTGTTGCTTTTGCAACAGCCGGCAAAGGATATGTTGGAACTGGTTATAACGGGTTTAATTATCTGAGTGATTTTTACGAATTTGATCCGGCAACCGGCAACTGGACAAGAAAGGCAGACTATGCGGGTGGTGCAAGGTATGAGGCGGTTGCGTTCGGATTGGGAAATCTGGGATATGTGGGAACCGGGTTTGACGGCAATAATGCGCTGAAAGATTTTTATCAGTATGATCCATCGCTGGACACGTGGACCGATGTCGGCTTCAGTGGAAATAAAAGATATGGAGCGGTTACATTTACTTACAATAACAAAGCCTATGTCGTTACAGGGGTAAACAGCGGCGTGATGCAAAATGATTTCTGGGTTTTTGATCCGGCTTCGGACACTGCAAAATGGGCTGAGTTGCGTCATATCAGCAATGTCAGTACGGAAGCATATGATGATGCTTATACAACCATCGTGCGGTGGAATGGTTCAGCTTTTGTAGGAACTTCGGGTGGTAAACCATATGCCTACATAAGTACCGGCGAAAATATCAGCAGCAATCTGACCACATGGCAATATACTTTTCCTGATGGAACGGTCAATGGTGACCTCTGGAATGAAAAATCACCATTCGAAGGACCCCCGACTACCGGAGCCGTCGGATTCACTTTAACGAGTACAACCGGTGGCGGTGGATATATTGCAACGGGAAGAAGTACAACAGGACAGGCTGGCGCATCTGACTATCTTCGTGAATTTTATCCCGATGAGACACTGAATCCCAATGACAATTAGAAAAACTTATTCTCTCATAGCAATTGCCGCGCTGCTCATTTGCTTCGCGGTAATTTTTTTCAGTAAATATAAGGAACGAAGTCAAAAAGTTTTCATTTATGCCGAACCAACACAAACAGTTTATGGATGGGGGTACAATATTATTGCTGCTGACAAAGTTCATATAAAACAAGAGTACATGCCTGCTGTTCCCGGTAAGCGGGGATTTAAAACTGCAACAGATGCCATGATGGTGGGTAACCTGGTTGTCAAAAAAATTACAGAGAATAAAATGCCTACTATAACTCTTCATGAACTTGACAGCATGGGTCTTTATAAAGATTCTGCAAATCATTGAGAAGATGGAAACATCAGAATAATTAAGATTATTTTATTGAAAAAATGAAAAAGCCGTTCTGCTTGTTGCGGAACGGCCTTTTTAATTCGTTAAACCGGGTAAATCAAAATGTAAACTTGATCAGGAAGGAATTGCTTGCTTTTTACAGGATCCGGATTTCAACGATACTGGTTTTCTTTCGGATTTGGATTTCTGATTGAGTTTTTCGGACTCGGATGGTTTCGGATTTTTCTAGGTCAGGATTCAGGGTTTTTCAGTCGGTTTCAGCATTTCAGGAATTTAGTTTTTCGGGATTCGGTTTTAGTTTTTCGGACTTGGATGGTTTCGGATTTTTCAGGTTTCGGTTTTGAGCTTTACGCGTTATGCATTTTGCTTTAACAATACAAAGATGCACATGAAGCCACCCTTTATATAACTTATTCGATTAAGGGGGCCAAACCTTCGATTTTTGGGTAAAAAACAACGATTAAAAGAAAATCTCCATTGCTGATTCCCCATTCCTCAATACTTTTGCCCCTCTTTAAATACATCTGTAAATGAGACAAATCGCTTACCGGGAAGCATTACGTGAAGCCATGTCAGAAGAAATGCGGCGGGATGACCGGGTGTTTCTAATGGGCGAAGAAGTTGCTGAGTACAATGGTGCCTACAAGGTCAGCCAGGGCATGCTGGATGAATTTGGTCCGAAAAGAGTCATAGATACACCCATATCTGAACTGGGATTTACCGCCATTGGCGTCGGCGCAGCTCAGAACGGCCTTCGCCCGGTACTGGAATATATGACCTGGAATTTTGCGGCTTTGGCCCTGGATCAGATTTTGAATACCGCTTCCAAAATGCTGGCTATGAGTGGTGGTCAGGTCGGATGCCCGATTGTTTTTCGCGGCCCCAATGGTTCTGCAGGACAGTTAGGCGCGCAGCATTCAACGGCCTTTGAAAGTTATTACGCGAACATACCGGGATTAAAGGTTGTATCTCCGAGCAACGGATATGATGCCAAGGGTCTCCTGAAGCAGGCAATTCGTTACGAAGAGGATCCGGTGATTTTTATGGAAAGCGAAGTAAGTTATGGGGATAAATCAGATGTGCCGGAGGAGGAATATTATATTGAACTGGGTAAAGCAAAAGTTGCAAGGCCCGGTACGGATGTTACGATCGTTTCTTATAATAAAATGATGAAGATTTCGATGGCAGCCGCAGAAGAACTTCAAAAGGAGAATATAAATGCTGAAGTGATCGATCTCAGAACGATTCGTCCGCTCGATTGGATGACGGTCCTGGAAAGTGTAAAGAAGACAAACCGCCTGGTGATCGTTGAAGAACAGTGGCCTTTTGGTTCCGTTTCTTCAGAAGTTGCTTACACCATTCAGAAAGAGGGATTCGATTATCTTGACGCGCCCATACGCCGTATTACAGCAGCCGATGCACCCTTACATTATGCCGGAAACCTGGTTGCTGCCGCTATGCCTTCGATGGAAAAAGTGGTTCGCATGGTAAAGGAAGTGATGTACTTGAATAAATAATATTTGCAGGCGAGTTTTAAATTGCTTCGTATGAAAATGCTTTTCACGGTACTGTGTTTAGCTTCCCTCTCATTGATAAGCCGGTCCCAAACCCAATATCAGCCTTCTGCAGAAAATCTTTCAGCCAGAAAATGGTTTGATAGTGCCCGCTTTGGTATGTTCATTCATTGGGGCGCCTTTAGTGTTCCCGGGGATGGGGAATGGGTAATGAATAACCGGAATATTACAGTTGCTGAATACAGCCGGTTGCAAACAATTTTTAATCCGGTTCGGTTTGATGCAAAAAAATGGGTGTCGGCCGCCAAACGTGCCGGCATGCAATATATTACGCTTATCACCCGCCACCATGATGGATTCAGCGATTGGGATACCAGGCAATCGGAATGGAAAATCACGAATACAGACTGGAAGCAGGACGCGGTAAAACTGATCGCAGAAGAATGTCAGCAGCAGGGAATTAAATTATTTGTATACTATTCTCTGCTGGACTGGTATCGCAGCGATTATCAATATGAAACCGGACGTACTGGGCATGGTACCGGAAGAACTGCCAAAAGCGACTGGAACCATTATATTGCTTTCATGAAAGCCCAGTTGACGGAATTGCTTACTCAATATGGTCCAATCGCAGGAGTCTGGTTCGACGGGTACTGGGACCAACTTCCAAATGATCAAGACAAATCCAACAAACCTGCGGTAGACTGGCACCTGGAAGAGATTTATTCCATGATACATCATTTGCAACCGCAATGTCTGATAGGAAATAATCACCATCTCAGCCCTATTCCCGGAGAAGATTTTCAAATGTTTGAAAAGGACCTGCCGGGTGGTAACAGCACCGGTTTCGGTGGTGCTTCTGTTTCAAGTCTCCCGCTGGAGACATGCGAAACGATTAATAACTCCTGGGGCTTTAATATTACCGATCTTCATTATAAGTCGACCAAAGAGTTGATCCGCCTTCTTGTAAAAGACGCCGGGTACGGAGCCAATCTTTTATTGAATATTGGTCCCCTGCCAAATGGTGAAATTCAGGATGCTTTCACGGAAAGGCTGGATAGCATGGGGGTTTGGCTGATGAAGAACGGATACAGTATATATGGTACAAAGAGCGGCTTTTCAAAGCCCCAGGACTGGGGTGCCGTTACTGAAAAGGGGAATCTTGTTTACATTCATTTATTTAAAACAGACGAAGAAGAATTTTTTATCAGGATGCCTTATAAAGTGAAATCGGCAAAAATAGAGGGACATTTAATTCCTGTAAAGCAACTGGACGATAATTATGTAGGAATTGATCTGAGAAATATTCATTTAGATCCTGTGGACGCGATTATCCAACTGGAAGTAGTGAAATAAAGAACCCCGCCAACGCGGGGAACTTATTATTTAATGAATGGCCTTCAGCGCTGTTCCCAAAACAATCAGGGAAAAATAGGCAAAGCCAATTAATACGAATCCAAAAACGGTCAATTTTACGAACACCTTCGCCGGTGTATTTACGGAATGGTCTAATTCCTGTTTCATAGGGTTAAATTTTAATTCTGGTTTTTCTAAAAATATGGGCATACACAAAATATAAAGAGAAACCGGTTCCTGCAACGTAATTTTACTATGGTACACTTCCATTCCCTAAAGGATTTGAATCCCATTATACAAATACCCCATTATTCAACTAAATTGCGGGCTAATTGGCTGAAAATCCGGCCTTTATTTTTATAGAAACCAGAAAAGCATGTCGAATATTCTGATTATAGATGATGAAAAAGCAATCCGTAAGACCCTCAGTGAGATACTTTCCTACGAAGGATATAAAATTGACGAGGCAGGGGATGGCGAAGAAGGCTTCAGGAAATTCAGAGAGAAGGAATACGATGTTATACTATGTGATATTAAAATGCCTAAAATGGATGGCATTGAGTTTCTGGAGAAAGCAAAGGAATTGAATCCTGACCTTCCTATCATTATGATTTCGGGACATGGCACAATAGAGACGGCGGTTGAAGCTGTAAAAAAAGGTGCTTACGATTATATTTCAAAACCACCGGATCTCAACCGACTGCTCATTACCATACGCAATGCCATGGATAAAACATCCCTGGTAGCGGAAACCAAAGTTTTGAAGAGAAAGGTTAGCCGCGTGCAGGATATGATTGGTGAATCGACGCCTATTCACAAAATCAGGGAAACAATTGAAAAAGTTGCACCGACCGACGCACGTATACTCATAACGGGCGAAAATGGTGTCGGAAAGGAACTGGTTGCGCGTTGGGTACATGAGAAGAGTAACCGCGCTGCCGGCCCTCTGATAGAAGTAAACTGTGCAGCCATTCCGGGGGAACTGATAGAAAGTGAATTATTTGGTCACGAGAAAGGTTCTTTCACATCTGCTGTAAAACAAAGAATCGGGAAATTCGAGCAGGCGAATTCAGGTACGCTATTTCTGGATGAAATCGGGGACATGAGCCCGAACGCCCAGGCCAAAGTGCTGCGTGCCCTTCAGGAAGGCAAGATCACACGTGTGGGCGGGGATAAAGATATCAACGTAGATGTGCGGGTGATTGCAGCGACCAACAAGGACTTGCTAAAAGAAGTGGACGAAAAAAATTTCAGGCTGGATCTTTACCATCGACTCAGCGTAATCATTATTCATGTTCCTTCTTTAAATGAACGGAGAGATGATATTCCATTGCTGATCGATAAATTCCTGCAGGATATCTGCAATGAATATGGTATTGCAAGAAAAGCGATTGATGACGAAGCGATACGGGCACTTCAGGAATATAATTGGACGGGAAATATCCGGGAGCTTCGCAATGTGGTGGAACGTCTGATTATACTTTCTTCGAAATCCATAAATCGTGAAGACGTGGCGAATTATGTATTACCTAAAAAATAACCTATTAAAAATAGTGTAAATGTGCCGAACGGTTCAGCCAATCCGCTCAGCCGCTGTATTTTGAAGGCTGTATAATATGGTACATTTGACCAAATCTAAAATTGCCTAAATGACCGCTCACCAGATTCTGATTCTCATTTTAATTGCTCTCGCCCTATTCATTCTTCCTGCATTTGGTTTGTATTTTATGTTTAAAAAAGCAGGAGTTCCTGCCTGGAAAGGAATGGTACCTGTGCTCAATTCCTATGAGATGATTAAATTGAGCAAGCGACCCGTTTATTTATTTTTCATACAATTCATCCCGGTTGTCGGTTGGTTTTTTTCAATTGCCATCCTGGTTGAATTTGTAAAAACTTTTGGCAAGTTCCGGTTTTATCAACATGCGCTCACGGTATGTACCCTTGGTTTATATTTTTTATATATCGGCCTGAATAAAAAAGATAAATTCATTGGGCCGGAGGCAGCAAGAAAATATAAGAAGTCTGCTGCCCGTGAATGGATTGATGCGGGAATATTTGCAGTCGTAGCTGCTACGCTTATCCGCACTTTCGTTTTTGAAGCCTATGTGATTCCGACGCCTTCCATGGAAAAAACTCTGCTGGTCAACGATTTTCTTTTTGTTAGTAAATTCAGTTATGGCCCGCGCATTCCAAATACACCGATTGCTATGCCTTTTGTGCATCATACCATGCCGCTGTTCGATGTAAAGTCGTACGTTGAATGGATTCATATTCCCTATACCCGCTGGTTTGCTGCACCCGTAAAAAGGAATGATGTAGTTGTATTTAATTTCCCCGCGGGAGATACGGTGATCAACAAGGAAGGTTATCAGTCGGAGCAGCCCTATTATGATGTGGCCCGGATGTTGGGCAACGGAGATATCAATGCTGGCCGCCCGCTTATTTTAGGTGATCCGGATCAGTACCCTATTATTGTGCGACCCGTTGACAAACAGGAAAACTACATAAAACGTTGTGTGGGTGTCGCCGGAGATACGCTACAGATCAAAAACCAGGTAGTTTATATCAATGGCCAGGCTACTCCGCTACCAGATTATTCAGAAACAAATTACATTGTTGTTACCGGTGGCCAGCAATTGGATGAAACGGTAATGAAGGATGAATATGACATCGATATCAACAACGGCGAAGAATTTCAGCAAACAGGTGTTCCAAACCGATATGCCATGTTGTTGACGGCTATTGCCCGTGATAAAATGTTAAAAAGCGGACTCGCAAAAAATATTACTCCTTATCTGGACAGCAGTAAAATGGTGTATCCCTATGATCCACAATATAACTGGACAAAGGATAACTATGGTCCCTTCTGGATACCTAAAAAAGGAGCAACACTGGTTCTTAATATATTTAACTATCCTTTTTATGAGAGAGCGATTCGTGATTATGAGAAAAACAAATTGGAAACGCGGGATGGAAAATTTTTTATCAATGATAAAGAATCCACGAGTTATACTTTCAAAATGGATTATTACTGGATGATGGGTGATAACAGACATCAGAGCCAGGATAGCCGCTACTGGGGCTTTGTTCCGGAAGATCATGTGGTCGGTGAGGCCTGGATGATCTGGATGAGTTGGAAGAACGGAGTTCGCTGGAGTCGTCTGTTCAAGAAAATCAGATAATTTTTTATTTTTCCGGATGAAGCAGACCAGTATACATATTCCGGTACAAATATTTTCAGACCTCAAAACGCTGGAAGCCCCGGATGCTGAGCTTTTCGAGTGTGCCCGCAATGCAACCGCCGACGCGTATGCACCTTATTCAAAGTTCAGAGTAGGAGTGGCCATCAGGTTGGAGAATGGGCAAATTATAACGGGGTCGAACCAGGAAAATGCAAGTTTTCCGGCAGGAATATGTGCGGAGCGTGTGACGCTATCTGCAGCTTCTGCTGTATATCCCGGCATCGCGGTGACAGAACTCGCCCTGACTTATGTCAATGAGTCGGGCGATAGCAAACATCCCATCAGCCCCTGCGGAATATGCAGGCAAACGCTGGCAGAGTATGAACAACGTTTTGGGCGGTCAATACGTCTTATACTGGGTGGATTTTCCGGCGAAATTTATATAATCAACAGGGCAACGGATCTGTTGCCGTTTGCGTTTAGTAGCCAGGAATTGAAGCCTCATTAATCTAAGGCACCTGTTATGAAAAAATTGTTTTTGGTATTTGTAGTCGTAGGGATTGTTGTTTTTTTTGGTTGTAACAAGGGTTTGCCGGATGTGACGGCATGTACCCTTCTGCCTCCTTCTGCAGATTCTGCTGCATTATTGAAATATGCGCATGATTCATCTATCCAGGTAACTGCGGACAGCGGAATGTATTACCAAATCATTGATTCTGGCAACAACACCAGACCCATTTATTCTTCAAATTTGGTGGTGAATTATGTTGGTCGTCTTATGTCAGGAGTCATTTTTGATTCTGCATCTAATTCCAATCTGAATGGCGCAAGGCTGTCCGGGTTAATTTTGGGCTGGCAGATTGGGTTGCCTAAAATCGGGGTCGGTGGTCATATTATTATGCTTATACCTTCGGCGTATGGTTATGGTTGTACAGGATACCTTCCTGTGCCCGGGAATGCTCCCTTGTATTTTGATGTCAGGCTGCTGCAGGTGAATTAGTTTTCCCTAACTTACGTTTCTAAAATTTTATAGATATGAAACGTACTGCCACTGCAATCTGGAAAGGATCCGGAAAGGACGGAAAGGGAACACTGACTACGCAAAGCAACACATTAAACAATACCCAGTATTCTTATAAATCCCGCTTTGAAGAAGGGGTTGGGACCAATCCCGAAGAGTTGGTTGCTGCTGCACATGCGGGATGTTTCGCGATGGCGCTTAGTTTTCAATTACAGGCGATGGGCATTACACCGGATAGTCTCGATGTGAATGCGGTCGTGACATTAGATCCACCCACGAGTTCTATCACTTCCTCCGCTCTTACTCTGAAAGCAAAAATACCTGGCGTTTCGCAGGAGCAATTTAAGAAAGCATATGAGGCCGCTAAGACCGGTTGCCCGATCAGCAAATTGTTAAATACTAACATTACACTGGATGCGAGCCTCGTTTAAGCACAACGCATAACGCGTAAGGCTCAAAGCAAATAAGGAACAGGCGAATTTTTACAGTCGTCGACTTTCAATTATTATTCTCAATCGAAAATGAAAATAAAATACAATAACTCCAGGAGAGATTTTATTAAAAATTCTTCATTGGCTGCGGCCGGTTTTTTTATTGTACCAAGGCATGTGCTGGGGCGTGGATTCATTGCTCCCAGTGATAAATTAAATATTGCCGGAGTAGGGGTGGGCGGCAGGGCCGAAACAAATCTTCCCAAGGCCTACAATAACGGTTCCGATAATATTACGGCATTATGTGATGTAGATGACCGGCGATCTGTGAATGCAAGAACAAAATGGCCAAAGTCGCCTTATTATAAGGATTATCGAATCATGCTGGATAAAGAAGGAAAGAACATTGATGCTGTCATGATAACAACTCCGGATCATATGCATGCGCCGATCGCCATGGCTGCCATGGAACTGGGAAAACATGTATATGTTGAAAAACCCCTTACACATGATATCTATGAAGCAAGGATGCTTACAGCGGCGGCAAAAAAATATAAGGTAGTAACCCAGATGGGGAATCAGGGTGCTTCCGGCGACGATATCCGCCTTATAGAAACCTGGTTGCAGGACGGATTATTGGGAGACGTTCATACGGTGCATGTATGGACCAATCGCCCCACATGGCCACAGGGCATAGTTACACCGACCGGACAATTTGAAGTTCCCGGCGAACTGGATTGGAATCTCTGGCTGGGTACTGCGCCGCAACGGGATTATAATCCTGCATTTCTTCCCGCGATCTGGCGGGGATGGGTGGATTATGGTTCCGGCTCACTTGGTGATATGGGTTGCCATTTTATCGATTCACCCTATCTGGCCTTGAAGCTGGGTTATCCTATTTCTGCTGAAACCAGCATTGGATCTGTATATAGCGGATATTTTAAAGAAGTCATCAACACCGAAGGATTTCCCCCTTCCGCAAAAACTTACATTCAATTTCCGCAACGTGGTTCAATGGTACCGGTTAAAATGATCTGGTATGATGGCGGTATATTGCCGGAGAGACCTGCTGAACTTCTACCTGATGAAGAGATGAGTAAGGTAGATGGAGGAATGATTTTCGAGGGAACCAAAGGAAAATTAATGGCCGGAAAATTTGGTGCGAATGCAACCCTGCTTCCTACGAGCCTGATGAAGGACAGGGTCATGGCAAAATCAAAATTTCCTTTAGTAGAAGGAAGTACTGAGGGTCATCAGCAGCAATGGGTAAAGGCCTGTAAAATGGGTTATGGAGCGTATACCAGTTCTGATTTTGCCATTGCCGGCCCATTGACGGAAATCGTTTTGATGGGAAACCTGGCAGTTCGTAGTTATCAATACAGCGAAAATGACAGCCTGGGAAATAAGATATTCCCGGGACGTAAAAAATTACTCTGGGACGGAGAAAAAATGGAAGTAACTAATTTTGCTCCGGCAAACCAGTTCGTGAAACGTCAATATAGAACATACTAAGCGTAACGCACAAAGCGTAACGCCTAACGCAAGGGTTATTTAGTTTTATTACCTTCCAAACATTTTATTGCAAAACGTATGAAAACAGGAGAAAATAAATCGAGAAGAGATTTCTTAAAAACAGGTTCACTTGCAGCAGCTGGTTTTTTTATTGTGCCAAGACATGTTATGGGCCGTGGTTTCATTGCTCCAAGCGATAAACTTCGGATTGCCGCTATCGGAGCCGGAGGAAAGGGAGAGAGTGACTTGTTAGAATTTTCTAAAAGTCCGAATGCCGATATTGTTTTTCTGTGTGATGTAGATGACAGGCAGATAAAAAAATCCGTTGGTCGTTTTCCAAATGCAAAAAGATATTATGACTGGCGCGAGATGCTTGAAAAAGAAAATAAATCAATCGATGCGGTTTCCGTTTCTATACCAGACAACGGTCATGCCGTAGCTGCACTCGCCGCCATGCAATTGGACAAACATGTGTATGTTCAAAAACCTTTGACGCATGATATTTACGAGGCGAGAATGTTAACAGAGGCGGCTAAAAGATATAAAGTAGTTACCCAGATGGGCAATCAGGGTTCATCCGGAGACGGTGTACGCACTATGCAGGAGTGGTATCATGCGGGCATTATCGGGGATGCAACAGAAATACAGGTATGGACAAACCGTCCTATCTGGCCGCAGGGAATGGGCACGCCCAACAGCACTGATCCTGTGCCACCGGAATTAAAATGGGATCTCTGGCTCGGGCCTGCTCAGGAACAAACCTATCATAAAGAGTATGTTCCTTTCAGTTGGCGTGGATTCTGGGCTTTCGGAACCGGGGCGCTGGGTGATATGGGTTGCCATTTAATAGATCCGGCATTCAAAACGGTGGGCCTTGGTTATCCCAATTCTGTTGAATGCAGTCAGGTTTCCATATATGAAAAGGCCTGGACACCTGAGTATTTTCCGGAAAGTTGTCCGGCTGCATCTTCAGTCATCTTGAATTTCCCCGGCAAGAATGGAAAACCGGATGTTAAAATGCACTGGATGGATGGTGGCATTATTCCGCAAAGGCCTGAAGAACTGGGCGCTGATGAACAATTTGGTGATAATGGTGGCGGCGGTGTTTTGATTATAGGAACAAAAGGAAAAATCATGTGTGGAACCTATGGCAGTGATCCGAAACTTTTACCAACTACTAAAACAAAAGAAGTAAATGTTCCGCAAACAATTGCCCGTGTGCCGGAAGGTCATTATGTTCAATGGATCAACGCCTGTGTCGCAGGTTATGGGCGAAAAGAAGTCAGTTCTCCATTTGAATATGCAGGTCCGCTAACTGAGACAATCTTAATGGGTAACCTTGCACTCCGGACCTGGAATATACGTGTTGCGAAAGCTACAACGGGAAATTCAGGAAGGCCTCAATTTTCTTATCCCGGAAGAAAAAAGTTGATCTGGGATGCGGTTAATATGAAGATCAGCAATTTTGATGAAGCCAATCAGTTTGTAAAAAGAGAATACAGGAAAGGATGGTAAACAATTGTCAATTTTTAATTGTGAATTGTTAATTCATTGGCGTCAGGCTTTCAGCGTTAAGCCATCACAATCGTATTTTTAGAAAATGAACTGATGATGTCCATCATTAATTCATTTCTAATTGTACCTACTTCAGACATGTCAGGCACCCAGAATTTAACTTCAAAGTTGACAGCATTATTTGCGAATGTATCAACCGTTACGGCAGGTTTTGGATCACGCATAATTTTCTGATTTTTATTTAATTCTTCTAAAACCAGATCCCGGGCTTTTCGGAAATCTGATTGGTAGGGAACACTGAATGAAATTTTAACACGTTTGTTCCGGTTATGCATGGTCCAGTTGATCAACTGCTGGGATAAAAGGTCGCCATTGGGCACAATGATATTGGCTCCCTCGCCATTACTGATCTGGCTTGATCTTACACCTATTTCCTGCACTGTTCCCGTTTTTCCCGAAATCTCAATGGTATCTCCTATCTGTATGGGTCGTTCAAAAGCAATGATAATTCCGGACACCAGATTGTTAACCAGATTTTGAAGTCCAAACCCAATGCCCACTCCGAGTGCGCCTATTAGAATGGATATTTTGTCAAGCGGAATACCTGCAGCTGCGACCGCAATGAGAAATCCGGCTGTCCAGATACTGATCCGTACAATCAGTGCGATAGAACCTAGTTTTGTCTTTTTTTGAGGTCCGGGGTTATGACTTTCATCGAAAAAGAAATTGACGAATTGAGATAACACAGAAGAAATCCATATAATGAGTATGAAAAGTAGTCCGCTTGCATAAGAGAAATTAATACTGCCGATTGTTCTTGGTTTGTTGATGAAATATATGACCATTCCGCTGAAACGGTCATACAAGGTCAGATTTTTTAAAATTGCAAGTATCCAAACAAAAATGGCGACTATCCACAGCACACCGCGTAGTTTATTTTTCAGGTCTACGAAATTCAGGAAGGCAAAAAACCGGTTATGAAAAACTTCAGATTGGGTATAGACTGCATCTACCAGTATCGAACAGCAAATTTTCAAAGTAACAGCCAGCACCAGACTGTCGATAGCACTGAAAGCAAAAAGTTTTGAGAGTGTAACTCTTCCGGTCAGGTTACACACAATTGAAACAATTATTTGACTCAGTGTAATAAAAAGCACCCATTTACGTGCTTTGGAATCTTCAAGGTTTTTAAAAATAATTGTTCTCTTCATTAACATCCAAATGCATAAACCCAGCAAGAAAAGCCCTCCGAGCATGAGTCCCCATCTTTCCCCATAAGCGGAATCCACCAACAGGTCATCGATTGCAAACACGAGCCATAATACTGCTACACAATACAAAATAATTTTTCCCGCTCTTGTAAGATAGAAGGAAAGTAAAATGGACAACAGGATTAACCGAATGAATTCATTCAAATGAACATAGGCTGCCGGCGCGCTTACATATACTAAAGATCCATAAGTAAACAAAAGCAGTAAACTGGAAAGTATTGCGGATTTTTTCAGGAAAGTGAGATTTCTCAGGATCGATTCATTGTCCGGTTTCTTTCGAACGACATGACGTGTAACCAGGAACCAGATCAGAAGTAAAATCCAAATAATAATGTTAATAGTCCTGGTATCCCAGGTGGTCGCCATAAATATTTTGATCACCCGCAATGACCGGCCTAGACTGTCCTTTATGACATCCCAAATTGTTACATCATAGTCAGTAGAACAAAATGCTAAAAATGGCGACTCTTCCTGCTTCCACATGGCCTGACCAATAGCCTGTTGCCGCTCAATGATGGTGGTTTGAAGATCTTTAAGCAATAAAAAATTTATTGAAACACGGTTGCGGAGAGTATTTACTTTTATTGCCGCAGTATGATACACTGAATCCAGTGACAGGGACCGCTCGTATACAGAGCTCATTTCACCATGCAGAATCTGATTTAACGAATCATTTAATAAACTGCTGTCATGTTTAACTGTACGGATTCGCTGATGTATTCCGTTTAGCTGATCAATATAAAAATCGAGTGATTTTTGCCAATCAGTTATTGTCTCGCGCGATTCGCTCAGCAAAACGGAGGCGGTGTTCAGGTTCCGGAGGTTGAGTGGATTATCATTTCGTTCGAGTTTATTATGAAAATAATTCAATGCCCGTTCCATTTTTGAAATTCCCTGGAACATGCCTGTAGTATCCAGTCTTCTTTCAAAGAAATTTTCCGCACGGTTCAGGCTGAATGAATAGGTCTCAACCTTATTCACCATATTTGGAACGGTAGTATCCTTGATTTCTTTTTCGTTCAGTATAGAATCAGAAATACGGCTATTTAATTCGAGAATTGCGGAGTCAACTTTTGGCCGGTGTTTGACACGCTTTTTAACCTGGGCATTTGCCAGGCAGAAACAAAAAGAAAAAAAGAGGCAGGCAAAAATGGCTTTTAGCCGGTATGTAACGGGCATAAGAGCTAAAATTTTAGCCAATTTACGCTAATTGCGGATGAAGGTCACAGCTAAATAACAGAATTACAGACGGCTATTCACTTAGCATTCGGGAGAGCATGAGCAATTCGGTTTTTTTATACAGGTTTGACTCATTGTCGAAACACTTACTGAACTCTTCCAGCAGAGATTGCATGATCCGGATATGGTTCGAGGGTTTGAAATGAATATCCGAAGGAGTGATGGCAATGCGGTTGAAATAGTTCATCACATCTTTTTGGGTAAATACCTGGCCGCTCATAGGATCAATAAAAAATTCAATGCGGTCGATGGCAGCCTTGTTATTGTCTTCATCGGCGAGTTCGGGTTTGATATAAGCCAATACAAACTGCCTGGGAATATTGATAGCTTTTACCGGTATATCCAGCAATTCACTCAACAGCAAATAAACAATACCGTTAATAATAGTATTTCCTCTTTTGGTTTCAATTACTTTATGAATGAGGAATTCATCCGGATGCTGGTATCCGACTTCGGTGCCCTTTAAATTATAATAGCCGTAAATAATGCTGGTAAGCACATTTACCTGCTCTAACGGTGTCAGATAACTGTTTAATTCCAGCCAGATATTCCTGCGGAGCTTTTCAATTTCTTCAAGTACCGGGCTGGTTGCCAGATCCGGGTATTGGAACTTGGATACCAACAGGCTGGCTGTGAGTAAATCGTGATAACTGCTGGTTTTCCATCTTTGAAAATCCTCCGTCAGGTCGCGGTAGTGTAACCGGTGAATGAGCATTTCAATTCTTTCCTGAATAGTATCCTGCAAGGTATTTTCCCAGAGATATTCCAGATTGGGGATGATACCTCTACCGTAACTGATGATTCGGTTGCTGACCGTAGTAAAAACTTCTTCATCCGGATCATCAATCAGATGAAGCAATGCTTTAATTTCCTTTGATTCCTGCATGGGGTGGATGATTTTTCTTCAGACGATATACAGTCAGGGTTAACGGGATGAATATCGCAGAAGTTAAAAAAAATGCAATGACAATCTTATCCACAAACCCTTTCCGGATGTTTATTTCCAGAAAGAATGCGTCTGCCCTGATTGGATAACGCAGGATTTTTAAAAATCTTATGAGGATTTCTTTTTCTTGGGAACTCTTTTGGGAGGATTGGCCTTCACATCTTCAATGATGGCCTTGATTTCAGGCAATTCAAGTGTTTCCACCATATCCTGCTTTTCTTTGGGGATTTTATAATTGCGAAGTCCCTGTTTGATATAGGGTCCATAAGGTCCGCGAAGCAACTGAATTTTCTCCTTCTCAAAAACTTTAATCGTCCTTTGTTCCTTGGCAGCCCTTTTTTCCACCACGATGGGAATGGCTTCTTCAAAACTGATCGTATATGGATCAAATTCTTTTCCGAGTGAATAGAACTTCTTGTCGTGGGCAATATACGGACCAAATCTTCCGATACTCACAGTTACATCTGTGCCTTCAAAGGAACCCAGATTGCGTGGAAGCTTAAATAATTCAAGTGCATCTTCAAGATTGATGGTCTCAATGCTTTGCGTATTTTTTAATTTGGCAAACCGTGGTTTTTCTTCATCATTTTGTTCACCAATCTGAGCCATCGGTCCGTAACGGCCCATACGCACAATAAGTTTTTTGCCGGATACCGGATCCACTCCCAGTTCTCTTTCTCCACTGATACGCTCTGCGGTTTCAATGGTATTTTCGACATCTTTCTTGAATGGAATATAAAAATCATCAATCATGTTGTTCCACTCGATTTTACCACTGGCAACCTCGTCAAACTC
Source organism: Bacteroidota bacterium (assembly GCA_013286315.1). Taxonomy (GTDB): domain Bacteria; phylum Bacteroidota; class Bacteroidia; order Chitinophagales; family Chitinophagaceae; genus Puia. Next base: position 6,737 of record JABDFX010000020.1, on the reverse strand, counting down.
TGCTTCAATCCGGGCAGTGAAATTATAATCCATGATATCATCAAAATACAGTTTGAGAAAATCGGTCACTACAAGTCCGAGATCGGTTGGAAATAGTTTTGATTTTTCCGCGCCAGTTGTTTCCTGATCAGAAATTTTACTGATTTTATTTTCTTTCAATTTCAGTACCCTGAAATTTCGTAACACACCTTCCTTGTCGCGTTTTTCAACGTATCCTCTTTTGAGAATAGTGGAAATAGTAGGCGCATAGGTGGAAGGCCTTCCGATACCCAGTTCCTCCAGTTTTTTAACCAGCGATGCTTCAGTATATCGGGGCAGGGGACGGCTGAAACGCTCTGTGGCGAGCATTTCCAGAAAGGGAAGTTTTTGATTTACCGATAAAGGCGGCAACATACCCTCCTGATTTTCTTCATCCGAAATTTCATCATCGTCCCGATCCTCCCTGTATACCTTTAAAAATCCGTCAAATTTCAAGACCTCGCCATTTGCCCTTAATTCTTCCTTATTGGTAGATATCTGAATAATGGCAGTTGTTTTTTCAAGATCTGCATCTGCCATTTGAGAAGCCATGGTTCTTTTCCAGATTAATTCATATAAACGACGGAGATCGGAATCTTCGACCGTGTCATTTTCCATGTAAGTTGGGCGGATAGCTTCATGCGCTTCCTGCGCATTTTCATTTTTATTTTTAAAAGCACGTTTCTGGTAATACTTTTTTCCGTACTTACTGTTGATTTCATTTTTGAGACTGTCCATGGCTGTGTCGCTCAGGCTCACACTATCGGTTCGCATATATGTGATCTTACCGCTTTCATATAGTTTTTGAGCCAGCAACATCGTACGGCTTACACCATATCCAAGTTTTCGGGAGGCTTCCTGCTGTAAAGTGGAAGTTGTAAATGGTGCCGCAGGTGATTTCTTGCCCGGCTTGATCTGTATATCAGCAACTGTATAGTCTGCATGGAGGCAACTTTGTAAAAAAACTTCTGCACTTATTTCATCTGAGTATTTTTTGCCTTCAGCAGAAAAAACAACATTTTTTCCGGTTATGTCTTTTGCTGAAAATGAAGCTTCAATCCGGAATGTACTCTGGGGATTAAAAGCGTTGATTTCTCTTTCCCTTTCTGCAATAATCCGTACGGCGACGCTTTGTACCCTGCCGGCGCTGAGATTATTTTTCATGCTCATTTTCCGCCAGAGTACGGGGCTCAGTTCAAATCCTACGATCCGATCCAGTATACGTCTGGCTTGTTGTGCATTTACCAGGTTCATATCAACCGTTCTGGGGTTCCGAACGGCAGATTCAATAGCAGGTTTGGTTATTTCATGAAAAACGATGCGTTTGGTTGTTTTGGGGTCCAGGCCCAGAACTTCACAAAGATGCCAGCTGATGGCTTCTCCCTCGCGATCCTCATCCGTGGCCAGCCATACTTCGCCCGATTTCTTGGCAATACTTTTTAATTCCTTGACAACCTTTTCTTTATCTTCCGGTACAATATATCTCGGCTTATATTTATTATTCAGATCAATCCCCATGTCAGCCCTTTCAAGGTCACGGATATGACCATAGCAGCTTTTTACCTCAAAATCCTCCCCCAGAATTCTTTCAATTGTCTTGGCTTTTGCCGGGGACTCCACGATCAATAAATTTTTCGCCATGCTATTTTGAATGATTTAAACGACCCTAAGGCGTGCAATTTTACAGTATAACATTGAAAGTAAAAAATGACCTCTGTTGGAACAGAGGTCCAGATAGCTACTTAACTTATTGAGTAAGAGGAGTATCAGTGCCGTTTTGGAGATTATCAGGATCCTCCTGCTTTGGTTTTCGTTTAAAAAGGGATACATCCACTTTTCCAAACCGATAGTTAAACTGCAGACGGAAAAACTGAGGATCCCTGTATCGCAGGGTATGTTGGGTGGAATATTGAGAATTGATGAACACATCCGAACGACGGGTAGCGAAGATATCATTCATACTGAAAGTGAGGCTGGCTGCCTTGTTTTTCAGGAATTCATATTTCAACGAAGCGTCAGCCCCTCCTGTCGGCAGGGAATAACCCTGTGCATTCCCGCTGACTGTGCCACCCCTGCCTCCGCCACCGGTTCCGGCGGTACCGCCAGGAGGAAGAACAGTCTTAGAGGTATAGTCCCCAGTTATTTGCAGAGTAAAATTCTTTGGCATTTTAAAAGTCATATTTATTTTGGCAAACCAGCTAAGACTGGCCGGCGCCGTTTGAATTGAATCCGCCGCGTTGATTTTAGATGTATAGAAATTCAGATTGGTGGTAAGATCCCACCAACTGGTCAGACTATTTCGTCCGATAAGTTCCAATCCGCCGATATAACTGGAATTAGCATTAATAAATGTATTGATCAACACAGTCGAATCTGTCAGCGGATTCACTTCTTTGGTCTGATAACGGGTAATCAGGTCGGTAGTATATTTATAATATACGGAGCTCAGGAAGGTATTTTTCTGATAGTTTAATTGGTAGGACATTTCAAACGAATTCGTAAACTGGGGTTTCAGATTTGGGTTACCCCGGCTCAGGTTCAGTGAATCTGAATAGTCGGTATATGGTGAGAGCTGGAGAAAGCTGGGCCTGTCGATTCTGCGCGTATAATTCAACTGAAGGCTCTGATCATCGTTCAATTTCTGTGTCAGAAATACGCTCGGGAAGAGACTGACTGGATAATTATTGCTGAATGAGCCTATGGTATCCTTTAAACTACCCTGATTATTCGGATCTTTTTCAGCAAAGCTGTTCGTGCCACGATAGCTTGAATTTTCGGCACGCAAACCAAGTTGGAAACCAAATTTTCCTACCGAATTTGTATACTGGATATATCCTGCCAAAACCTGGTCATGGTAATTATAGTTGGATGAAAGCAGAGGCTGGTAGACCAGATTCCCTATGCTATCTACCGTGTAGAAGTTATTCAGGTTCCCAATATTTCGCACGGCGATCCGGCCTCCTGCTTCTAATTTTGATTTTTCTGTAAATGGATTGGTGAAATCCGTTTGCGCAGTAATGAATTCATTTTTTGCGGAAGAGTTAGTTTGTTGCTTATAAATACTCGACAGGGGTCCATCCGGATTTTCAAATAAATAAGAATTTGTTTGATTGATACTGTTGGTTTCTCCGTTTGTATAGTTGGCATCGGCGGTCCAGTCTTCTCCTGATCTGGGGAAATTATGCTTAAAACTGAGCATGCCCGATTTATTTTTAAACTCTGTGGAATTATTGGAATAACGCTGCGTGAATGAGCTGTTAGAATAGCCATTGTCATATAAGGTATCCTGTGTGATGTTGCTGTTTGTATATGGTTTGGATGTTCCGTGAACAAGTGTCCCTGAAATCGTAAATGTATTTCTGTTGTCCAGAAAATAATCAAAACCCAGCCTCCCAAACACAAAATGACTGCTGTTTACATTGCTATCTACCTGATGCAGCTGATACTCCGGATTTGAAATAAATGTCAGGCGGTCAGTTGTGCCTGGTGAAATAGTTTTACGGTGATTGATATTGGCACTTCCGAAAAAATTAAATTTTCCTTCCTTTATATTCAGATTTCCGCCAAAATTATATCCGCCCCGTTTGTCGATCCCTGCACGCAAGGCACCGTTATAACCCGCCTTGCGGTTTTTTTTCATGACAATATTCAATATGCCGGAGACTCCACCGGATGCATCGAACTTTGCTCCGGGATTTGTAATGATTTCCACACTCTCGATTTCATCCGCCGGAATTTGATCCAGGGTAAGTGTAGTCGGCCGGCCGTCCACAAAAATCGTAGGCGGCGCATTTCGTAATGTTACATTTCCATCGATATCAACTGCAAGTGAAGGAATATTTTTCATGATATCCACGGCAGTTCCACCCGAAGCCGAAAGGTCTTTCTCCACATTATACACTTTGCGGTCTATGCCCAGTTGAATCAGTGGCTTGTCAGCTGTAACGGTTACCTGCTGAAGACTTGTAGGATCGATTTCCATTTTGATATTTCCCAAATCTTTATCAACTGCTCCCAATCGTTGCTCCGGGTCTGTACTTTGAGCATCTGTAAGACTAAAAGCAATGTGTTGATTTACCGGCTTATAACCGATGGCAGTTAATTTTAATTGATAACTTCCAAGAATGGGAAGATTTTCGAAACTGAAATCTCCGTTGGATGGGGTAATTGCTCCACGAATTACAGAATCACGGCGACTATGTGCGGCGGAATCAAATAATGTCATAACCAACTGAACGGATGTGCCGTCCAATCCCTTATTGGTTTTTGCATCCACAATTCGTCCATAAAAATGGCCGATGGCCGGAGATTGCCTTCCGCTGCCATTGCGCCTGCTACTGGAAAAACCTGCCGATCCCGCAGCGGCGAGCGTCGTCCTGGATTTGTGGCGAACCGAATCTCCAGCATGAATATGTGTTGAATCAGCCAATGAAATACCAGGTTTTTGCCGGGATGAGTCCGGTGCGGTAAGGGGTACTGAATCTTTTAACCGATCATGTGAGATAGTGTCCTGTAAATTTCGCGTAATTGTGGATACCAGCGTATCCATTGGTATTGCTGGTAACGGTTTTCGGGTTGAATCCTGTGAAAACGCTGCGGCAGAAATCAGGAATAAGAGACATCCCGACGAATAACAACGCAGCAAAATTTTCATTATTGGTTCTATTGGAAATTTTAAAGTTCAAGGAACGTGCCTGAACCCCTTGCTAAAAGCTTGTTAACAGCAGAATTAGTAAAAACAAGGGAAGTCCTCCGAAAAGGAAAAAAATGGGTGGATGACGGGGTTCGAACCCGCGACCCCTAGAACCACAATCTAGTGCTCTAACCAGCTGAGCTACAACCACCATTCGGGACGGCAAATTTAAGGAAAATTGGGAGATTCGGGAATTTGAAAATTTTGGAGGGAAGTTTATATAAACACTGGTTTTTAATCGCGAAATAACAGGAAAATTATCAATGGATATTAACATACGACACCAGTCGTACATAATATTTGCCGTTAACGTAAGGGCTGGTTAATATTAGTCTCCCCAACAACAATACAGAAGCATTAATCGTTATTTTTGAACAATGTCTAAATTGTTCTCCCATATGTTGAATAAAAGGAATTTACCCATCGTCCTGTTCATCTCTGTTATTGGAATCGCGATAGCCCTGAAAACTTTTGCTTTTGCACCCAATCCCCCGTCCAAGTACGAGAGAATATTAAAAAATGTGAGCGAATTACTGGAAGAAATCCACTACAGTCCTAAAAATATAGATGACCAGTTTTCCAAAGAGGTTTTTAAGAAGTTCCTGGGCGAAGTAGACGTGGAGAAGAAAATTTTCCTGAAATCAGATATCCTGGAGCTGTCCAGGTACCAAAATCAGCTCGACGATGAAATCCTGGGAAAAGTTCCTGTGCAATTTGTACCTGCTGTGGTAGCGGCTTATAAGAAAAGATTACAGGAAACCCAGAACATTACGCATGAAATTCTTTCTCAGCCATTTGATTTTAATAAGCAGGAAACCGTAAACCTTGATTATGAAAAACTGGATTATCCTGCCAGTGCCGCAGCTCAACGGGAAGAAATAAGAAAAAAATTAAAATACCTGACCCTGGAAAAATACGTTGATTTGCTGGATCAGCAGGAAGCTGCAAAAAGTAAAGCCGGCTATGTCACAAAGACCAACGAACAACTGGAAAAGGAGGCCCGGGATAAAACTTTAAAAATTTCTGACCGCTTTTACGATCATCTTAAGATCAAAGCGGACGATGATGATTTTTTCAATGTATTTGTTGAGACGATCGTGCAATGCATGGATCCTCATACGGATTATTTTCCGCCTGTTGAAAAAAGATCTTTTGACGAAGATATGAGTGGCCGTTTTTATGGTATCGGTGCGGCCTTGCGCGATGAAGATGGCACCATTAAAATAGTCACTCTCGTAACCGGAAGTCCGGCATGGAAGTCCGGTCAGGTGAACGTTGGAGACGTTATTCTTAAAGTTGGTCAGGGCAATCAGGAACCTGTGGATCTCACAAGTTATATGGTGGAGGATGCTGTTAAAATAATCCGCGGTAATAAAGGGACTGAGGTGAAATTAACGCTTAAAAAAGCCGACGGGTCAGTTAAAGTAGTTACACTTGTCCGGGATGAAATAGTGCAGGATGAAAAATTTGCAAAGAGTGTTATCGTTCAAAGTGACAAAGGTAAAATCGGGTATATTTTTCTTCCGGAATTTTATGCTGATTTCGATAATCCAAAAGGAAATCGTTGCTCCACGGATGTAGCCAGGGAAATTATTAAGTTGAAAGAAGCTAAAGTAGATGGCATTGTACTTGACCTGCGTAATAATGGAGGAGGTTCCTTATATGACGTAGTCAAAATGGTGGGACTCTTTATAGATCAGGGTCCTGTTGTCCAGGTGCGTGACCGTGATGGTAAACCGCAGGTTTTGGATGATAAGGACAGGGCGGTATTATATGATGGACCCCTGGCCGTGATGGTAAATGAATTTAGTGCATCGGCTTCTGAGATTTTTGCAGCTGCCATTCAGGATTATCACAGAGGTGTGATCATTGGCAGCACAAGTACTTATGGTAAAGGGACAGTTCAGCGCAATATTCCACTGGATAAAAATATGGGTTTTAATGATGGGGCAGGACAGCTGGGCACTGTAAAACTAACGTTGCAAAAATTTTATCGCATAAACGGGGGTTCAACCCAGCTGCGTGG
>JABDFX010000019.1 GCA_013286315.1 Bacteroidota bacterium | reverse complement strand
AATATTGACAGCCTGCATCTGTATGAACAGGAGAATTATAAGGCGGCGAAATTAGACGTTTGGGGTATCAGTGATAAAAATCTGTTCCTTGAGGCCAACCAGGTACTGAAAAAACAACAGAATCCGTTCTTTGCGGTCATTCAAACGGCAGATAATCACAGACCCTATACGATCCCTGCTGAAGACCTGGGAGAATTTCATAAACTGCAGATTCCGGCTGATTCATTAAAAGCGTATGGATTTGAATCCAATGACGAAATGAATGCTTTCCGGTATACTGATTTCTGTTACCAGAAGTTCATGGAGGCCACCGGAAAAGAGAAATATTTCTCAAATACCATTTTTGTTTTTGTGGGTGATCACGGTATTGCGGGGGATGCGGGAAATATGTTTCCACGGGCATGGACAAACGAAAGACTGGATAATATGCACGTGCCAATGCTTTTCTATTCACCTTCTCTGATACAGCCCAAACGGATACATGAATTTGTTTCGCAGGTGGATTTGTTGCCCACAGCCGCCGGACTTGCAGGAATCAGTTATCGCAATACGACACTGGGGCGCGACCTCCTGGATTCGAATGTAAGCCCGGCAAAGGCATTTTCATTCTTATATGATCCTGATCAGGGATACATCGACTTACTGATGGGGTCTTTTCTTTACCGCTCCAATTTGAATACGGGAAAGGAAGATATATATTCAGTTATAGGAAATGATCCGGTGAACGCAGCAAATCTGCCAGACAGTGTTCGAAAAATGTCCGCGCTTACAAAAGCATATTATGAAACGGCAAAATATATGCTGTTGAATAATAAAAAGAAACCATAGTCAGTTCCATGCAAATACTACCACTTTATGATTGCTTAAAGTACCTTCATCCGAAAAACAAATAATCGGATGAAAATAGCAAGGAATTTCGTGTTATATGCGACGTTGATTGTTGTTTTCGGAGGACTGATCTTTTATCTGCTGCACGCTGGAAAAACATTCGATCATTCTGTTTCTCCATTTGTCGGAACCGCTAAAAGTATACCAGATAGCGGAGGGTTTTTCTCCGGCCTTTATAAGGTGAATCTCCAGGAAGCTTTACCGCGCCTTTTATTACAAATAATAATCATCATTATTTTAACGCAATTGCTGGGGTGGCTTTTTAAAAAAATCGGACAACCGGCTGTTATAGGTGAGACCGTCGCAGGAATTATATTGGGCCCTTCGTTGCTTGGATTATTATTTCCGGATATTTTTCATTTTATCTTTCCCGTTGAATCATTGCCAAACCTGCGTTTTCTCAGCCAGATCGGGCTTATTCTGTTCATGTTCATTATTGGTATGGAACTGGACACCCGTTTGCTGCGTAAGCAGGCTTTTGAGGCGCTTATAATCAGTCACGCAAGTATTCTGATTCCGTTTACGATGGGCGTATTTTTATCCTATTATTTGTATCATACATACGGTCAAACGGATTTTATTTCCTTCGCTTTGTTTATGGGTATTGCGATGAGTATTACGGCTTTCCCTGTGTTGGCGAGAATAATACGTGACCGGAAATTAACTGACACCAAACTGGGTAACCTGGCAATCAGTTGTGCGGCTTCTGACGACGTGACTGCCTGGTGTATCCTGGCCATACTGATTGCCCTGATCCGTTCGGGATCGGGAATGAACGGATTTTTTGTAGTGACCATGGTACTATTGTATGTATTCATCATGCTGGTTCCGGTGAAAAAAATGCTGAATAAGATTCAGGCCGCATATGAAAAAGGGAAAATTGCCTATAATGGGCTGATGGCAATCATGTATTCATTGATGTTGTTATCATCCTGGTGTACGGAAGTGATTGGCATACATGCTTTGTTCGGCGCTTTCCTGGCGGGTATCGTTATTCCCAAAAAAGACGGTCTGCAAAAAAAAATAATTGACCGGATCAGTGATGTCAGCATGGTAATGCTGCTTCCATTGTTTTTTGTTTACACTGGTTTAAGAACCAACGCAGGTATTCTGAACAACTCCGGTTTGTGGATCAGTTTCCTGTTAATCCTGGTGTGCGCCGTTGCCGGAAAATTCGGTGGCAGTACGCTTATTGCGAAGGTATTGGGTCAGAACTGGAATGATAGTTTATCGATTGGTGCACTCATGAATACCAGGGGGCTCATGGAATTAATCGTTTTGAATATTGGATATGATATGCATATCATCAGTGCAGATATTTTTTCGATGATGGTTCTGATGGCATTGTTGACAACAATGATGACGAATCCAGTACTGAACTGGATTGAAAGAAGAAAAATCAAATCGCAAATTCGGGTACCAGGCTGAGTTGAAATTTCATGAAGACATCTGAACCGGAGAATATTCTGCCATTCGTAATAGTGGAATGAGATGAGAGATGATATTTTATTTCGAGATGAATCAGAGGATTTATTCGCGGATCGATCATCCGAAGGAATTTTATCAGGGGACCGCCTGATATGCGAAATGAACTTTTCAGGTAAACGCCCATGACCTCGGCTACCATCTCCATCATGCAAACTCCCGGCAGTACAGGCTGTCCCGGAAAATGTCCACTGAAAATGGCATGATCCGCCACGAGTTCTATCGTTGCCTGTATTTGATTATCAGATTCCGACAGCGATTGAATTCTATACAGGTTATTGAGAAGCAAGCGGTACTAATTTTTTTAAATAAATCGAAAATTTAAAATTGAGATGCCGGATGGAAATACTGTCTGGTGATTTACCGGGAAAGTTATCATAGAATAAGGCCTCCATGATAGGTTTTTTATCAGAAGAACGTTGCATCTTGATCAGGCGACTGCATTGTTCATCTGTAATATAATAATTTACGCCTTTTACCTGGGGATAAGCATGATATACGATTGAGCTGTCCGTAAGGTTGTAAGTTTTATTTCTGTCCATATTCCTGAACATGACGAGTTCAAAATCCTTTCTCAGCGTTTTAATCAGGGCAGGTTTGTTCATTTGGGGAACGATTTGATATACTGCAAATCCGTCATCCTGTGAGAATCCAAAATCAAAAAAACTAAATCCCATTTCATTTGTGAATACAATTCTTGTGCTGCTGTCCGGCATATATTTAATCAATAACAATCCGCTGATATGTTTCCCGACTACATCCACAGAGATTTTATATTCTTCAAGCAGGAAAGCCGGTTTAAATTTCTCAATACAATTTTCTTCCGGTGGAGTTCTTTTCAGGTGTCGGTATTGATTACAGGAAATATTCAAAATGAACAAACTAAGGAATATTAAAAACCGAGTCGGGAATTGGCGCATTTAATACTTTATTCTGAAATCGGATAATGGTTTTATCTCCGGAAACTTCAATCATTTCGACAACTATCGCTGTAAAGTCTTTCTTATCAATTACAATATTAATATTTTTATACAGCTCCTTCAGGTTTTTTGCCACTGGCTGGAATTCAATCAGGAAAGACCCGGCGTTTTCAAATATCCGGGCTTGAAAGTCGGGATTGTTCAACATATTTCCGGAAACGCAATCAATCAGGATCCGGTTGACCTGCTGAAATATCTTACTTGAATTGGCGGAGAATTGATTTTCTTTCTGTCCATCTTTTACGAATATTTTTCCGCTACTTAGTATCATAAGGTATGGATAAGGCTGAATGTATTCCATCCGTAATTTATCTTTTTTCCTGTACCAGAATTTTCCGGTGGAATTCATTTTTTCTGAGAGCATCGTCAGGGTTTTCTCCTGACTAAAACCGGATTGAATAGATTCAGTGGAAGCCGTTGCTTCTGCAAATGATTTTCTAAATGTTTCCGGATGATTTGAAAGTGCATAGCCCGTGTATTGGGCTATACCGGGCAAGTTGAAAAGGATGAAAATGACAAGGGCGATTGTTTTAATCATAGGGGTTTAAATTTACCATTTTATCAAGTCTTACTATCTGATAACCCTTGTGCCGGATAACCTTTAATAGTTCAGGTAATACAGCCACCGTAGTTTCGCTGCTGTCATGCAAAAGCAGGATGGCTCCCGGTTTTAGTGCAGGAATTATTTTGTTTAGCAGACGATACTGGTTCTTTATGACGGTATCATATGATCGGATAGACCATCCGATGGAGATAAATCCACCCTTCATTACTGCTTTTTTCAAATTGGGGTTGGTTACTCCATAAGGGGGCCTGAAAAACCTGGGTGAATGACCTGTAATATCTTTCACCAACTGATTCATTTCTATCATATCAGTCAGCATTTTCCCTGAGCTAAAAAAGTCGAAAAATGGATGATGTGAAAAACTATGGTTACCAATGATATGACCATCACTCACCATTCTTTTTATCAGCTCTTCGTTTCCTGAAATTTTTTTGCCAATACAAAAAAAGGCAGCTTCTGCCTCATTTTCCTTTAAGATATCCAGTATGTGGCTGGTGGGTCCGGCCGGTCCGTCATCAAAACTAAGAGCAATCCATTTTTCATTTGTTTTTACGGAACAAATGGATTTCAGGAAAAACCCCATACGTATAAAATAACTGCCACAAAACAATACGGACACATAGATGAGCAGCAGCCAGCCATAAGAAGGAGCTCCGATTGACAAATATTTATCCGCCCAGATCCAGACAAGGATCAGAATGATGCTAAAAATATTGAAAGCGCGAATGCTCAATCGGAAGAAATTAAATAAAAGCTATGATGTAAACCGTCCTGCTGATATATAAATATATTTTTCAGAGGAAATTTTATTCCGTGCATCCAGACGGGTGCTTTTTGTTCCTTCAACAAAAGGGATGCAAACCAAAGTGCAAATCCTGAAGATGTCGGAAAATCCCCGCAGAGTGATTTGAATGCAAATTCCGGAATACCCGGAAAAGCATTTTTCAATACGCGATAGTTTTTCCCCTTTGTTTTATCATATACCGTTTCAGAGTGAAGGATCAATCCCGGTAGTTCGGCATCCATTTCATGAGTCGTAAGGAATTTGCTGATATCCTCCTGCACAATGTCTGCTTTGTAAAAAGATTGTACTGCTTTTAACACAGCCTGATAATTGTTACCTGGTTGTTTCGACAAAAGAAAAAATGCCGCCCCTTCACCTGCAATATTACCTGAATCTCTTTTATAAAGTCCAAAACGACTCAGGATCGCATGCCGGTCGTATGTGATTTCATCAATGGCTCCAACAAGAACAGGCGAGATGCCTTCTTCCAGCAGTAACCTGGATTCTGTCAACGCATTTTCGAATGAAAATGCACGATGCACAATCGTGTTATTGTAATGATGGCATTTGAGCAACAGGGCAATCTGTGCACCTACCGTATTATGGGTGGACTGAATGAACGCAGTCGGACTTAGCATTTGTTCATCGAATTCAATCATTTTGCGGAGAAAAGTGGCACTGTCTTCCAGACAACCGTAGGCGGTCGCTGTTAAAATAGCCGCTGGTATTTCCACGCCTGCATTCCGGAGACAGGTTGTTGAAGCGGCGACTCCCATTTTTACAATCCGACTCATGCGGCGGATCATTTTGCTATCAACAAACGCAGCATAATCCGGCTCCAATGCGTTGAAAAAATTATTTGATGTTTCGTTTCGTGAATTAAAAAAGGCATCCACATCCATGCTGTGCTGGGGTGATATATTTCCAGTGGAGATGATGTAATCCTTCATATTTTTTATTAAGCCGCAGAAAAAATAAGCGATGAACAATTGCCACCGAATCCAAATGAATTTGATAATACATTTTGAATGCGTTGGTTTCGCAGTAATTCAGTAACCGGCCGAAAAGAAAATTCTTTCATGGGTGTTTCCAGCCGGAGATTCGGAAAGATAATCCCATGCTGAATGGTCAGCACTGAAAATACTGCTTCCACAGCTCCACTTGCACCGAGGGTATGACCCGTATATGCTTTGGTGGAGCTCATTTTTGGAAACCCAGAATCGAATAGAATATTGATGGCTGTTCCTTCTGCAATGTCATTATTTTGAGTACCTGTTCCGTGCAGGTTGATATAGTCAATATCCTTCGCCTGAAGACCAGCTTTATCCATTGCACCTTTCATTGCGAGAAAGGAACCGGTACCTTCCGGAGAAGAAGCTGTTTGATGAAAAGCATCATTGGCATTTGCGTAACCGGTGATACAGGCCACTGGGTTTTTGTGTAATTGTTTTAATCCTTTTTCAGATGACAACAGAAGGTATGCGGCTCCCTCGCCCAAATTGAGTCCTTGTCGGTTTTCGTCAAAAGGTTTGCATAATTCTTTATCCAGTATCATTAAAGTATTGAATCCATTCAGGGTAAATTTAGTGAGTGCATCTGCACCACCAACGAGTGCGTAATCAAGCATTCCCGCACGGATCATCCGCGCGCCTGTAAATATCGAATTGGCTGATGAAGAACATGCTGTACTGACGGTACTTACAAAATGTTGAATTCCCAGAAAGTCGGCGACCAGTTCTGTCACTGAGCCGCATTCATGATGCACTACATCGGCTAGTTTACCAGCTGCCGTATTTTTCGAAAATAGTTTAAAAAAATTTTCTGTCTTATCCATACCGCCTACCGTGTTGGCGGAAATAAATCCGGTCCGAAGCGTATTTTCTTTTTCCCAACCTGCATTTATCAATGTTTCCTTTGCTGCCATACAGCTCAGTAATGCCGTACGCGGCACCCTGGCTGAAAGCCCTGTAATTGCAGCCAGTTCTGCATTGCTGAGTTTTACCTCGCCTACAGGTAAAGCACGATGCCGGGCAGAGGAAAGCCAATGCATCGTTCCAATACCGGCTCTTTTTTCACATAGTGAATCCAGATTGGTTCGCAGGTCGCTTCCGATTGCCGAAACAATACCCATGCCGGCAACAAATGAAGGAACATTCATGTGGAAACCTTTACGGCACCGCTGTTCGCGGTGATATAGTCTGCCATCGTCCGGATGGAATGAAATACCCGGGGCCCGTCTTCAGCATTTGACAGTTTGATATTATATTCCTGTTGTAACAAAACGATTAGTTCCAGTGCATCAATGGAGTCTAAACCGATTCCTTCCACAAACAAGGGCTGATCATCCCCGATATCGCCAGGTTTCAGATCTTTTAAATTCAGCCTTTCTATCACCTGCACTTTCAGTTTCTCTTTTAAATTATCCATGCTCCTGTTGATTCAATTGATTTAAATTGCCTGCGGTAAAAGTCATTGCATTTTCCGAATCAGTCGTTTCGACCAGGAAAAGTAAGGCCCGATAATCTTCTTTTAATATATCCACCCATCCACAAATACAGTTTTTGATGAGTTTATTTTCAAACAAGCCGTTTACATATTTCACTATAAAATTACCATCGAACTGCTTAAATACAAAAAATGCATTTTCACCTTTAAAATGCCATCGAATGGAGATCTCTCCAATTACAATATTGGGCAGGGTATACACGAATAAGGCCGGACTGGCACCCGTTTGGATGGTTTTGGCATATTTGAGATCCACGTCGAGACTTGAATTTGCATTGCTGAGAACCAGTCCCGTTTCTGTCTCCCCATATTTTTCGGAATGTCCGGTGCCCTTTAATAATATTTCGGTTGCCAGAAAACCCAGTTTGCAGAGTTGATCCATTTTATGAAATTTCGGATAAGAAATTTCAAAATGGGCATAGGCTGCATTTAAAAATTCATCCGAAGAACCTGGTTGTTCATAAACCAATTGCCCGTTTTTAAATATTTTATTCCGGGTAATCAAACTGTATGCGGTGATATGAAGGGCAGGTTGCAATATATGCTGATCTGTTTAACGGGAATTCGAAAGTTGATTGTCTCTGTAGGTAATCATAGAAGCGAGCCGGTGTAACCAGGTTTTGTGATTTTTTACATAAGGATTATTGAGATCCCAAACGTATCCTGCCAGTACAGAACATATCTGACTTTTAATGACCGGATCCTGATTATCCGCAAAAAAAATCGTGTCCAGCGTCCCCTCATACCAGGCCATAACATATGACCGGAATGTATCGACGCCCTGCATCATGATTTTCATATATTCGTTTTCCCAGTCAATTTTACGTCCATTTAATTTCTCAATAACCAGTTTTCCCGCAATCTGGCTTGATACAGTTGCCAGTGTTACTCCCGAGGAAAATACAGGGTCCAAAAATTCTGTTACATTGCCGGTCAATACAAACCCTTCCCCGTAAAAACGATCTGTTGTGGATGACCAGGATTCCAGCACTCTTGGCTCAAATAAAAATTCAATCCCTTTAAATCTTTCTTTCAGATATGGTTCTTGCGCGATGAGTTCGCGCAGTTGTTGTTCGGTATTACCCGGAATTTGCGCGAAAAAAGACGGATCACCAACAAAACCCAGGGAAGTAATTCCGTTGGAAAAGGGAATGATCCAAACCCACACGGCATGTTGATGAACCACAATGGTAATGCGGTTTGGTTCATCAGATAATTCCCTTCGCAAGTCCACAGTATGTGTAAACAATGCTTTGCGCGGTGGCAGATTAGAAGGCTTATCCATATTGAAAAGCCTGGGAATCACGCGGCCATATCCACTTCCGTCTATAATAAACCTGGCTTTAATCTCGGATTTTGTATTGTTTTTGTCCACGACGGTCGTGATTGAGTCGGAGCCCTGAAATTCAATTCCTGTAACAGTCGTCTCATAATCAATTTGAACGCCCATTTTCTCCACGGTATCTGCCAGCGTTTTATCAAACTCTG
Organism: Bacteroidota bacterium; assembly: GCA_013286315.1. Lineage (GTDB taxonomy): Bacteria > Bacteroidota > Bacteroidia > Chitinophagales > Chitinophagaceae > Puia. The sequence continues at coordinate 28,990 of JABDFX010000019.1, read as the reverse complement.
CACGGGGAACCTGCCAGGTCCATTGCCATCCATTAGTGAACTGATCCGCGAATTGATAATCGCAGGTTTTGCCATCTTTTACAAATTTAGCTCCGCCCTTTTCCTGGAATTTTTTTTCTTTTACTGCTTCCAGAAAACCAGCTTCTTCCAAAGCTTCCATACAACGCGGAAGAAGGCTTTCGCCAATCACAAAACGCGGGAATTTCATCTTTTCCACGATCCTGACTTTAAAACCCGCCTTGTTTACAATCGAGGCGGCCACTGTACCTGCGGGCCCGGCTCCAATTACCAAAACATCTGTTGACTGGATCGACATATGAATTATTATTTAGAAGATTTTGTTTTTTTGCATTTCAATAAAGTATGACTTAGCCCGATCTCATCTATTTTTTCTTCTACTGTGAATCCTGCTTTCTCAATACAGCGGATAAATATTTCGGAATGGTACATCTGACTATTGCCATTGGCCATTACAGTAAAATACACGGAAGTCTGCTGCAAACAAAATGCGGCGGCTTCGAATCGTTGTGTGTCCCAAAAAGCTTCCAGGATCAGTACATACTGATCCCCGCTGACCGCCTGGTAACAGCGTTTCAAAATGGAAACGATTTCTGTTTCGGAAAAACAATCCAGGAACTGGCTCATCCAGATCGCGTCAAAACCGGATGGGAAAACCGTTTTTTCATCCAGCAAATTGGCGGGATAAAAATGAATCCGGTCTTCGAGACCAGCCTGCTTCACTTTTTCCCTGGCTACTTCCAGCTGACCCGGCAAATCCATGATGGTGATCTCCAGATCCTTTTCAAACCTGGCGCTCGCAATCGCCCATTTACCTGTGTTGCCGCCAATATCCAGTATTTTTTTTATGCCGGAATTGTAAACCTTTGATAAAGCGGGTGGAAAGGCCAGGTCTGAAAAGTAATGATCGAATGCGAACCAGCTTTTCTGAACATGAGCCGGCAGAGAAGATAACCCTTCATAAATGCTATTCCAGTCTCCAAATACCTTTAATCCCTCCGGTTTCCCATTTTCAATACTTTTATCAAGGTCAAATAATCCCTTATAATTTACATCATGTATAAAATTCATGTTTACATTGGTCAGGGGATCATTGTAAATATATGTTCCTGTTTTTGTAATGGTATATTTTCCTTCATTAAATATGACCAGGCCTATTCCCAATGAAGATTCAAGTAGAATACGCAAGCCATATTCAGGTAATTGCACCTGTTGCTGAATTTCGTTTTGTGTGAGTCCGGCACTTCCTTTTTCCAATAATATGCGCAGGATTCCTGTATTTCTCATTACCCGGGCAACCTGGAATACGACTGGTCCGAAGGCAATCCACTGGGCAATTCCTTTTGCTTCGAGAGCTGTCTTGTTGTCTTTTGTAAAAAATTTCATTCTATTAAGCTAAGGCTAAGGCCCAGGACTTTTAATTATATAATAATAGTTAACAATTATCAATTAACAATTAACCATTACAATCGCTGCATTACATCCTCCAAAACCGGATGCAGTTTTTAATGTTCTACGTAAATTTGATTTGCTTATTTCCTTTACAACATTTACCGGCAATTCGGTTCCGGGTGTTGAAAATCCCAGTGTGGGGAATATGATATTTTCTTTCATGGAATGTATCGTAACAATGGATTCCAGGATACCCGCGGCACCCAGAGTATGGCCGTAATACCCCTTCAGACTATTCAATGGAATTTTTTCCATGGAAGCCAGATGAATTGCCTTTGCCTCCATCTCATCATTGTACCTGGTAGCAGTGCCATGTGCTGAAATAAAATCAATATCCTTTGCGTCTGTACCGGATTGTTCCAGTGACCGGCGGATGGCTAACCACAGTTCTTCCCCGGTGCGCGAAGGACCTGAAATATGATTGGCATCATTCGAAACAGAACCTCCGCTTAACAAAATTGCTCCCGGGTATCCGTTTGCCGATAAGATAACTGTAGCAGCCGCTTCGCCCAGACTGATTCCATCACGTGCCGCATCAAATGGTTTACAGGGATTCTGACTAACGGCCTGGAAAGACCGAAAACCTGAATAGATAAAAGAAGTGATCAGGTCGGCGCCGGTAATTACCAGCTTATCATATAAACCCGATTGTATCAATCGCATGCCCGTAATTATCGCAAGCAACCCGGATATGCAGGCATGGGAAACAACCAGCGGTTCCGAACTAAATCCAAGTTCGCGTGCAACGACAGATGCACTGGTATGTAAAGCAATTCTTTTTTCAGGGTATGATCCATTCTTTAGATTTTCTATGAGACTTATATTTCCTTTTGTTGAAGAAAGGATAAATCCGGTTCTTTTATCTGCCGGCTTTATTGCTGCCTTTTGTATGGCATCAAGTGCTGAAGCAAGAACGATTTGTTCAAAGAAAGTTTTTGATTCGTCTTCAATTTTAAATGTTGTATCAAAGAGTGACGCGTAATATGGATCGGGCGATAAATTGCCGGTATGTAACTGGATGCCGGATCTTCCCTGTTTCAGTGCTTCAATATTAGCCCTGGTATTTCTGCCCAGGGGAGAATAAATATTATCAGCTACCACATATACATTTCTCATCGGACGGATTTAGGATGAAAGATGTTTTCTTTTCCATTCTTCAAAAAAAGGAGGATTGAGTAACTGGAGGTTGGATTGTTCCTTATCCAGAAATACCTGCACGGATTTCCCTGTGGCAACCAAATCCATCGTTTTTTTATTGAAAAGACGATAGTTAAACTGAATCTTTGCTGCCTCACATGGGATATAACTTGTTTCGACAATCACCGAATCTCCGTATCGCAGAGATTTTTTAAATGAGCAATCCACATTTACTACCGGGATCACAAATCCATGTTTGAAAAAATCCAGATAACCAATCCCGTACCGGTTACCAAAATCCTCACGGCCGTCTTCGAAATATCGGATATAATGGCCATGCCAAACAATGCCCAGCGGATCTGCTTCATTAAAGCGCACCAATACTTCCGTAGTAGAGACTAATTTATTTATCATGCATTTTATGCGTGAGGCTTAAAGCACTGGCTAAAAGCCTGGGGCTATTTATTTGGCCGCTGCCTGCCATTGTCTATAGTTTTTGCTTTCAACATTGCCGATCGTGAAAACAGTAGTTTATTTTTCATTTTTAATTGGTTACAAAAATTTTCATTTCACAGGAGGTCATGACCTTTTCCCTGTATTTTACAATCCCGGATACCAAAGAAACCTGAAGGATATTCGTGATCAGGTTTATCTCCATCGTGATTTCAGCATTCGAAGGTGGCCAGTCAAACACTTCCAGTTTCTGTACGGCCCCGATATAGCCCAGGGGGATCTTTTTATGATTTTTCCTGCATAAGTACCCGGTTCCCGCTGCAGCAGTCTGGGCCATGGATTCCACCATGCCGGAGGCAGAATAAAAACCGGATTTTACGAAGATATTTTCCGCCGGAATTTTAAAAACGCCATGGGAAGTTTTGTCGTCTATATAAATGAGATTATCAACGAAAACAAAGGGTATCCGCTGGGGAATCAGATCCATCGCGTTTTGGATTTCGAATGACATGTCATAAAGATAAGGCCTAAAGCCTAATGGTTAGAGCCGAAAACTTTGACGAAAATGGTAAAATTTTAATTGGTATATTAAATTCATTCGTCAGGCAGTCTGAATAAAATTCTTTTAAGTTTTAGGCTTTAGACGTTGGGCTTTTGGCTTAAATCGCCCAAAAATCATAATAATTATACCACTGCAGGGGATATTTCCGGACACAGTTTTCGATGCTCTGGCAGTAATCGCGCAGCATCTCTTCGACAGAAGATTCCCGGTCGCCGGAATACATTTTTGGGGCACTGGCATAAAAATGATAATCGAATGAATTGTCCTTCATGGCAAAAACAAATGAAACAGGAACCTGGAATGTGCGTGCGAGCAGGAAAGGGCCTGCCGGAAAACGGGCTGCTTTGTTTAGAAAAAGAGCGTTGAGCGTCTTATTGCCTTCCAGGAAACGATCTGCGTGCATACAAACAAATGCATTTTTATTCAATGCTTCCTGTATGGCATAGATATGGGACAGATCCTCCCTGATGAGTATAATATGTGCCGAATGTTTTTCGGTTACACTTGCCAGGTAGTCTTTAATTTGCCGGGCTTCCCCATCGTACATTACGATGTGTATATCGGTACCGAGTCGCTGCAATAAATGGCCGGCTATTTCCCAATTTCCGATATGAGCACTCAGAAGTAACCCGCCTTTATTCCGGCTGACCATCTGCCGTAAATAATCTTCACCTTCGAAATCAAAACGGAAGGGACTTTTCATCCCCGACATCAAAACGACCTTGTCGATGATGGTTTGACCGAACCAATAATAATTTTTGTAAATATTCCCGATGCTCCCCAGCCAGGAATAGCCCAGTCGCTGACGAAAGAAAACAAATTGAAAGCGAAACGCCTTTCCTGAAAAAATAAAAAAGTAAAATGCAACTAAACGTAATAACAGGTAGGCGGGTCTCAGGCCGGCATTTTTAAGAACCCAGACAAAAATCCGAAAACCGGTTTTATTACCCCTGGACTTGCCCTGCCATGGCGGCATCGATTGGTTCTTTAGATTGAACGCGTGAGATAATATACGTATAGAAATCCTGAAAACTGATGATCTGTAAAAAATCTTCTGGTTTTACTTTGAAGGAAAAATTGTTTTCGACGACAACAACGAGATCAATATAATCAAGGCTGTCCAGGTCCAGCGTCTGCCGGATATTTGCTTCCGGTAGCATGCGCCCAGTATCCACTTCAAATTCCTCGCTTAAAAACCCGTTGATTTTATCAATAATGGGCTGGTGTTGTTTCATGGCAGGTTCGTTTATCAGTTAGGGTCTCCATTTTCTTACAATCAGGGAAGAGTTCGTTCCCCCGAAGCCGAATGAATTCGACAAAAATACATTTATATTTTTTTCCGTGTACGTTTTTACGATGTCCAGTTTGGATGAATCGTCATCCGGATTTTGAAAGTTGATATTGGGAGCAATGAATCCGTTTTGCATCATAATCATGGAATAAACAATTTCACTCGCGCCTGCCATCCAGCATTCATGTCCAGTCATTGATTTAGTCGAACTCACCGGAACCGCTTTTTCTCCAAATACTTCTACCAGGGCCCTCGCTTCACTTGAATCTCCTGCCTGGGTAGAAGTTGCATGTGCGTTTATATAGTCAACGGCATCTGCTGGTAACCCGGCATCTTTTAAAGCCATCAGCAATGATCGCACGGGTCCGTTTACTGTGGGATTTGAAATATGTTCTCCGTTGGAAGAAAATCCATACCCCACAACCTCCGCTAAAATATTCGCATTCCTTTTCTCGGCAGATTCCAGGCTTTCCAGAACAACCGTTGCGGCTCCGCCACTGGGAATCAGGCCATCCCGGTCTTTGTCGAAGGGCCTGGATGCTTTTTCCGGTTCGTTCTCATGAGAAGAAAAAGCTGATAATGCATCAAAATTACCCATGGACAGCGGATTAATTTCCTGCGCCCCTCCGGTGATAACAGATTCCTGAAGGCCGGTTTTTATGAAATGATATCCAAGCCCAATGGCATGGGATCCGCTGGCGCAAGCGGCGCTGACGGTGAAGTTTATACCTCTGAGTTTGAAAATGGTTGCCAGATTCATGGTAACCGTTGAATTCATCGTTTGAAATACAGCGCCGGATCCTACCAGCATGGTATCTTTTTTCTGACGCATGATATCGACAGCTTCTATTGTCGATTTAGCGGAGCTGTCGTTGCCATATAAAATTCCGATTTCCCGACTTTGAATATAATCGTCATCGATTCCGGCCTGTGCAAGGGCTTGTAAAGTAGCCATATAAGCAAATTCGCCCTGTTCAGGAAGCATGATCCGGGCCCGGCGATCCAGGAGACCCTTCAGGTTTGGACGTTCAACAAATCCGGTCAGCGCACTACGGAACCCCATTTGTTTGCGAACAGGATCAAAAACGATCCCTGATTTCCCTTCACGCAGGCTGTTTTTCACCTCTTCAAGGTTCTTACCTATACAGGAATATATGCCAAGACCGGTAATAACCACTCTGTTCATGGAGCCAAATTAGGAAACAAAACTTGGAAATTTGAACCCTATTTCTTCAGCAACTCAGCTACAGCAGCTTCTATCTGCTGGTCGCGTCCGTTGGTCATGACATTATAATCCAGACGCACTTTGATATCAGGTTCCATCTGGTGATTCTCTGCGAAAATTCCATCCATTGTTCTCCATCCGCCCATGGGCATTCCGAAAACCAGGGTGGGGTCGATCTGTTCCTCCCACCATACGAAAGTTCCTGTTCCTGCTATGGGCATACCAACTGTTTTTCCTATACCTTTTATTTTATATGCAATGGGGAAGAGGTGAGCATCGGAATAGTTCGCCTCGCCAATTAATACGATGGAAGGTTTTGACCACTTGTTATAGGGCTCGGAACCTACATACTGCCCATGCGGAATGATGTCAATATATTTTTTGCCTGCGAGAAAGTCACTCAGGGGTTCATGGATATTTCCTCCTCCATTGAACCTGGTATCGATGATGAGCGCTTCCTTACTCAGGTTACGGCCAAGTGCTTCCTCGATAACAATACGCATACTTTCATCATTCATCGCGCGCACATGAATGTATCCAATTCTGCCACCGGATAAACTATCCACTTCTTTTCTTCTTGCTTTTACCCAGCGCTGGTATTTCAATTCGCTTTCATCCTGTCTTTCGATCGGTTTAACTGTCTCCTGCCATCTTGTATGCGTCGCAGGATCATAGATGGAAAGCAGCGTAAGTTGTCCTCCCTTCCGGTTCAGATACTTATAGTGATCTACAGAATCCGTGATCGGGTTGCCATCTATTTCTTCTATGATATCTCCCGCCTTGATTTTTGAATTTGCCTTGTCAAGCGGTCCGTTTTCAACCACCTCGTCAATTTTCAATCCCCTTCCCTTATAATCATAATCATAGTAAATTCCAAGAGCAGCCGTGCGGTCGCCATTAGGGATTGGGGCACCGAAATAATAACAACCGGTATGCGAAGCGTTGAGTTCTCCAAGTAATTCACTCAGCATTTCTGCGAAGTCGTAATTATTATTTATATAAGGAAGGAATTTCCTGTATACTTTATAATAGTGGTCCCAGTCAACACCCTGCATATCTTCCACATAAAATTTTTCCTTGATCTGTCTCCAGCTGTGATCAAATATATATTCCTTTTCACCGGCATAATCCAACGTCATCTCTCCGCTGATATTTACCGGTTCTGTTTTCCCGGTTTCCGGATCGATTTTCATTATTTTTCCTTCCGCCAGCAGAAACAACGACTTGCCATCACCGGAGAGTTGCAAAGTGGGATTTTTAACAGCAAGCTTGCTCAACAATTTCGTATCTTTTTTTCGGAGGTCGGTCATCCATAAATCGTAGCCCTTTTCAAAATGGGCCATATAATACAACTTCTCACCGTCCTTGGAAAGTTCCATATCACCGAGGTCGGAAGTATGGGTAGTTATGCGCATTTTTCTGTCCGTCAGATTTTCCCAGTCGAACAAGAGGTCTTTCTTTTTTTCTGTCGTATCCGTAACAGGTTTTTCGCCTTTCTTTTCTTTTTTACCCAGGACCTTGACAATTTTCGTACTATCCTTGGATTTTTCCTTATCCTTATCTTCCTGTTCCTTCAGCAGTGTGTAGTCTTCTTTGGAAAGCCTGAAGCGATCATAACTTTCTTTGGTAAAGAACATAGCATATACATCCAGGGTGGCCGAATATCCTGCCTGCACTCTGGCCCCATCCCTGGTGGATCCCCATATCATCATCTTTCCATCCATAGCCCATTTCGGTTCGAAGTCGTCGTAGCCGCTCAGTGTGAGATTCGTTAAGGGTCCTTTTCCGCTGGCAGGAACCAGACCTACTTCCGGCGATAGTATCCTCTCTTTCTGTCCAAAGCTGACCAGGAACCATTTACTATCCGGGCTCCAGCAGTAATATTGGTCCCCATCTGCATAGGAATAATTTTTATCAGCGGTCAAAATGGTCCTGGTTTGCTTACTCTCCAGATTTATCACTTTCAGTACGACCCGGTTTTCCAGGTAAGCAATTTCTTTTCCATCGGGTGAATAAGCTGGTTGAAACTCTTCGGCTTTTGTGGCAATGATGGTTTGAGGTTTTAAAACAGTAGACGCATAGAAATAAGGTTCCTCTTTTCGGGCAATGGAGATTGTATAAATATTCCAGCTGCTGTCCGGCTCGGCGGCATATACCAGCGAACGGCCGTCGGGACTCCAGCTCACACTCCTTTCCTGAAAGGGTGTGTTTGTGATTCTTTTCGTAATACCTCCATCCACACTGGTAACGAATATTTCACCACGCACCACAAAAGCGATTTCCTTTCCATTGGGAGAAACTTTCATTTCAGTTGCGCCCGTATTGACCGGAACCGTTTTGTCGATGATCATCCTGCCGTCTTCAGCGATTATTACTGATAGTTTTTGCGGCTCCCCATTTCCTTTCTTCAGGTATACTTCCCCGTCATATCCAAAACAAAGGGTATTGTTTTTCGACCGGCTCAGGAAACGCACCAGATTTTCTTTGAAACTGGTTACCGCAACGGATGAGGAAGGATTATCCAGAGAACTTTTGTAAATATTCATGGAACCACCATTCTGTTCACTGAGGTAATAGAATTCATTGTCATTTTCACCAAATACCGCATTTCGGTCTTCTCCCTTATTGGTCGTCAGCTGCGTATATTTTTTTGTTTTCAGGTCATATTCCCAGATATCTCTTGTAACCGAAGAAGTATGGTGTTTCCGCCAGTCGTTCTCATAACCTTTCAGATCATGAAAAATCAGTTTACTTCCATCTGAACTGAATGTGGCATCTATGGCGGGCACCGGAAGAAACATTGCCGCTTCACCTCCCACAATTGGCACACTATATAATTGGGTGAGACCCCCATCCGGAAACTGTACATTGCTTGCCAGGTCCTGCCGGTTTGCAATAAAAATGATTTCCTTATCATCCGGACTGAATGTAGTGGGAATATCCCACCCCGAGAACCAGGTAAGTCTTTTCGCTTCTCCGCCGGTCGAAGGCATTACAAATACATCAAAATTTCCATACCGGTTACTGGCAAAGGCAATATATTTTCCATCATGACTCCATACAGGAGAAAATTCAACCGATTCACTCATGGTAAGAGGAATGGCAGCGCCTCCGTCGGAGGAGACTTTATAGATATCGCCTTTGAAACAGAATAGAACAGTATGACCATCCGGAGATATGGAAGGATACCGAAGCCATAATGGTCCTGACTCATCTGTGTTTTCATTTGCTTTTGTTCTGCCTGGCTGTGAAAAAATAAACTGGAATAACAAAGTGGAGAAAAATAGGAGAGCTGCCTTTCTCATATGGAGGGGTTTAATAGTTCAATATAAATTTTCCGTTGTAAAAAAGGAGTTAACAGGAAATTATTGTCGCCAGGGTCAGGAATACATGCCTCCATTAATCGAAATAACTTCACCGGTAATATACCCGCTTTCGGGAGAAACCAGAAAGGCGACCAGATGCGCAACTTCCTCTGAAGTACCAAAGCGGTTGACGGGAATCAGCGCCTTCATTTCTTTTTCGGAGATATTTTCGGTCATGTCCGTTTTGATGAATCCGGGTGCTACGGCGTTTACCGTTATACCACGACGACCCACTTCCTGGGCAAGCGCTTTGGTGGCAGCAATCACACCACCCTTTGCCGCCGAATAGTTCGTTTGTCCCGGAAGTCCCTTCAATCCGGATAGTGACACGATATTGATGATGCGGCCATATCTTTTCATGAGCATATCGCTCAGCACCGGACGTGTGACATAAAAAAAACTGTCCAGGTTGGTTCGCAACACATTTTCCCATTGTTCATCCTTCATCCACATCATTAATGTGTCTTCCTTGATGCCGGCATTATTTACGAGCACTTCAATATGATCCTGTTTGTGACCCTCTGTCCACAAGGCCAGCGTTTCTGCAATTTCCATCTTATTACTGACGTCAAAAGGAATCAGTTCTCCTGTTCCATTTTTTGCTTTGATAAGCGACAGAGTTTGTTCAGCCTCAGCCAGATTAGAGCGAAAATTTATCAGAATATGATAACCCAGGGAACCAAGTTTTATACAGATGGCCCTCCCGATGCCTCTGGAACCACCTGTAACGAGTGCGCACTTCATAATGGTTCATTTTGAAGGAGCCAGTTTTTTACCTTTTCCTGTTCTTCGTATTTTGGACCGTCCTCTATGAATTTCGGAAATATCTTTCTGATGGAGGAATAAACCCTGTGGGTTGCCGGTGAAAGTTTTTCCTGGCATTTTAAATAATCTATGGCTTGCAAAATCGTCACGGCCTGGATTGTCAGCACTTCAAAACTATTATCGATTACTTTTTTTGCCATCAGCGCAGCATTGCAACCCATACTCACTATATCCTGATTATCGTTGTTATTCGGAATGCTGTGCACGTACATGGGATAGGAGAGCGTTTGATTTTCCGCAACGGTGGAAACAGCAGTAAACTGCATACCCTGCATGCCAAAATTAAATCCCAGAACTCCCAGATTTACAAAGGGTGGTAGAATTTGATTCAACTTATCATTGAGTAGATAATTCAGCTGCCTTTCGGCGAGCATTGACAGCTTTGTAATGGCAATTTTCAATTTATCCATTTCAAGCGAAACATAGTCGCCATGAAAATTGCCGCCATGAAAAATGTTCCGGTTTTGATGATCGATCACCGGGTTATCATTTACCGAATTGAGTTCTTCAACAAGGATTCTTTCGGCATGTTCAATCGTATCGTATATCGGTCCCAGAATCTGTGTAACACAACGCAGGGAATAATATTCCTGCACTTTATCTTCAAATACATCGTGTTCAATATTGGCAGGATTATAGAGATGCTCAGAACGGCTGTGGATCATTTTGCTATCCTTCAGCATACCCCGCATCATGGCAGCAATATAATTTTGCCCCGTATGATGTTTTACAATATTGAGCTCTTTGGAATAGTGATCATCGTAAGCTTCCACTATTTCGTTTGTCATGGATGAGAACATGACCGACCAGGCCAGTAATTTTTTTGCAAGAACGATATTTACCAAACCAATACCCGTCATGGCTGACGTACCATTGATAACAGAGAGACCTTCCCGTATCTGTACTTCGAGCGGTTTGAGGCCGGCTTTTTTGAGTGCAGTCGCCGTATCCTGCCAACCCGATTCGTACCAAACCTTGCCTTCTCCGATCAGGTTGAGTCCCAAATGGGCAAGTTGCACCAGGTCGCCGCTGGCGCCCACACCTCCGTGTTCATAAATGCAGGGGACAATATTATGATTGATGAATGCCGCCAGAAGCTCCACAAGACTGATATGAATACCAGAGTGCGCTTGCATGAGACTGTTCAGCCTGGCCAACAGGATCGCTCTTCCAAGCAGGGGGCTTAAAGTATTTCCCATGCCTGAACTATGACTGCGAATGAGATTATATTGAAGCTGGAGCCTGTTTTCGTCACTGATCTTGTATTGGGCCATGGGACCGAATCCAGTGTTGATGCCGTAAATCAGTTTTCCGGTTGAGAAGTGTTTTAAGAATTGAAAACTGGCATCCACCTTTTCAAGTGCAGCCGGATTCAGGGCAATTTGATCCGCTTTGAAAACTATATCTGAGAAATTGATAAGAGAAAGACTCCGCGATCCGATTTCTACCATGTATGTAGTCTGTTTTAAGTGCCCAAGCGCAAAAAAAGCGAATTAAGGTCAAGTCGGCAAATATTTGTTAAGCCACAGGAGACTAAAGCTCAAGGCCTAAGGCCAGGGTTAAGGCCAGGGCTAAGGCTAAGGCTAAGGCGTTAAAGTAAAAACGAAAGGTAATCGTTTTCGATCACCCGCAGATTTTCATACTGGTTTTAGCCTTTGCCTTAGCCTTAGCCTTGGCCTCACGCCTTAGCCTTCGCCCTACCGAAAGAACATCTACTTAAAGAGTGAATCAGATAACCCTTTATTAACCGCATAATTCAAATAAGTAATTTCAATTCTCCCGCGTTGATTTTTACCTGGTTCAGCTCCTTTATTTTTTGCCGTGCCGTCATCATAGTCAAAAGTGACACCTTTGGGTAATTTGAAGTCTTCTGTATTAAAGCTGAAAATGATGCGGTCTGGCAATCCAACTGGAAGGAATTTTCCATAGAATAGCTCCACTTCGTTGGTTCCGCTTTCACGGGTTGTAGTCTTTGCCTTTAAAACCAGCAGTCGTTTGGTATCTATATAAAGAGTTGCCAGCACCAGCTCTGCATTTTCATCTGCAGGTAAAAGTTTAATGATTCTTACCGGAATTCCCTGCACAAGATCGGTTCCGCCGTCCAGCGCAGTGTAGTGGCTGTTCAACAGACTATATAAACTGATGCTGACCGTTTCTTTCGGAACCAGTGAGATGCCGTTTTGATTTTTGATTTTTATTTTATCCGGCTTCTTATAATAAATTTTAACCACGGCATCCGGTACTTTCAGAAAGGAAATTTCTGTTTTAAATTTTGCATCCGCTTCATAGTCATTTATCTTTTCCAGATTCGCACGAATCCCTTTTACCAGGGTAGTAGCATCCTGCGCATACGCCCCTAAAAAGGAAAAAATTAAAATAGAAAATAAATATTTTGATTTCATTTACATTTTCTTTTTTTTAGGACTCTACGCCTTCGCCTTCGCCTTCGCCTTCGCCTTAGCCTTAGCCTTGAACCTTAGCTTAGAATGTCCTTTTTGTTAAACGCATAAATCGCCGCTGAAACAAAGCCAATAATATATAATACGAGGATCAAACTGCTTTTCCCAATGGCCCGGATATTTTCAATCGTGCCGGGAAGCGATGATCCGCCCGAGTCTACCTTGCTATAAAAAAAGCCTTTCCATGCCAGCATATGAGAAGTGAAAAGAAATGGCTTTATGGTTCGATCATACAACGGAATTTGCATTTCAGACAAAATCGTAAAAACAATCACGATACTGATAGTGGAAACGATGGGCCCGACGGAATTATCAGCAAATACAGAAAGCAGAAAAGCCAGAGCCGCCACAGTCGTGAGCGCCAGGGTTGCAAAGGCAAATGCAGCCATGTATCTCCACAATACGTCATTGCGTTGGATGATTTCCAAAGCATCATTCCTTGCAATCAGAATATCATTGGTTCCGAAAATCAATATGCTGATCAGTAGTGAAATAAATGCCAGCCAGATTAACAACAAAGCTGTATAAATGATCGTTGCCATAAATTTTGCGAGCATGAGTCCCGTGCGGCTGACGGGTTTGCTGGCGATCAACCGAAGAGTTCCCATATTGGCTTCACCTGCAATGGAATCTCCCGCAACCAGGGCGATGAGCAGGGGAATATGAATCAACAGTAAATTCAGTATGATAAAGCAAACAAAATATCCGTTAAGAATATTTGTGTAAGGAATTTCAAGCGAATCTTTCAAACTGCCCGTGAGGAATTCGATATAGGATTGTCCGTCAAATTTCAGCGCAATCTGGATAATGATCACCATTGCGGCAATGGCGCCAAAACTGATATAAGTCCTGGGTTTCCGGAATATCTTTAAAAGTTCAATCTGTAAAAGCTGCCACATTTTGTTTACTCCGGGTTAAGGATAAAAATTGGGCTTCCAGCGAATTTTTAGCCTGAAGCGATAAAACGTTTATTTCCAGCTGAACCAATGAACGATTCAGTTCAGGTATCAGGTGTTTCGGCAGTTGAAAAATCAAATGATTATTCTCCGTCTTTATCAGGTAGCAAAACCAGGAAGAGCTTTCAATCCGGCTGGTAGCGGCGATCGGGTTATCAACAGTTACTTCCACCAGGGTTCTGGCAGGATCCGTCAGAGACTCAACTGTTCCTTCCACGATTTTTTTTCCTTCATCGATGATCAGCATACGATTGGAAATCTGTTCTATTTCATTGAGCAGATGCGAAGAAACAATCACGGTTTTATGAAGATGCCGGCTCAGATGTAATATCAGGTTTCGCATGTCTGCGATGCCCTGTGGATCCAGGCCGTTCGTAGGTTCATCCAGAATGATAAGCCGCGGATTATGGATCAACGCAACGGCAATTCCCAACCGCTGTTTCATGCCTTGTGAAAATGTTTTCACCAGGTCGGTTTCCCGGCCTGCCAGTCCCACCATTTCCAATTGTGCATTGAGTTCTTTTTTGCTGTTGATGAATCCACTCATGCGTGCAAAGAGAGAAAGGTTTTCATAAGCAGACAGGTATTTATAGAGGTCGGGTTTTTCTATCACTGCACCTATCTGACTCAGGATTTTTTTTCTTTCTTTATTCAGGTTTAATCCGAAAATATCAATATGTCCTGAAGTTGGCCTGACCAGTGTCAGTAACATCCGGATGGTGGTTGACTTTCCCGCGCCGTTTTGGCCCAGAAATCCATATACGTCACCTTCCTCTACGCTGAATGACAAGTCATCCACTGCGTTATGGGACCTGAATTTCTTCGAAAGATGGGAAACAGTTACTAATGACATCTGCTGACTGCAAAATACAACAGAAAGCAATTCCCTTTGTTCATTCACGGAAACGCAATCCGAAACAGATGTTAAAACTGTTGGGAATGGAAACCATCGCTTTACGCACGCAATCGGGATCAGGGTTATGGCGAAGTCAGGAGTTGTTTGTGTAATTTTTAAGAATTCTGCATCAGGTACTTAAAACCCCACTATGCGAGTCATTTTATTTGTATTTACCCTGCTGTTATACGTGTCAGCCCGCGCCCAGGTAAAAAAGCTGAATGCCGAAACAACCATTAATAATGTAACCATATTCTCTTCGGGTGCCCGGGTGGAAAGATTTTCGACGGTCAATATTCTGCCGGGACGAACCGAAATTGCATTCGGCGGACTGAGTAATCAGCTGGAGCAACAAACTGTGCAATTAAAAGCCGATGCAAACATCACGATGCTTTCGATCCAGACAAACAAAGACTATTTAAGCGTGCGCAAAATTGATCAGGAAGAAAGGAACCTGTCAGAATTATCCAGTGCGGCAAAAGATAAACTCGATCAGGATGTTAAATTTCTGGATGTATATAAAAATGAGGAGGCCATGCTGTTAAAAAATCAGGCTATCGGCGGACAAGCCGGTGTGAAGGCATCAGAACTAAAAGAATCTCTCGATCTGCAAAGGCAACGATTAACAGAAGTATACGGAAAAGAGATGGAAATTCAGAAACGCCTGATTGCGGACCAGCATGAATATGAAAAAAATAAATTGCAGCTGATGGAAATCAGCAAAAAGAAAGACAGCGTAAACTATATTGTTTTTGTATTAATTGAAAGCAAGGAAACGAGAACCGTAAATTTTCAGTTATCATATAATATCAAAGATGCAGGCTGGTATCCGATATATGATGTGCATTTAGATGATATTACAAAACCGTTGAATGTCCTGATGAATGCAAATGTTTTCCAAAGGAGTGGGGAGACCTGGAAAAATATATCGCTGTTTCTGAGTACCGGAAGTCCCAATAATAATGCAACCCCTTCACCTTTGCAACCCTGGATGATTAATTATTATGATCCTTCTATATCTATGCGCGGCCAGATAAACAATGGAACTATTTCAGGCAGGATCATGGATGATAACAATGAACCCGTCGTAGGAGCCACGGTTGCAGTAAAAGGAGGTAAAACCGCAACATTAAGCGATGAAAACGGATTTTTTAAACTTCAGAATATTTCAAGTGGCCAGACAATCGTGGTTTCCAGCGTCGGTTATCAGATGAAGGAAATATTAGCAAAGACCGGATATTACACCATTTCAATGGAGCATTCCGTTTCGTCTTTAAATGATATCGAAGAAATAGGTTACACTACCCGTCAGGATTTGGTAGGCAGTGTATCAGGACTTGCAGTTACTGGCAGCAATACCAAACAAAAAAAAGAATCCATTCAAACCGTCTCCGTGATAACACAAATCCAGCCGACAACAACAGTATTTAAAATAGACGATAAGTACAGTTTGGAAACAGATGGTAAAACAACGACGATTGGTATAAAACAATTTGATGTACCATCCATGTACGATTATTATTCAGCGCCGAAAATCGATCCCTCCGTTTTCCTGACGGCTAAAATAGTTAACTGGCAGGATTACGATTTTCAATCCGGAGAAGTCAGTTTGTATTTTGAAGGAACTTACCTGGGAAAAACTTATCTCGATCTGGGTGCAACCGCGGATACCATTTCACTTTCACTGGGGAAAGACAATGGCATTAAAATATTCAGGAAATTGGTAAAAGAATATAGCTCCAAAAAGTTTATCGGATCCAGTCGCACAGAAACAAAGGACTACGAGATTAGTGTACGCAATTCAAAAAAGGCACCCGTTACCCTTCATATCGTTGATCAGTATCCCGTTTCTACAAACAAAGAGATCAGTGTGGATGACGTCAAGGCACCGGATGCAAAAGCCGACAAAGAAACAGGTATACTTAGTTGGGTGATTTCCACGCTGCCGGGTCAGGAAAAGAAATTGGGATTCGGATATAGTGTGAAATACCCCAGAGACAGGACGGTTGTTTTGGAATAAATTACAATTATAATATCGATCTGATCAGACCTCCTTCCACCCGAATGGCGGCTCCATTGGTCGCAGATGCAAGCGGACTTACAAAGTAAACCACTGTGTCAGCAATTTCATCAACAGAGGCGAAGCGTTGCAAAAGAGAAGTCGGGCGCATATTTTTGAAGAAATCTTTTTCTACTTCTTTCGGTGAAATTTTGTCCTTTTTTGATATGTCTTCTATAAATGAGCTTGCACCCTTTGACATGGTCGGTCCGGGTAAAATGGTATTTACGGTAACTTTTGTGCCTTTGGTCAATTCAGCCAAACCTCTGCTCACTGCTATCTGCGCTGTTTTCGTCATGCCGTAATGAATCATTTCATCCGGAATGAAAACTGCAGACTCACTGGATATAAAAATAATCCGGCCCTCATTTTTTTCAAGCATCTTCGGAAAAAAATGTCTTGACAATCGCACGCCACTCATTACGTTTACCTCGAACAATTTGAACCAGTCTTCATCGGGAATATCCTTGAAAGGGATCGGCTCAAAAATCCCTGCATTGTTGATCAGAATATCCAGATCAGGAATCGCCTGGATCAGTTGATTCACTTCAGCCGCTTTGGAAAAATCTGCGGGAATTCCCGAAACATTTGAACCGGGAGCCAGCTTATTTAAATCTGTAACAGCCTGATTTACCGATTCTTTTGTTCTACCATTGATTATAACGGTTGCTCCTTCCTGAAGAAGTCGTTTGGCAATAGCAAATCCTATTCCTGAAGTTGACCCACTGATAAAAGCGATTTTATTCTGAAGTCTCAGATCCATCTGATTTTTTTTTAAAGTTAATAATAATCCATAGTCATGCCTGCCGGGTATTCTAATTGCATCCGGAAACAATTATGGAATCTCATTGTTATGAATAATTAGCAGCAATGTTAAATTTGAATTTTTTATGAAAAGATCAGAAACAAATTACCCTCTTGAATCGGAAAAGGAACGGCAATCCCTAACCTTCCTGCTGGCCGGTAAACGTCGCATCAATCGTCTGGGTTATGGAGCGATGCAGCTGACAGGTCCCGGAGTGTGGGGAGACGCACCCAATCGTTCATCAGCCATAGCTGTTTTGAGATCGGCCGTTGAATCGGGTGTGGACTTTATTGACACGGCAGATGCTTATGGTCCGCATACGAGTGAAGTGTTGATTCATGATGCACTGAAAGGGTATTATGATAAAATTCTCGTAGCTACCAAGGGCGGATTTGAACGTACCGGACCAGGGCAGTGGGTTACCAACGGTAAACCGGAATATATTAAAAAAGCGATAGAAGGCAGCCTGAAACGTCTGCAGGTGTCACAGATTGAATTGTGGCAGCTTCACCGGGTTGATCCAAAAGTTCCTGTCGAAGAAACCCTGGTTCCTGTGGCCGAAGCAGTTGCTGCAGGAAAAATAAAATATGTCGGACTGTCTGAAGTGGACATTCAGGATATCGAACGTGCGAGAAAGTTATTACCCATCGTATCGGTTCAAAATTTATATAACCTGGGAACCAGAAAATGGGAGAAAGTGCTTGACTATACAGCAAAAGAAAATATTGCTTTTATTCCCTGGTATCCGCTTGCCTCGGGTCCGCATAAGCTCCAGGACAGTATCGGTCGCATCGCAGCAAAATACAAGGCTACAACCGCCCAGATCGCATTAGCGTGGCTGTTAAAACGTTCCGAAAATATACTGCTCATTCCGGGCACCAGTTCCCTTGAACATATAAGAGAAAATATGGAAAGTGTAAAAATTAATCTTAATAAAGAAGACTTCCAGAACCTGTCTCAGGGCGTTTAATAAGCACTAATATATTCATCACATTTTCCTGAAGAGTCTATTTACTCTTCTTCTTTTCCTCAGGAAATTGCTCAGGATTATAGGGAACCAGTCTGAACCCGTCAATCAGGTTATCGTCGGTCAGTGCCAGCAGCAGACTGAGTGTCTGATGGGAAAAAATTGCCTTGTATGAGTTGAACCCGCTGTCCTGTTTCAATAGATCAAGCGATCTCAATTCGCCATACTGAATATGCAAACCGGAGAACACGGCGCGGGTTTTTTCAATGGGGAGCTTTTCTTTCAGTCCGGTTGAGTAAATGGCAAAAATACTGTCTGCTTTCTCCGCATTATAA
This sequence comes from Bacteroidota bacterium, assembly GCA_013286315.1. Taxonomy (GTDB): domain Bacteria; phylum Bacteroidota; class Bacteroidia; order Chitinophagales; family Chitinophagaceae; genus Puia. Next base: position 10,186 of record JABDFX010000019.1, on the reverse strand, counting down.
TAAACCAGGAACCGGTCTGCCATGTTTTCGTAATTTTTTTGCGCAGCAGTACTCATTGCAGAAAGACTGATGGCGATATATAAGAGGTATTTATTCACTGATCCTTTAAAAATGAATTCATTCTTTAAAGGATAAAGCTAACGGATTATGCAAATAAATACCGGAAGAATGAATCCTAATATTTCAAAGCCCGGTAACTGGAGTATTTCAGACTCATCCGCATTAATCCGATGAGTTAACAACCCCACCACATGAGTTCGAACCGCAGATGGGGGTCAGGAGGATCAGGCCACATTTTTATAGGGTAGGTTTTAAGAAAATCAACTGATCGTTGTTCCTCGCAACCACAAGCATTTTTTTGCCCCCGGCACAGTTAATCCATTTTGCATCCCGGCATTCCCCATGGATTGCGGGAAGATCAGATAACACTTTAAATTGTTTTGTTCCTTTTTCGTAGTCAAATAATGTCGGATTGAGCGCATCATAACGCCCTTCAAAGGGTGTTACTCCATAGAAATTCCCCGCGGCAAAATATGTATCAGAAGATTTTGTAGGGAAATATGTAAAAGAAAATATCGGGGATAGTTGTAATTCCCCGGGCAAATCCATTTTTGTAAAATTTCCATGACCGTCATTTATAAAACAGGCTGAACCCAGTGTCTCTGCTTTTAGTTCAACACAATCCTTCAGTAAATCGCCGAACATAAATTGTACTGATTTGCCCGCAACTTCATCGTAGCTCAGATGCTTTTGCTTTAAGGAAGGAAGGGCAAGTTCAAGCTGGTCCTTACCCAGAAACGGGTATTCCTGACCGCCGATGAAATAGGTCATGATTTGCTCAAGGGATCCATTGTGATCGAAATCCTTGATGTAGAGTTTTAAGGGACCTTCTTTTCCGGCCACCAGTTTTGAATTTAATCCCCAGTTTCCGGCTAACAAATCAGGATATCCGTCACCATTCAAATCAGTCGCATAAATGGTTTGCCAAAGACCGGAAGAATGATCAATTTCATTTGCTTTGAACACTCCGTGGTTATTCATAAAGATTTTCATGCCCATCCATTCGCCGGTCACTATCAGATCCATCCAGCCATCATTATTCAAGTCCGCAAAAGTAGCAGCGGTAACAATACTAGTTTCACGTAATGGGATGATTGAATCATTTGCTAACTTGAAATTTCCTTTTCCATCATTTAATAAAAGGTAGGAGGGCGTTTTGGATATGCCATATTCTTTTGCCGTGACCAGGCCACCCACAAAAAGATCCTGATATCCGTCTTTGTTGATATCTCCAACAGCAATACAGGATTTATTCTTCAGAATTGCAGGCAAAGCCTGAATGGATTCTCTGAAATGCCCATTCCCATCATTCATATAGAGATGATCGGCAAGATTCGGATTGCCATCCGGATATTCATTGCCACCGCTTACTACATACAGATCGGGAAAGCCATCGTTGTTAGCATCAAAAAAAATTGCATCAACTCCTTCGCTTCCTCTATTTCGTTCAAATACGGCAGAATCTGACTTTATGAAAGTTCCTTTTTTAGTCTGCAACATCAGGCAACCTGGTTGTCCTTTGGCGCCGCATATGAAAATATCATCCAATCCGTCCTTGTTTACATCTGCAACAACCAGTTTAGGTCCTCTGGTCGATTCCATATGTGGAATAAGGTATTGTATGTTGAAGTCGTTGAACAGATCCTCTTTATGTTTCCAGCCGACATGAACCTGGCTGCTGATGTCTTCCAGAGCGGCTGTTTTTTTCGGAAAGAAAATATTACGCTGGAAATTTGATGTGGCGTCCTTTTGTTTTATGACCATATGCTTATTAGCGGGCACATTTTTCAATACCTGGTACTTTTGGTCCGGCCACAAGACTAAAATGCTATCTACTGAAGTAAGGCTATCTAACCCGAAATGCAGTCGGGTATCAGACGAAGACATAAAACCCCGGGTTAACATGAGTTGCTGGTATTGCATTTTTGAACCGGTAAAAAGATAGGTTTTAACGCCGATACCTGAAGTGTTCAGATCATCGCCCTGAAAAGACAGGGAAAGGTAGTTTTTGGCAGGTGTATTATTTTTCAGAATGACTGCCGGAGCGTTCAGACAGTTCATTACTAAATCCAGTTTTCCATCATTATCCAGATCCGCATAGGCGGCGCCATTAAAATAGCCTTTCATTTCACTCGTTCCCCATTCCGCGCTCATATCTTTAAAACTCATGTGGCCGTCTCCTTTAAATAAATAAGGGTGGGACGAGCCATCCGGCATCCGATTCAGCATAGCTTTTGTAAAATCTTCGGGGTTGCCGTACGTTTCGGGATTCTTCAAATTGGAGAAAAAAAGAATGAAGTCAAGATCGAGTGGCCGTTTTACAATGCCACTGGAAATAAATAAATCTTTATTACCATCATTATCAAAATCCGCCATCAGGGGACTCCAGCTCCAGTCTGTGGCAGACACACCACTGATGAGTCCAATGTCACTAAAACTAATTCCGTCGCCATTATTTTTCTGGAGACAGTTCTTTGAGTACTGATTTTGATAGCCATTATGCGTGATTTTCTGAAAATAGGTATCCAGGTGCTCTCCGTTGCCGTAAGTCTTTAGTGTTTTTTCTTCGCCTGGCAACATATCAGCTGTTATTATATCCAGTTGCCCGTCATTGTTAAAATCACCAATATCATTTCCCATACTATAGCGGCTATAATGCCTGAAATGATCTGCGCCGCATTCCGAAAATGTTCCGTCATGATTGTTGATGTAGTAATAATCATTTTCATGAAAATCGTTGCCGACATATATATCTTCCCATCCATCATTGTTCAGGTCTGCAACCCCAATGCCCAATCCATAACATAAACTGCTTTGATAAAGTCCGGCTTGTGAGGAAACATCCGTAAATCTTCGTTTTCCATTTACAAGGTCATTTCTGAAAAGTCTTTCTCCGGAATAAGGATCAAATTTTCGCCTGTTACTGGTATCAACAATATGTTGATTCGGATGTTCAGATTGATTCAGGATAAAACAATCGAGGTCACCGTCATGGTCATAATCGAAGAAAACTGCCTGTGTGGAGAATCCCGAGAAATCCAATCCATATTCGGCGGAGCTTTCTTTAAAACCACCATGACCATTGTTAATAAATAATTCATTATGTCCTTCGAGTCCATGCATATTGGCAATGGCACACACATAGATATCCAGTAAACCATCTCCGTTCACGTCTGCCATGGTTACGCCCGTGCACCAGTCTGCACTGCCCGCCACACCGGCCTGTTCGGTAATATCTTCAAATTCAAAATTGCCCTTATTGAGATACAACTTATTATGGCCTCTGGTATTGGAGGTGAAATAAATATCAGGAAGGCCGTCCTGGTTGATATCTCCAATAGCAACACCCCCGCCGTTGTAATAATATATATAACTCAGTATACTGAGTTTTGGATCATCAGGAAGATTATTTTCAAAGTCTATATGCGTTTTGGATTGGGGTAAATGGATGAAATATTCGTCTGGCTTTTGGCAGGAAACGAGAAAAAAAAATGCCGGCAGTAAAATCCGATACAGTTTACCTGAATTCATTTTTGACATTACGAATTAAAAGCTATGAATATTTATCGGTTTCCGGTCTTTTATTAAGTATTGCTATTATTATCAGGCACGATTTATAATTTTTTGCTTTCTGCTTTTTTTGACAGATCCTGGCTGATAAAATGTACCAGGCGGAATACGGTTTCCGAATTGTCCTCATAGTCAATCAGCGTGTTGTCAATTGAGTACAAAAACATTGCGGGATACCGGCGGGGCTTGAATTTTACAATGAACTGATTTTTGTTATCTATCAGTAATAATACATTTTTTTGTGACTTCAGGTGTTTTGTATATTGGTTTAGAAAGCCCTTCATCTTTTCCTCATTATCTTGTGAAATGAGATAGACTGCAACTTTTTCAAAGGACCTGTATTGCGAATCGATATTTTTTATCGCGCGTTGACAATGTTCACAGTCAGGATCAAAAAACATAAAGAAAGATAGACTGCCCCTGACCATGTTTTGCTTTGTAAATGAACTGTTATCCAGCCTTGAAAATTCAAAATCCGGCAATGTTTTAGCCGGCACCTGCGCATATACAGTTGTCTTGAAGATTATCCCACATATCACTATGAGTAAGGAATATCCTGCTTTCATTTGGAAACAGATGTTTTCTTGTTATGAATTTAAAAATAAAGGGGAGGGTAGAAACGCTCCCCCTGGTAGTGTTCTGCCAAAGAATTGAACAACTACCTGCTTATGCTTAAAAAAATCCAATTCTTTTAATTGCCCGTTATACCAGGAATGATTTCCGATAAGTTCCAGATTTTTAATGATTTCAGATTAACGGTTCCATCATTTGCGAATAACATGAGATTGTCTGAATCTTCATCGGGAAAAATATATGTTGTCAATACTTTTTCTCCGTTGCCGAAAAAGACTTCCAGGGAAGACTTGTCAAATAATATTTTAATCCTGATTTTACCCGGGTTCACCTGCTCGTCAATCGTTTGAAGACGGTTTTCCTGTTTTATATTATTCACATGACTGCCGGAATGTGACCGGTCAACGTACCATTGATGTTTTAAAGAATTATATCCGATTTCTGTTGCTGAGATGATTTTATTGTTCTTATCTTTTTTAGCGGCAATTTTGAAACCGGTCGTCGAGCCGGCTGTCGCTACCAGCTCCGCATCGATCCAATAAGAATTGCCTTTTACGATACTATTTTCTTCTATCGGTTTTTCCCCATTACTGATTTTGATGTTTTTGAATTCCTTTACCTGCTTCCCTGAATACTGGTCCAGATTATTTTCTATGAGGGCCGCGGGTTGTTGTACAAGACGAATGCCTTCCTTTGTTTCAACTAAACTGAGATTCCTGGGGATAGACATCTGACCTCTCCAGGGATACGTTTGCTGTGCCGGAGGAACCATCCACGCGATAAATAAGTTTTTATTGTCGGGTATATTGTTCCATGGGATACCGGCATACAAACAGTCTCCATAGTCTACATAAAGAATCTTATCCGGCGGATTGTCATTGATAAATGTTTTACCGTTAAAATCGCCGATAAAGTATTGCATGACTGGCTTCCCGGATCCCCCAAAAGAATTCATCAATACCCACTTTTTTTTATTTGGTTGCCCCTCAACAGATAACTGGATAAATGAAGGACATTCCCAGATTCCTTTTCGTATCCCTGCCGGTCCAAATTCACCCAAAAGGTCCCATTTAATAAGATTATCAGATGAATAAAACTGTACCTGATTTTCCTTTGGCAAGGCTACGACCATTAACCATTTTTTTAAGTCTTCATTCCAGGAAACATTCGGATCACGGAAATCCTTTTTATGCAAATCGATGACTGGATTATTTTCGTAATTGGTGAACGTCATGCCGCCATCATTGCTATAAGCAACATATTGGGATTCTTTTTTCAGGTTTGGCTGATCGGCTGTGTATATGGCAACCAGGCAGCTGTCGTTTTTACACAAGCCGCTCGTGTTATTTTTATCCAGCACTGCACAACCTGAAAACCGCCAGGTTGTATCCTTTTCTATTGTTTCAGGCATTGCGATGGGATAATGTATCCAGTGTATCAGGTCTTTACTGGTGGCATGCCCCCAGCTCATATGTCCCCACTTGTTTTCAAAAGGATTTTGTTGGTTATACATGTGGAATGTGCCGTTCAGGTAAATCGGACCATTCGGATCGTTTGTCCAGTTTTTTTCCGGGGTAAAATGGTAAACAGGTCTCCATTGCGGTGTAGGTATCTGTTCGGTCTGTCCAAAAATCCCGGATGCAAGGAAGAAGCAGATGACAAAAACAGTGAATTGCTTTTTCATATATTGTGAAATTTCAAATCAGTTCGGGTTTGTGATATAAATTCTAACTAATCCACCGTCAATATCCCGGGTTTTGTTTATACAGTCCGTTTGTAAATACAATTTGTTCCTGAGGAATCGGAAAATACTCATCCCGACCATGGGTGAACAGGGCATTTGCGAGAAAAGTATGCCTCAGTTTCTCCGTCGCAAAAAATGTATTCATCGTAGGCGCAGCAATACCCCAACGGACAATATCAAAAAATCTTGGACTTTCCATGGCGAATTCCATCCTGCGTTCCCATTGAAGCGCTTTGAAAGCAGTCGGTTGATCCCACACAATATTTACACCTGGTTTATATATATCAATTTTGTAGTTGGAAGGATTGGTGCCGTCGGTTTTTTTCACCAGCGGACTGACGTTAGCTGCTCTTGCCCGGACCTGATTGATCAATGTCAAAGCTGCATTCAGGTTGCCCAACTGAATCTGAGCTTCAGCCTGCATTAATAACACATCAGCATAACGAATGACGTCCATATTCACAGAAGTACCGTAGAATGGTCCCAGTTTTTTGAAACAGGCGCAGGTTGCGAGTTGCAGTTCCTTCATGGTACCAAAACCGCCGTAATCACCATTATCCCTTTCCCAGCTATGATCGTAGGGAATGGCTGCATCATATTTGAATGGATGACCCTGGATACCTACCGTGTGATCGATTCTTGGGTCCACATTAACCCCATTAGTAGTCAGGTCAGCGTCTGTCAATGCGGTATTATTGTATGTATCAAATTTGGGCAGGCCATTAACATCTGTACTGAAAGCATTTACCAGTTCCTGACTGGGAATATGGAAAGCGCAACAACCATATTGAGGCGCGCCTCCAAAATAATTCAAACTGGTTGACATACTTAATCGGCCTCCGATCTGAGTTCCATCATTAATAGAATATTGGATGGCAAATACTGACTCGGGTCCATTGTCATGGCCATCGAGAAAATTATAAGCAAAATCCGGTTGCAGACTATACATGCCTGAGTTGATGACATCGTTTGTGAGAGCAACAACCTGATTCAGTTTTGCTGCATCAGTACCCGTTACGGTATACTGATTATCCTGTGTATACGCATGATAGAGTAACGCCTTTGCCAGGTAAGCCTTTGCAGAAAGCTGATTGGCTCTTCCCGGTTGACCTGTTTGTACCGGTGGCAAATCGTCGACCGCTGTCTGGAAATCTCCCTCTATTTTGTACCAAAGTGAATCACTGGACATTGTATTGGAAACCAGGGCAATCTGTGCATCCGTTAGTGTTTCATCGAACCATGGGATCCTATTAAACATCACTTTCAGGAAGAAGAACATATGTCCTCTTAGGAAATGCATTTCGCCAATGCGTGTTTTACGATTTGGAAAAGCAGCATCAGTTGTACCATTTAGGGCTCTCAAGGCTGCGTTGCATCTGGAAATGGCTCCATATGCTCTTATCCATGCACCGGGGAAACCAAAGTCACCGGCACCATTGTTATCGGGGGATACGAGATAGAACTGTTCATACCTGTCCATCTGAAATTGGTCGTTTAATCCACCTCCTCCCTTATAAGAGTCACCACCGCGAATGCTTCCCCATTCCCAGTTGCTGGTGATGGGCGCGTCCCACCAGTCATTGGCGATTCCTGCATAAGCAGCCGTTGATAGTCCTTCAACTGCAGTGGGAGATGTGAGGCCGGGAGCTGCTACAGCACCCTGAGGCTGATAATCCAGATATTTTTTGCAACCGGCAAAAAGAAGACCGGTAAACAAAAACCACGATATAATTTTACTATGTTTCATAATAATATTTTTTCTTTTTAAAAATTCGCATTGATGCCAACAGTAAATCCGGTCGGGACGGGCCAGAGAGCAAATGAATTTGCGCGTTCCGGATCCTTACTTAAGAAATCCTTATTCTTAAAAGCGACCACGTTATCGCCGGCTACATATATTCTTAATCCTTCCAGTTTGATCGATTTTGTCATGTTGCTCGGCAAATTATATCCCAGCTGAACACTCCTGATTTTGAAATAAGAAGCATTCACATAGAAAAAATTAGAAGTTCTACCCTCATTATTGAGGTTCAGAATAGAAAGAGCAGGTGTCGAAGTAGGTTTCTGAACTGTCCATCCATTGAGCACGCCCGGACCGTAGTTGTTGCGGGTGTCTATAAACGAATTCATAAATTTCACCGGGTCAAATCCTGTTTTTCCGGCAACCCCTGATCCGAAAACGGAGAAATCGAAGTTCTTAAAGTTGAGTTCTATTCGAATCCCATATTCGAGTGTGGGTAATGTGGTGCCAAGCCAGGTCTGATCATTTACATCAACCTTGCCATCTCCATTAAGGTCAGCATACTGTAACCTTCCAGGACCTGCCCCAGGTTGTGATGGTGCTGCATTGACCTGCTGTTGGTCCTGGAATATGCCGATTTCCTTGTAGCCGAAAATGGAAAATTGGGAATGTCCGATAATAGAATGATTAGGATCACCCGGATAGGCAGCTCTTACATCCTCAGGTAAGGCAGTGATTTTGTCAATCCAGTGGCTGGCGTTCCCTGTGATAGAATAACTTAATCCGCTGGCAGTTCTGTTCCGGTAACCCAACACAAATTCCCAACCTTTGGTATTCTTGCTTGCACCATTCACCCATTGTAACTGTCCTTCACCTACAGCACCTGGTACGGGTGGCTGAATTAATATATTACTCGTGTTCTGAATACCAGATTTTTTAAGATATCTATTTCTGCAAACACATTTCCATAAGCCATAAACAGGTTGTTTGTGTTCCACCTGTTCAGGTATTGCATATCAACCGGATTATTTCTGTCTGAGTAACCTGCACCCACAGGACCACCATAGGTGCCATCTGTTTTATATAATGGGATGGTGGGCGCCAGTGTGAGCGCAAGATCTCCGACAGCGTCGCCCCCTACGTCCGTTGTAGAATTAACCTGGGAAGTCCTGGCCAGCTGCATGTTTTCTCCGAACCTGAATTTTCCGTTAAAAGCGCTGGTATGTGCATTTATTCTGGCATTGAAACGCTGGAAATAGGTAAACTGCATCAGGCCATTATTATTATAGTAGCCTAAGTCAATTAGCAGTCCGCTTGTTTTGTTACCGGCCGTTATGGCCAGGTCGTTAGAAGTAATAAGTGCAGTCTTAAATAAGGCATTTTGCCAATTTGTACTTGCTGATGGTTCCAGAGAATCACCACCTACAAAGGGAGCTATGATTACATTGTTAAGAACAGGGTTGGCATAATCGTTGTTCCATTTATACTGATATATATTGCTGGTAGAAATCGTGTTGGGGTCAGATCCGTCATTGACGGCAGCTCTCCAAAGAGCCTCACCTCTTTGTGTTGAAGAAAGTACCGGTTCCTGCCAGGGTTTTTCTGTTTGCCAGGTTGCAAGTGAACTAAACTGGAGATGCACTTTTTCAGCTCCGCTCGTGCCACCGTCTTTGGTTGTCACGATAATAACTCCGTTTGCGGCTCTTGATCCATAAATGGAAGATGCGGAGGCATCCTTCAACACCTGTATGGATGCTATCGAATTGGTATTAATGTTTGCAAAATCCTGATATTGGATAGTAGGAACTCCATCAATTACGTAAAGGGGCGAGTTTAAGTTTCCTAAACCATTCAGATTATTGACACCCCGTATTATAATCGTTGGCGCTGCACCGTTTGCACCGGTTGGCGAACCATCCACCTGAATGTATAAACCGGGTACCTGCCCCTGTAAGGCAAGCATCGGACTGGATACCGGATTATTTTTGATGTTGTTCAGATTAACCACTGATACAGCACCCGTCAAATCAACTTTTTTTTCAGTTTTATAACCAGTTACGACTACCTGGTTCAGTTCCGTATTACTTTCTTCCAAAACAAGATTGAGAGTAGAAGTAGAATTTGTGACTTTCACTTTAAGCGGGGTCATGCCCACAAATGACAGAGTAAGCGTTTCGCCCACTGACGCGGATATTGAAAATTTTCCTTCAGCATCCGTTACCACCGAACTTCCCTTGCCCTGAACTGATACTCCCACCAAAGCTTCGCCGTTCGTTTTGCCTGTTACCTTACCGGTAATAATTTTTTGTTGTGCGAATGAGAATAAAGCCAGCAGCAACATGGGCAGCAAAATTTGTAACTTTCTCATAACTGGTTTTTGTTTTAGGTGTATAAATATTTGTAGTAGTTAATGAAGTACAAGGGTGTGTTCAATATTTTCCAGTGATCTGCCTTTCGTTTCCGGCATTACTTTCCAGACAAAAGCCAATTGGATACAC
>JABDFX010000018.1 GCA_013286315.1 Bacteroidota bacterium | reverse complement strand
GCATCACTCATGAGGAAATACCACATCATGAGTTTACCATATTCAATATTGAAGGGGCTTCTACCTCCACTCCACCATTTTTGACCTACAGGAACAGTATGTGCCATGAGATTGTTTTGAACAGGTTCACAAATTTATCTAAGAATAAGCATACTTTATTGCACCATTAAAAAGAAAATAAACAGGTAAATCCAAAGCAGATCCACGAAATGCCAATACGTACTCACCACATCCACAGGCACCATATTATAACTCCGGATCCGCGTATTTCTTGCCCTGAGCCATAATACGAACAGGGCAATGACACCGCCAAACACGTGCAGCGCGTGTAGTCCGGCAATGATATACAAAAACTGACCTGCACCGGATCCATGAAAGGTCGTGCCTGTTGCCCACAGGTGACGGAATCCCAGCCACTGTAACAATATAAAAACCAATCCTAAAATCAGGGTCGCGGCCAGCATTTTTCTATACCGGATCATTCTCCTTTCCGTGAATGATTTGCCGGCTAAAAAAATAGTCAGACTGCTGATCAGTATCACAGCCGTTGAATAATAAAAAGCCAGTGGTGTGGTATAGGTTGTCCAACCCGGTTGCTCTCTTTTTACAATATAGGCACTGGTCAGACCGGCGAACATCATAATGATACTGCCGATGGCTACCCATAAAATAAACTTATGGGGATGTATTTTTTTATTCTGGTCAACCACACTTTTAAATTCTAAACTCGGAATCATTTGATATATTTCAATTAGCCACTTTATCGATCAGCAAAGCCAGCAATACCACTGGCAGATAAATATAACTGCTGAACATCACTCTTCTCGCCGACTGAATGGTCATTTCCCTGTATAAACGAACGCACTGACCGATCATGAAAAAATTGGCTACCAATACAATCAACAGGCTCACGCTGCCGCTCATGCCATTAAAATAAGGCATAATACCTACCGGTAAAAGTAACAGTGAATAAATAACCGCCTGCAGGGCTGAATATTTTGTTTGTCCTTCGCCTGATGGCAATAACTTAAACCCGGCAGCAGTATAGTCTTTATGTGCAATCCAGGCAATGGCCCAGAAATGTGGAAATTGCCAGAAGAATTGCAACGCAAATAGTATCCATCCGCCGGCACTCAAACTATCGTTACCTGCGGCCCATCCGATCAAACAAGGCATTGCCCCCGGCACGGCTCCTACCAATACGGCTACCGAGCTTACTTTCTTCAGGGGTGTATAAATAAACGCGTAAAAGAATAAACTGACGACTGATAAAAAAGCGGTCAGAAAATTAAAATGCCAGAGCAGCATGGTTCCCGCTAATCCACAGATCACAGCGAATGATGTTGCCTCGGCGGGAGACATTCTTCCCGACGCAACGGGCCGGTTGGCGGTGCGCTTCATCATGGCATCGGTCTGTTTTTCTACGGCCTGATTGATGGCGTTCGCACTGCCGGTGACCAGCATGCCACCGATAAACAAAAGGATGATGGATTTCCAGTCATATTCTTTCACCTTCGGTGCCAGCAAATAGCTGATCACGGCTGAAAAAACAACCATGAAGCTGAGGTTGAATTTAACCAGCAGCATGTAGTCTTTCAACTTTTCCGCTATCTTGAAAGAACCGGATTGTTTGATAGTTTCGGGCGACATCAGGCGATAGGGTTTATCCCCGGAACTAATGGTGCTGTTCATCGGCTCCAAGTGGTTCTGTTTGAAGGATGAAGTCCTTTCCGTCCTTACCATAATCGTAAGCCCAGCGGTGAACTTCCGGAATTTCTCCGGGCCAGTTACCATGACCTGGATGGATCGGTGTTGTCCATTCCAGCGTATTTGCCTGCCATGGATTTTGTGTGGTTACTTTTCTTCCTTTGAAAATGGAATAGAAAAAGTTAAATACAAACATCAGTTGCACGGCGAATACCACCATGGCAACGGTTGATATGAATCTGTTGAGATCTCCAAACTGATTAAATGACGCCCATCCCTGGTATTCTACATAACGGCGTGGCATACCCGCTAATCCCTCATAATGCATTGGCCAGAAAATCAGGTAGGCCCCGGCAAATGTTACCCAAAAATGTATATAGGACATGGTATTATTCAAATACCGCCCGTACATTTTCGGGAACCAGTGGTACACACCGCAGAACATGCCCATGAAAGCAGACACACCCATCACAATATGAAAATGTGCGATGATAAAATAAGTATCATGCAAATGGATATCCAGTGTTGAATTACCCAGGAACACACCGGTCAGTCCGCCGGAAATAAACATGCTTACAAACCCGATGGCAAATAACATCGCAGGCGTTAGCCGGATATTGCCTCGCCAGAGTGTCGTAAGCCAGTTGAAAACTTTAATGGCCGAAGGCACGGCTATCAGGAGCGTCAGCAAAACGAATACCGACCCGAGAAAAGGATTTAATCCCGTTACAAACATATGATGCGCCCATACAAGAAATGCCAGGATCGTAATGGCGAACAAAGAACCAATCATTGCCATATAACCGAAAATCGGTTTACGCGAGTTGATCGCCATAACTTCCGACACAAGGCCCATCGCGGGAAGGATAATGATATACACTTCCGGATGCCCCAGGAACCAGAATAAATGCTGGAATAAAATCGGGGACCCGCCTTCATTGGGAAGTGCTTTTTGGGTTGCCGCAATAAATATATCGGAAAGGTAAAAGCTGGTGCCGGCATGCCGGTCGAACAATAATAATATTAATCCCGAAAGAAGCACCGGGAAGGAAAGTACACCCAGGGTCGCGGTAAAGAAAATCGCCCAGATCGTAAGAGGAAGCCTGGTCATGCTCATTCCCTTCGTCCGCATATTGAGTATCGTCGTAATATAGTTCAATCCGCCTAACAGGGATGATACCACGAATAATGCCATCGCCGTGATCCAGTAATCCATTCCCCCTTTGGATCCCATATTCGCATCACCCAAAGCACTTAATGGTGGATAAATCGTCCATCCCCCGCTGGCCGGACCGGTTTCAATAAATAATGAGGTAATCATTACCACACTCGCCATCCAGAAAAACCAGTAGGATAACATATTCAGAAAGGGCGAAGCCATATCACGCGCTCCGATCTGTAGGGGAATCAGGAAATTGGCAAAAGTTCCGCTGAGTCCGCCTGTCAATACAAAGAATACAAGCACGGTGCCATGCATTGTAACGAGTGCATAATAAGCTTCTGGTTGGATTTTTCCGCCCTTGGCCCATTTGCCCAGAACATCCTCCAGCCAGGGAAAAGTCGAGTCCGGATACCCCAGTTGCAGTCTGAACAGCACCGACATCAAACCACCCAGAATCGCCCAGATCATTCCCGTTATCAGGAATTGTTTGCAGATCATTTTGTGATCCTGGCTAAATACATATTTGGTTATGAAAGTCTCTTTGTGATGATGGACTTCATGTTCTCCACCATGGGTATCGTGCGAAACGACTGCCTCACCGTGTCCATGTATCGTCAAATCAGTACTCATCATTAAAATTTTATCATTGTTTAATTCATCAACTTTCTACGCTTAACGCTTAACGCGTAATGCTTAACGCCTTTTACTGCCAACCACCAACCGCCAACTAACCGCCAACCGCCAACCGCCAACCGCCAACCGCCAACCCTTATTTAGACGCAATCAGTTTCGCAGGCATACTCACAGCAGTCGTCTTAACTGAATCAGCTGCCGGTAATTTATCTTTCATCACCAGTGCATAATTCGAAACCTGTTTTGCTTTCCACAGTATAAATTCTTCTGCCGTAACAATCTTTATAATTCCCTTCATCGTATAATGTCCCCGGCCACACATCTGGTCGCAGGAAATTTCATATTCAAAATCCGGATTACCGGTTGATTTCTTCATTTCTTCTGTCGTGTACAACGGCGTGAACCACATAGTGGTGGGTGTGCCGGGAACTGCATCCATTTTCATTCTGAAATGAGCCAGACCTACATCGTGAATCACATCGCGGGAATTGATAATGAGTTTCAACGGTTGGTTCACAACAGCATACATGGTAGAATTTATAACTATATCATCGTGCGTCTTCGGATCGTCCCATAATAAACCGAGAGAATTATTTTCCGCGTCACTGATATTCTTATAGTATTTATTTCCAAACACATTATCTTTTCCCGGATAACGAAAGATCCATCCGAATTGCTTCCCCGTAATTTCAACCTGGAGTGCATTTTTTGGCGCTTCGCCGGTGATCTGGAACCAGTACATCAGTCCAAAACCAACCAGCACGGTCAGTGCGATCGCCGGAACAACGGTCCAGATAACCTCCAGTTTATTATTATGCGGGAAATAATAACCCTTCCTTTTTTCAGAAAACTGGTATTTGAAAGAAAACCAGAACAGCAGGATTTGTGTAATAAAAAATACCACCCCTGTGATGACAATTGTAATGTAGAGCATCTGGTCGATTTTCTCCCCATGATCGGATGCGGCTTTTCCAAGTATTTTACCTTTAAACAATTCATTACACCAGTAAACACCAATCAGGCCGAGCACCAGGAAGACAATCATCAGGAATCCATTGATCCTGTTATTCGATTCATTATTTTTCTTTTCCCCTCTCAGAATGCCTACATACTCACTGGCTTTCGCAATCTGAAACGTGATCACAAATCCCAACAATAAAATCGCTAACAGAAAATAGCTGGACATGATACTTAAAAAAATTTAATCGTTTTAAATCCTTATCGATAACGGAACGACTAAGTATAGTGAATAATACTCTCTTTAAAGAACGGATGGTTTTTCGCCAACAAAGGGAACCTGGCCAGCACATTACCGGTCTGATAGATAATCAGTCCGACAAAACCCGCCGCAATGCCGACATCAAAAAGATTCATCGGAACATGATCCGGAACCAGGGTACCGAAAATCATCTGGTAGAAATCCACCCAGTGACCCAATAGCAAAGCTACAGACATAAAGGTTAATATAGTATAGTTGCGCTTGGCGCTTCTGGTCATATAGATCAGAAGGGGAGCCAGAAAATTGATGCAGAGGTTCAGATAAAATAACCCGGTATAAGCGCCTTCAAACCTGGGTCTGAAATAGGTCGTTTCTTCCGGAATATTCGCGTACCAGATCAGCATGAACTGGGAGAACCAGAGATAGGTCCAGAAAACCGAAAATGCAAATTGGAATTTGCCCAGGTCATGGAGATGTTCCTTGTTTACGTATTCCAGATAACCCTTGTTTTTCAGATAAATAACAAACAGGGTGATCAGGGCGATTCCGGCTACAAATGTGCTCGCAAAAGTATACCAGCTATACATGGTACTGAACCAGTGGGGAGCGGTGCTCATCAGCCAGAGCCAGGGAACGGTGGAAGCCACCGTAAGTGCGAACCACACAATATAGATTGCGGACCATACCGTATTTTTAAAGATATATTTTTTCCCTTCTTCTATCGACGACAACGGGTGATCATCTATTTCCCGGCTGAGGCTGCGCATTTTATAACCCAGCACGGTCCAGAGTCCAATGGTCAGTGTGGTCCAGATAATAAAAAATGTCGGATTCAGAAATCCTTTCTTGCCATTCAGTATGGGATCTTTGGCAACCAACTCTTTGTCCAGCCATTCATAAATATAAGTTTTGTGACGGAGCACCAGGACCATCAGGATTACAAAAGTGATTCCGCCTATTACCGGAACACAAGCTGAAATGGCCTCAGTTACGCGACGGAATGCCATTTGAAATCCGCCCATCGCCAGGGTAACGGCAGTAAAAAAGAACATCGCTGCGTTTACTACCAGAAGAAAATAAACGCTGTTTTGTAACAGAGCAGCCCAAAACCGGATTTGTTGGGCCTCATCACCCCTGCCATACATAAAATAACCGACGATCAGGGATAGAACCCCGGCACCCATTAACCCCATTGACCACATCCTGAAACCGGAAGGAATTTCAAAACGTTCTTTAAGTGTCATTCGTAATAATTTTTATAGTGCTCAGCTAATTTTTCTTGCCTGTTGAATCAGATGCCGGAGCCGGATGAGCAGCTGCCTGCTTTGCCTTTATATAGGCAATCACCATCCACCTCTGCCGGGTGTCTAATTGAGAAGCATAACTCCCCATTTTATTTTTTCCGTAAGTAACAGAATAATACATCTGCCCTTCAGGCATCGATTCATATTTTACATCACCTACCAGCGTGGCAGGTTTTGCGGGGAAAGGACCGTCGCCTCCTCTGTAAAGAGGGCCATTGCCATCCAGTTTCGTTCCGTGACAAATACCGCAATTCACCAGGTATAAACGATTGGCTTCTGTCATGGTCGCATCATCCAAACCACTCAATGGGTTTTTTACAGATTTCGAAGCCACATAATTAGTTGTGTCACCCGCCGCGTCCTGCATAATGTCAAAAGGGAAAATGGCTCCCCGTTTCATGGTTCCCGCAACCGGTATATTACTGTAATGAATACCTTTTTTCAACAAGGCATCTCTTTCTTCGGGAGTTACAGCATACGTTTCATAGGCGCGGCTATACGTCATATCCGGCATATAAATTCTTCCCGTATCGCGTCTGGGTTCGTCACTACAGGACGCCAGCATCGCCAGGGATAAACAAACAGGAATTATTTTTTTACAGATCCGCATTACAACATTCATTTGGTTATACCAGAATAGTTTTTGCATTATCAACAGATGGAATATTCCTGCTATAAGTTCCCAGCCACCAACCTGTCTCTGCGTCCTGTACATGTACATCCGAGGCGCCCGTTGTTTTCATAAAAGCTTCCAGATCGGCCACATTCGTTTTTGGTGTGCATTCAATCACCATCACAAATAAATCGTCTGTTGATCGCAGACTGAAATGATGCTTCCGGACAAACGGAGCCATCTGGCAGAGATAGCAAAAGGTCAGCACCATGCCTACAGAAGCAAACAGCACCGTCAGCTCAAATGTAATCGGAATCCAGGCCGGTAAAGCAAAATGCGGCTTGCCGCCAAAATTTAACGGCCAGTCGTAGATCAATGTATAACTGATTCCGCTCAGTGCCGTCGTTGTTCCCGTGATTCCGTAAAGAAATCCGGCCGTGTGAATACTCGTATCTCTCAAACCCATCGCCGTGTCCAGGCCATGGATCGGCATGGGAGTATACACATCATGAATTTTATATCCTGCAACGCGTACTTTCTTCACGGCTGGAAACAGGACCGCTTCATCATCAAAACTTCCTACAACAAATCTTTTAATAGACATAAAATCGCTTTAGAAGATATTTAATGCGCGTGTTCATATTCATGAGCAAATGCTTCTATGGATTCTTTTTCTTCCGGGCCCATCTCTGCTTTATAATTTTCGCCTGCCTTTTTCAGAATATGTTTGATTTCCGCCACGGCTACGACCGGGAAGAATTTCGAGAAAAGGAAATAGAAGGTAAAAAACAAACCGAATGTTCCCATATAAAATCCGATCTCCCAGATCGTTGGGGTATAATAAGTACTCCAGCCGCTGGGAATATATTCCCGGTAAACAGAGGTGACGATGATCACGAAACGTTCAAACCACATTCCGATATTTACTATTACCGACATGAAGAAGGTAACCACTAAATTTCTACGCAGTTTACGGAACCAGAAGATCTGGGGAGAAAGCACATTACAACCCATCATAATATAATATGCCCATCCATAGGGGGACAATAAATTCACGCGGTTTTGCAAAAAAGCAAAGCTTTCATACGGGTTCTGGCCATACCAGGCAATAAAAAGTTCGGTCAGATAGGCAATCCCGACAATGGAACCCGTGAGCACAATGATTTTATTCATCACATCAATATGCTCAATAGTAATATATTCTTCCAGTTTCAACACTTTGCGTGTAATAATTAACAGGGACTGCACCATGGCGAATCCCGAGAATACGGCACCAGCTACAAAATATGGCGGGAAGATGGTCGTATGCCAACCAGGCACCACCGAAGTGGCAAAGTCGAAGGATACGATGGTATGAACCGAAAGAACCAGCGGCGTACTCAAACCGGCCAGTACCAGGGAAAGGGCCTCATGCCTTTGCCAGTGCTTCGTTGAACCAGACCATCCGAAAGAAGCAGCGCCATAAAAGAACTTTCTCCATTTTAGTTTGGCACGGTCCCGTATGGTGGCCAGATCCGGAAGTAATCCGCAATACCAGAATAATAAGGAAACAGTAAAATAAGTTGAGATCGCAAATACATCCCATAACAACGGTGAATTAAAATTGGGCCAAAGTGAACCGCGGGTATTCGGATAGGGTAGCGTAAAGAAAGCAACCCACACACGACCCATATGCCAGATCGGAAATTGTCCGGCGCATAAAACCGCAAAAATGGTCATCGCTTCCGCAGCGCGGTTTACGCCGGTTCGCCATTGCTGTCTGAATAGTAAAAGAATAGCAGAGATCAGTGTTCCGGCATGACCAATACCGATCCACCATACAAAGTTTGTAATATCCCATGCCCAGCCAACAGTCTTATTCAGATTCCATTGCCCGACACCATAAATAACTTCCCTTGTAACAGAGAAAATACCAAAACACAGTAGGAGCACGGCTGTCAGAAATCCGATCCACCAGAGCCTGGAAGGACGGTTTTCGATCGGGCGTATGATATCTACTGTGATATCATGATAGCTCTTATCACCTGATACCAACGGCGGCCTTACCTGTGATTCGTACTTTAATGAAGACATACTGGGTTATCACTTTTCCTCCCGTTAAAAGCGGGATTAATTAAAAATCTTTATGCTTTCTCTTTAGCTTCAGATTCCGGGTTACGGACCTTGGCCAGGTAACTGATATTTGGTAATACATGCAACTCTTCCAACACATGATATAGACGGTGTTCGTTTTCCTGTCTTGCTTTCACAATCGCACTCTTAGTGTTATTAATATTTCCGAATACAATAGCTTCGGTCGGACAAGCCTGCTGGCAGGCTGTTTTTACATCGCCGTCAGTGAATACCCGGTTTTCTTTTTTGGCTTTCAGCTTACCGTCCTGTAAACGTTGCACACAGAAACTACACTTTTCCATTACACCTCTTGAACGCACAACCACATCGGGATTCAAAACCATACGGGTCAGGTCATCATTCATCATCAACACGGATTCATTTAGTTTTCCAACTCCATTTTGATCCTGGTTGTTTGGGAAACTATCAGCCCCTGTATAATCTTCCCAATTGAAGCGGCGCACTTTAAACGGACAGTTATTCGCGCAATACCGGGTACCAATACAACGGTTATAAGCCATCTGGTTCAGTCCTTCCGTGCTGTGATTTGTTGCTGAAACGGGACAAACATTTTCGCAGGGTGCATTATCGCAATGCTGGCAAAGCATGGGCTGGAATACGGTTTCGATACTATTGGGATCCGCCAGGTTGCCGGTGAAATACCGGTCAATGCGTAACCAGTGCATATCATGGTAGCGCAAAACTTCGTTTTTACCTACGATGCTCACGTTATTTTCTGCATGACAAGCCACGACACAGGCGCCACATCCCACACAGGAATTCAGGTCGATCTGCATACCCCAGTGGATACCGGGTTTATCGGCATATGGATATAGCGTTCCTTCTTTTTCGAAATTTTCAATACCCCCGAATTTGGACATTTCTTTTTTCCGGTCGTCCAGAATCTCTTCAGGTTCTTTCACAAATTCACTCAGGGCCAGTTCCTTGATCACCGAAGTCCGACCTTCATAGGAACCATGAATCTGCACCTGTGCCACTTTATATACCTCGGTTGTTTTTTCAAAACTAACTTCAGGCACGATCCATTCGACCGTAGTGCCATTATCCCATGCAAAAGGATAAACGTTTTTGCCGGCACCCACTGCAGCCAGGCCAATATAAGCACCCGTATTTTTTGGATCTGCACTTTCACGGCCATAACCCACTGCAATTGCAAACACAGCGTCCGGCATACCTGGAACGGCAACAACCGGAATCAATAATTCTGAATTACCGCTTTTAAGACGTACTACCTGACGTTCGGGGTGCGATTCGAATTTGTCGGATTGGTTATGATCACTCAGGTTGATACCATATTGTTCTTTAATGAAGTTTGGCGAAACCATGGCATAATTGTCCCAGGTTCCCCTCGTGATGGGATCGGGCAATTCCAAAAGCCAGGGATTATTACTCTGGGCACCTGTTCCCATACTCACTTGCTGATACAAGATCATTTCGTAAGTCCCGCCTTTTTTCATCGAAGAAATAGCTGAGGCTGCGGCCGCTAAGGACCCGGCATTATATTTTGCTCCGGTGAGCGGAGCAACTACACCCGCAAGCGTAGTCATTTGATCTACCACACCATCCTGCAGGGCTTTTTCATATCCGTTATAGCCACCTAATTTGGCTGTCCAGTATTGTTTGAAGAAATTGTCGTAAGAAGTTTTATTACCCGACCATATCATCAGTGAATCTTCGAATGGCCGGGTCCTGAACAACGGAGCAATCACAGGTTGCATCATCGATACAGAGCCGGTTCTAGGCTGTGCGTCACCCCAGCGTTCTAGAAAATGAGGGGAAGGCAAAATGTATTTACACAATTCCGTCGTTTCGTCCAGGCGTCCCGAAAAAGAAACAGTCGTCTTGACCTTTGCAAGACCTGCCTTGAAATTTTTTGAATTTGGATTGTCGTAAACCGGATTCACATCATATATAAGTAGTGTGCTGATCGCACCCTGATTCATATCCGACACCAATTTGGCGAACTCACTGTCAATTCCCTGACGGGTCAGGTTCTCTGCCTCCCAGGTAATCGTTGTTCCATTCGCCCCGACGGCTTCATTGATCGCATTTACAATCGTCTGAACTTCTTTGCTGTTTGATCCGGAAACAACCAATGATTTTCCTTTGTTTGCGAGCAGATCTCTGGCAGCTACACTCACTCCGGCTTTTAAATTTTCCGGAAGTGACGGAGCGGAAACAGCTCCGCCGACTGCAGCCAGTAAAGCGAGTGCTACGGCGGCGCTTTCAGAAGGTTTATGTGTATAACGAACATCCGCATTGGCTCCCGTCATGCTGAGCAGGGACTCAAATTGATAATGACGGTTCATAGCCGGTGCTTTCTCATCAATTTTTCTTCCGGTAGCGTATTGCCTGGCAAATTCTATAGGAGAAAGCCAGGTTCCGAGGAAATCGGCGCCCAGACTTACAATCACTTTCGCATTTTCGAAATGGTATGAAGGAATCGACCGTTTGCCAAAAGATGCTTCATTGGCCAGCAGCATACCGCTAAAAGAATCTGCATCGTATTGTACGTGCCGGCTGCCCGGATATTTGGAAAGGCAATCCGCGATCACCAGTTTTGTAGTAACAGAAGTAATGGTGGGTGTAAGCAGGACGAACGTTCCTTTTTGTCCTGCCATGGAATCAGAAACCAGTTTATCAAAAGCTTCAAAGCTGGTGACTTCCTGTGGAACATTATTGACCATTTGTACCGGATAACGAAGCCTGGCAGTATCATAAAGATCGAGGATCGAAGCCTGTACGCGTGCAGAAGTCCCGCCCTTGGTAACACCCGACAATTCATTTCCTTCCAATTTGATTGGCCGGCCATCTCTTACCTTGGCCACGATGGAAACCGCATCGCCGCCGGAAATAAAAGTAGTCGCATAATAATCTGCCACCCCGGGAACCATGTTATCCGGTTTAACAAGATAAGGCACCACATGTCTTACGGGCATTTCACAACTCGCAGCCAGTGTGGCAGCGGCAGTACTGAAACCAAGATATTTCAGGAAGTCACGGCGTGGATGTTTTGAATCCATCATCCCCTTTCCATCATCCAACACGCTTGGAAGATCTTCCCGGAATTCATTCTCCTGATCTTTTTTATAAGATTCAGACAGGTTGAGTTCCCCAAAACTTTTCCAGTACTTTTTTTCGCTCATTGAGATTCAAATTTGAAAATCCAAAACGTTACATTCGAAATTAGAATGCCTTCCACTCTTATACTCCTATACTCTTATACTCTTATACTTATAGTTAGTTAGTAGTGACATTTCTGACACTCCGTCCCCCCGATATTTTCCACCGTAACACTATCCATTTTTCCGGTTGAAAGGTTCTGGTGGAATTTTTCGTAAATGCTATAGAATTTATTTCCGTTACCGGCAGAATCCGGGAAATTGACTTTTGTAGTGCGGTGACAGTTAATACACCAGCCCATGCTGAGTTCGGAGAATTGTTTCACTTCGTTCATTTCAGTAATGCTTCCATGACAGGTCTGGCACTGGACTTTGCCTGCGCGGATATGCTGGGAATGATTGAAATATACATGATCGGGCAGATTATGGATCTTTACCCACTCGATCTGTTTACCGGGCTCTGTGTATTTGCCGGATTTGGGATCATAGCCGGTGTATGAATAGAGTTTTTGTATTTCCCCGGTGGCATCCACTTCCTTGCCGTTCGCGCGATAAAGTGGTTCCCCTTTGTAATCATTGATGGCTGCATGACAGTTCATACAAACATTCAGAGAGGGTACCCCGGCCATTTTTGAATCCCAGGCACCACCATGACAATACAGGCAACTGATCTGGTTGGTTCCCGGATGAACCTTATGGGAGAAGAAAATCGGCTGCTCCGGTTGATAATTTTGTTGACGTCCCAGTCCGATGGCAGCCTGTACAATATAATATCCTCCTATCACAAAGAGAACAAGTCCCAGGAAGGTGAGATAAACTTTATTGCGGTAAAATGGAATGGGATCGTGGGATGGAACACCGGATTTATCATCAGAAAGTTTCCTCAGGTTGCTGTTGACCTGTAAAAGGACCAGCATGATGACGGCCAGAATCAGGGTAAGAATGCCGTACAGGAGACTATTATCGGATTCCAGCGTTTGTGTGGCCGGACCCTCATTTGGATTTTTAGCGCCACCGCCTCCGGGTTCGGGATAGGTTTCTACATACTTCAGAATGGCATCAATTTCCGCATCCGTAAGTTGCGGAAATGTATTCATGGGCGTTTTGCCAAACTGAATATAGAGGTCGTTAAAATATTTATTACCGGATGCCAGGACGGCTGAGTTATTCCGGATCCAGGCATGAAGAAGTTTTTGATCGGGCACACGGGCGGTCACTCCTTTTAAGGCAGGACCGGTTACTTGTTTGATCGGATTATGGCAGGAGGCGCAATCGCTTTGAAATAAAGCCTTACCATCCTGAGCCATCGATAAATTACCGGAAAACAGGAAAAATGCAGTGAGAAAAAAAATGAAGGATATTCGGAAAGCACTTAGTCTGTTATGATGCATATATACAACAATGTATAAATGTGAAAAATCATCTCGGTTGGCTGCAAAAGTAAGTCAGGAAATTAACAATATACCAACATGCTGAATTTTTTTTTTGCCTTATCTGGCCTGCATTTCAGCCGATTATACAATTTTTTAAAAGATGAATGTCATTGCATTGTCATCGCGTTTCTGCGCGAATTCCGATGTTAAAAAGCCCGTTATTCAAACCATTTTTTTACCACATCTTTACAGCAATTATTAATTATTAGATATTAATTATAAACGAGCCGTTCAAAGATGTTGGAAATCGTTCCGGGTTTCAGGAACATTTCTTATTCATTAAGGGCCCCGGTTCGGGTAATCATAAAGACCCGGTTCAAGTTTTTTTATATGAAGGAAGAATTACCTCCTGTCCGACTGGCCATTTTTGCTTCCGGACAGGGTACCAATGCGCGGGAAATCATCCGTTATTTTCATGAAGAGGGACATTTGGTTTTGAACCGAAGGGTTCAGGTTTGCCTGATCGTTTGTAACAAAATCGGTGCAGGAATTCTGGATATTGCCAGGGCAGCCGGTATACCTGCTCTACTCATTGAAAAGGAAAAATTCTTTCGTGGATCTCATTATCTGGAAGAATTTGCGGACAGGGATATTTCATTCATAGTACTTGCGGGATTTCTCTGGAAAATTCCACCAGAACTGATCAGAGCTTATCCTGACCGGATCCTGAATATTCACCCGGCCCTTTTACCGGCCTATGGAGGAAAGGGTATGTATGGAAAAGCTGTACATGAAGCGGTGGTTGGTGCCCGTGAATATCAAAGTGGTATTACGATACATTATGTTGACGAGTTATATGATCACGGAAGAATCTTCTTTCAGGCCAGCGTCAACCTCTCTCCGGAAGAAACGGCGGAAACACTGGCTGAAAAAATTCATATTCTGGAACACAGGCATTATCCCGAGCAGATAGCCCGCTGGCTGGAAAGCATTTTGGCGGTTGACGGTTGACGGTTGGCGGTTGACGGTTGACGGTTGGCGGTTGACGGTTGACGGTTGGCGGTTGGCGGTTGGCAGTTGGCGGTTGGCAGTTGGCGGTTAGCGGTTGACGGTTGGCGGTTGGCGGTGGCGGTTGGCGGTTGGCGGTTTGTGATTAAGTTTAAGTGATTTAGTACTTCCAGACTTCCATACTTCCATACTTCCATACTATCATAAAGCTTTCCTTAAGTTTGAATAAAATCATAATTGTTAGAACCCTTCGTCCTATTTTGGCGTTCCTATTTTTTAAATTATCCTGTTTGGCCCGTTTTTACGCATATCTCAGAATATCGATCTTCCTTGTTCTTCTGGCTTTTTGTACAGTAAGAGCCGATGCACAGCAGGTTACTATCCATGGTACCGTATTTAATATGTATAAAACAAGACCCCTGGATGCTGTAACCGTTTTATGCAGTTGTGGAAGTGGTACCACAACCGATTCAAACGGAAATTATATGATCCGGGTAAACGCCAATGATTCCCTCCGTTTTTCATATCTCGGCCGCGCGACCCAGTACTTCCCTGTAAATATGATGAATTCCACAACTGGATTCGATATCGCCCTCCATGTAAATCCAACCCAACTGGCCGAAGTGCGGGTGGCACCCAAAAATTATTATCTGGATTCCCTGCAAAACCGGAAAGACTATGAGAAAATTTTTAATTTCAAAAAACCCGGTCTGGAAATAACGGAAGGAGCGAATGGCAATGCCGGTCTTGATTTAGATGCGCTGATCAATATGTTCAATTTTAAAAAGAACAGGCGCATGCTTGCATTTCAGAAAAGATTAATAGAAGATGAACAGGATAAATTCATCGATCATCGGTTCACACGTTATATCGTGAAAAAAATAACCGGCCTCACCGGGGATGCTGCAGACAGTTTCATGTTTCGTTTCCGTCCTTCATACGAATTCACCAAGATCGCCACTGATTACGAATTCTTTGATTATATCAAACTCGCTTACCAGGATTATAAAAGACAACGTTCTTATCAAAGGCAGCCGGCCAGAAAGGAAGAACCCACTCCTACTCCTAATGCGTTGCATTAGGCCTAAAGCCCAAAGCCTAAAGCCTAAAACTTTTTTAGTGTTGCAGATTTCTTATGAAACTCTTTATTCATTTTCACTTTTACTAATTTAAAAATTCTCAAATTAAGTTTTAGGCTTTAGGCTTTGGGCTTTAGGCTTTCAAAATTAAGTTTTAGGCTTTAGGCTTTGGGCTTTGGGCTTTAGATTAAATTGCTCCCTCATGCAATTACTACGGCATATCCCATTTTTAAAAGCAGTTTTCTTACACAGCATTTCTGCATTCGGCGGACCGCAGGGACATATCGGCATGATGATGAAAACTTTTGTCCATCGGCGGCGGGATATTACGCAGGAAGAACTGATGGATTACAATGCATTCTGCCAGTTGCTGCCAGGTGCTTCTTCCACACAAACCCTTACACTGATTGGATACAAACGAGGCGGCATTCCATTGGCTGTGCTCACCCTGATCATCTGGATCCTTCCGGCCTGCGTCATCATGGGTGTATTTTCATTCTTTATAGAATATATCAATCATAAAAATGGAAGCGCAGATCTTTTTCGTTTTGTGGAACCGATGACCGTCGGATTCCTTGCTTATGCGGCGTGGAAGGCTTTCCGGATTTCTGTACACAATACCATCACCCATTTTATTATGGCGGTCTCAGCGATTGCTACTTTCCTGCTTTTCAAAACTCCCTGGATCTTCCCGATTGTGATTGTGCTCGGTGGTCTGATTACCAATATCAGCAGCAAACGCATTCCGCAGACAGAAATAATTACGAGAAAAATTAAGTGGGCCAATATATGGCTCTTCGCCTTTATTTTTATTCTGGCAGGAATATCGAGCGAAATGGCCAGGAAAAATAACTGGCCTCACCGCCGGCCCATTAATCTTTTTGAAAATACATACCGCTTTGGAAGCCTGGTTTTTGGAGGTGGCCAGGTGTTGATCCCTTTGATGTATGAACAGTTTGTTGCCAGGCCCGAATCACAAAAACTCATCCAGCGGAATCCCAATATCGTAAAGATCAACAAGGAAGATTTTTATACCGGTGCCGGATTTGTACGCGCCATACCCGGACCCGTTTTTTCTGTTTCATCCTATATGGGTGGTATCGCCATGAAGGATCTCGGGTTTTCTATGCAGGTGATCGGTTGTATCGTCGGATCCCTGGCCATTTTTTTACCCAGCGCGCTTCTTGTGTTATTCTTTTTTCCGATCTGGTCCAATCTCAAGAAATATGCGACGGTCTACCGGGCCCTGGAAGGTATTAATGCAGTTGTGGTGGGTATCATGATAGCCAGTTGCTTTTATATGATGAAGGACTTTACGCCCTCTTCGAGCCTGATATTCTGGATTAATATCGGGGTGGGGATTTTGACGTTTATTCTATTGCTTTACAGCAAGTTACCTTCTCCTGTGATTGTAATGATCTGCTTATTATTGGGATGGATCATTTGATCGTTGACCGTTGGCGGTTGGCGGTTGGCGGTTGGCGGTTGGCGGTTGGCGGTTGGCGGTTGGGGTTGGCGGTTGGCCGTTGACAGTTGTTTGTTGCCGATATCACCGTTCCACATTGCCATATCCACATTTATCTTTCACATTCCCTCATCACCAGACTTCCACATTTACCACATTGTTAAGCTCGGTTTACCGCAATTCGTAAAGGAATAAGAAAATGAAGAATTAAATTTGCCTCCCCTTCATACTGAGCCTTATTGAATAAACGTCAAATACATATTGGTCTCGTTGGCAATCCGAATAGCGGGAAAAGCTCTCTTTTTAATGCCCTGACCGGCCTTCACCAGAAAGTTGGGAATTTTCCAGGCGTTACGATTGATAAGAAAACAGGTTCCAGTGACCTGGGTTCCGGGAAACTGGCACAGATCGTTGATCTGCCCGGTACATATAGTTTGTATCCCAAACGATCTGACGAGTGGGTGACATATAAAATACTTCTTCACCAGGATGAAGACGTGAAAGTGGATATGGTGATCCTGCTTGTGGACGCCAGCAATCTGCGCAGAAATCTGCTGTTTTGTTCCCAGATTATCGATTTGAAAATTCCGGTAGTCGTGGCCCTGACCATGATGGACCTTGCGGGGAAAAAAGGGATTGAAATTGATGTGCCGGGACTGGAAAGAGAACTGGGCGTACCTGTGGTGCCGGTAAATCCACGCAAGAACAAGGGCATGGTTCAATTGAAAAGAATTCTTGCGCAGCGCGCCCAGCAATTACACCAGGCACCGGTTCGTGATTTCATTCCCAACCGGGCACTGGCCGAGGATGCAGTTTCCCAGATGAGACAGATGATGCCCGAGATCAGCGACTACAGTGCTTTGCATTACCTGATTAACCATGAGTCCTTCCACTTCTCGCGGGACCAGCACCATCGCATCGAAAATATTGAGGAAGCCAATCAGTTCAATCATACCCGGGTACAGGCAGAGGAAATCCTGCAGCGGTATAACCGCATCCGGCAAGTGATGCAGCAAACCATTTCAGAGCCCGATCCCCTTCAAAGAACACTTTTTACGGAGAGACTTGATAATATTCTGATGAACCGCGTTTGGGGTTATGTGATCTTATTGGCTGTACTTTTTTTACTATTTCAATGTGTGTTCTGGCTTGCCCAGTTCCCTATGGATGGTTTGGATTGGGCATTTACCAAAATGAGTACCTGGGTTTCAGCTCAATTGCCGGATGGATGGTTTAGGGATCTGATGGTGAACGGACTGCTGGCCGGACTGAGTGGCATATTGGTTTTTATTCCCCAGATCATGATTCTCTTCGGGCTGATAACCGTACTCGAGGATACAGGTTATATGGCCCGCATCAGTTTTCTAACTGATAAGCTTATGCGAAAAGTAGGATTGAATGGCAAATCGGTGATGCCCATGATCAGCGGATTTGCCTGTGCCGTGCCTGCCATTATGAGCAGCCGGAATATTGAAAATAAAAAAGAAAGGTTGCTGACGATTTTGGTAACACCCCTGATGAGTTGCAGCGCCCGGTTACCGGTATACACCATGCTGATTGCATTGGTTATTCCAAATCACAAAGTATGGGGGTTTTTCAACAGTCAGGGAATGGTCATGATGGGTTTGTATCTGATGGGGATCGTGGCAGCCCTGATCGTATCTTATGTTGCCAAAAAATTTATCCATTCCACCGAAAAAAGTTTTTTCATATTAGAATTGCCGACCTACCGAGCACCACGCTGGAAAAATGTGGCCATTACGATGGTCAGCAAAGCAAAAATATTTGTACGTGATGCGGGTAAAGTGATCATTGTGATCAGCATGATTCTTTGGGGTCTGAGTACCTATGGCCCTCCAGGCCGGATGCATGCTGTAGCAGAAAAATATAAAAATGCTCCGCCTTCCGAAATGAAAGCAAAAAATGCGGCTTTGCTGGAAAATTCCTACGCCGGCATTTTAGGAAGGACCATCGAACCCGCCATCAAACCGCTGGGGTATGATTGGAAAATCGGTATCGCTTTGATTACTTCTTTTGCCGCCCGCGAAGTATTTATCGGAACCATGGCCACTTTATACAGCGTGGAAGGCGGTAAGAATGCCAATCCACAAACGCTGAGAGAGAGGATGGATTCTGCCAGAACTGATGACGGAGCTAAAGTGTATACCCTCGCAACCGGTGTTTCATTGATGATTTTCTATGCATTTGCCATGCAATGTATGAGTACACTGGCGGTAGTCAGGAGAGAAACCCGGGGCTGGAAATGGCCTTTGATTCAGGTGTTCTATATGACAGGGTTGGCATATGTAGCCAGTTTGATCGCCTACCAGTTGCTGAAATAGGCAGGATGCAGGATGCCGGATGCTGGATGCATGAAGAATCACCACTCGCGTCTCATCATCGTGCCTCACGCCTCCTGCCTCACGCCTCGCGTCACATGCTCTAAACTGTTCGAATCCGCACAGACCTGTATCAAAATCATGCTTACATTCTAACGCCTTCCTTCAAATCCCTTGATAATCATAGCCTCTCATGACCGGCATATATTGTGTGTGAGGCTAATTAATTCCGCACAGTTTGGAATTTATCTGCTAATGAGTCTTAATTAAAATCATCATGATCAGGAACTACCTTTCTATTATTTTCAGGAATCTCTGGAAGAATAAATTATATACGTTCATCAACGTCATCAGCCTGGCGGTTGGGATCGCTTCTATAGTATGGGGGATACAGGATTACAGATACTCTTTCAGCTATGACAGTTTTCATAAAGATGGAAAAAATATATTCCGCGTACTCACAAAGACGGCGGGCAGTGATAACCTGAATGGATACTGTCCGGAATACCTGGCAGCATCTGCCAAAAATGACTTCCCGGCTATAACGCAGACGGTGAGATGGGACAGTCGCGGGTTAAATGTCAAAGCACCACAGAATGATCCGTTTGCAACAGGTGCTCATTTTACCGACGCGTCCTTTTTCGACCTGTTTAATTTTCCGCTGACACGGGGAACCAATCAGATTCAGGACCGGTCAACCGTATTGCTTACGGAACGTGCCGCAAAAAAATTCTTCGGTGATGTAGATCCCATAGGAAAAATCCTGCTGTTATATTCTGATGAGCCATTTAAAAAACCACTGACTGTTACCGGTATATTAAAAGATCCGCCACCGAACTCTTCTATCCTGTTCGATCTGATCACCAATACTGAAAATCAATTGAAGGCAGACGGATCCCCGATAAAAAATGATGACTGGGTATGGATGTCAGACGCAGTATTTGTAAAATTGAAAAACCCGGGCGACGCAGCTACAGTAAGTAAAGAACTCAACAGATATGTTCCGCTTCAGCAATCTGCAAGACAGGATATCAAAATTAAATCCTTTTCGCTGCAACCCCTTGCCGAGGTTTGCGACGGATTCAATATCGACAACGACGGATTATCGGGCAGGCCCACTGATGCTGCAGCCTTTGGTCCTATCGTTCTTGCGATCCTTATACTTCTTTCTGCCTGTTTGAATTTTGCCAATACTTCCGTTGCACAAAGCAATCGCCGACTCAAAGAAATGGGAGTGCGGAAAGTAATGGGAAGTTCTTACTTACAGATCATGCTGCAACAATTGATGGAATGCGCCATTATTGTTTTATTTGCTATAGTTCTATCCGTTTTCCTCAACAATTTCTGGTTGCCCACCTTCAACAGTATGTTCAGGAACGTAAAACTGGAAGCACATTATTTGAGCGATTTCAAACTGATAATTTCAATCGGTATTATTTTTCTGCTGGTCACCCTGCTCGCAGGAGCTTATCCCGCATTCTATATCAGCCGGTTTAATGCAACCAATATTTTCAGGGGTTCGGTAAAATTTGGCGGAAGTAATCTTTTTTCCAGGATCTTACTTGGATTGCAGGTAGCCATTTCCTTTATTACTGTTATAGCCGCTGTGGCATTTTCGCGAAATTCCGTTTTTCAAAGTAAACTCGACTATGGCTATGATAAAGTAAATGTGATCGGAGTAGATCTGCAAAATGAATCTGCCTTTCCTGCAGTACGGGACGAATTCAACAAAATTCCCGGTATTGATCAAATGGCAGGCACTGTAAATAATATCGGGTTCTGGTATTACAGTATTCCTCTTCAGGCGAAGGGGGAAAAAATTCAAAGCATCTTTCTGCGAACAGGCGCTCACTACATTGATTTGATGAAATTCAAACTGGTTGCCGGCCGCAACTTTAATGCGGAAGGCACGGGTGACTATGAAAAAACAATAGTCATCAATGAAAAACTTGCATTTTTATTTGGCTGGAAACCGGATGACGCCATCGGAAAACTAGTCAGGACCAGTGATACATCTTCATGTACCATCGTAGGTGTCGTGAAGGATTTTACTCAAAGCACGGTGTTCGATCCCATACAACCTGTGGCGATGATGTTGACTTCGCCGGACAAATATGCGAGGATCATTGTTCGCGCAAAACCTGGAACGATCAACACCGTGTATGCCGGTCTCAAAACAGCCTGGGCTAAACTTTATCCCACAAAACCATTCAGAGGGTATTATCAGGATGAAGTCGCATCCGAGGCGGCCAGTGTGAATGAGAGTATTGCAATCATATTTAAATGGTTCGCTATCATTTCTGTATTAATGGCGTCGACCAGTATGTTTGCTCTGGTCTCTCTGAATGTTTTAAAAAGATCGAAAGAAATAGCCATCCGGAAAGTGGTGGGTGCGGAAGACAGACATATATTCCAACTCGTATTGAAGGGTTATTCATGGATCATTTTATTATCTGCTATCATCGGATGTTATGGAGGTTATGCGCTCTCCAAACTTTTGATGGATCTGATTTTCCGGATCAATGCGGGCGTCAGTTCTAATTCACTGGCTATTTCATTCGCCGGTGTTCTGATAATTTGCGCAGGCACCATTGGTGCGAGAGTCTGGATGGTTCTGCGGTCAAAGACCACAGATGCCTTGAAAGCGAACTAGATTAATGATTAACGATTAATGATTAGTTATTAACGTTTTTTTTCCTCGTTAATAATTAATCACTAATAATTAATAATTAGTTAGGATTCCACGATGAAAGCAGTTTGGTAGAAGTTATTCACCGCGCCAACCGGGCGTAGCTTCACATAAAACGCTTCGGTAAATATTTTAAAGGCAAGGAATTCGTGATTAGCGACATTGAATTCATCAAAGAAAATAATATCACCTTTTTTGAGATAAGGATAAAGTTGGGAAAGTACAAAAATGGTAGAGGAAAAAAGATCCGCATCCATATGGATAACCTTGGGCTTTGTGGTGAGGAGACTTTTATTTGATTCAACAAATGGAAACAGTGAATCCTGGAAAATGCCCTTTATGAATTCTGCCCGGCCATCGTTAATCTGCGCCTGATCAAAAGCCATGGCTCCTTTTTTAAAACCACCCCAGTCTTCGGGTAATCCTTCAAATGTGTCAAATCCCCGAAATAAAGACTCCGGGTTTGTATTTTTTTTCATCCACCAGAAAAAGGAACTACCCGATGCCACCCCGAACTCCAGGTAAAGAATATCTTTCGTCGCGAGCTCAAAATGAACTGCTACGGTATCATATAATGTATATCGCTTGGGATAGTCTCGTTTCCATGAATAGAAGTCATTGATTAACAAGTCAGTACGGTTGGACAGGCTAATCCACGCACGCAGGACATTAAAGTTTCGAAGGAAGAAAAAAAGTCGGTTGAAAGGGGAGAGCAATCGCAGAATGCCACTCCATAAAAGAAAATCCTTGAAGAATTTGATGATTCTAAGTTTCATTCAGAATAACCCCGAAGTTTATTTATCAGGAAGGAGCGCAAAAATAAGCTTAAAGCTTAAAGGGTAAAGTGACCGTCAAAACACTTTCGGTACTATTATTATTAAATAAAATCAGAATAATCCGAAATCAATCAGATATGGATCTATTACCGGAAAGCCTTACGCCTTAGCCTTTACTTTAGCCTTAGCCTTAGCCTTAGCCTTTGCCTTTGCCTTTGCCATACGCCTTACGCCTTAGCCTTAGCCTTAGCCTTAAAAACATATTAAAATAAATTGGAATCCGTTGGAACTGAACCAGTTAAAGAAGAAAAAGCGATTGGAAAATAAAAAAATACCCTTATCTTTGCCTAGCCGTAAAAAAATAAGGTCGGCTGTAGAAACAGCTGACCTCTAACGATTGCTTGCCATATGAAAAAAGGTAGTATTCGACTTTAATTAGAATGCTGCAGTTTGTTCCTCTTGACCTCTAACGATTTACTTCCTAACGATTGCCTGCTGTATTCTTTTCTTAATTGCTTTTACAAAATTAAGGGTGTGTGGGATTCATTTCAAACCATCTTATAGGTGTTTTAATCATGTCAAAACTGTGTATCTTTTCGTGGAAGTGTTGCCTGGACACAGTTTCAGCAAAATTTATCAATGATGGCCAACCGTTCAACCGATATATTATTTCAATTAATTTGTTCACTGGAAAAATCCGAAAAAAGGCATTTCAAGCTCTATATTAAGAGGAGTTCCGGAAATGAGGACCTGAAAATTGTTCAACTATTTGATGCGCTCGATAAGATGCAGGACTATGACGAAAAACTCCTGCTAAAGAAACTTCCTTTCACCAAATCGCAGTTATCTAATCTAAAAACGCATCTCTACAAACAATTACTTGCCAGTCTTCGTCTGCTCAAAACAACAGAAAATACAGATCTGCAATTGAGCGAGCATATGGACAATGCGCGGCTGCTGTACAATAAAGGATTGAAACATCAGGCACTGAAGATTCTTGAAAGAGCAAAAGAAATCGCCAAGGCAAATAATAAACTGAATTTTCTTGCGCAGCTGATTTCTCTTGAAAAGAAAATCGAGACACTTCATATCACGAGAACCTCGCTGGAAAAGACAGAACAACTTACGCGTGAGGCAAGGGGAATCAGTGAACATATAGATCGCGTGACGCGCCTTTCCAACCTGGCCTTATTACTCTATCGCTGGTATGTGGAGTTTGGGCACGCACGCAATGAAGCGGATGAAAAAAGGCTACGGGATTTTTTCAAACAGAATACGCTCCCCGATACGTCACATCTGGACGATTTTTATGAGAAACTTTATCTCTATCAGAGCTATAGCTGGTTTGCATTTATCCGGCAGGACTTCATCATGTATTACCGGTATGCACAGAAATGGATCGATCTTTTCGAAAAGGAACCGTTGATGATTACGGTAGAAACGGGTCACTACGTAAAAGGCATGCATAATTTGCTCAATGCCCTTTTTGATCTGCGGCATTTCAGCAAATTCGAAGTGATCCTGAAGAAATTTGAAGCATACTATAATACGCCAGAGGGGCAACATCATGATAATTTCAGGATACATACCTGGGTATACATTCACCTGGCGAAAATCAACTGGCACCTGATGACCGGAACATTCAAAGAGGGGCTGGAGCTGGTTCCTGATATTTCAAAAAAGCTGGTTGAATATGCAATTTATATTGATCATCATCGTACGCTGGTTTTCAATTATAAAATCGCCACTTTATATTTCGGAAGCGGTGATTACAGCCGGTCAATCGACTACCTGCAGTCAATTATAAATGATCATATTGATCTCCGGTACGATCTTCAATGTTATGCACGACTGGTGCATTTGCTGGCGCATTATGAACTCGGGAATTATGAACTGATGGAATCGCTGACAAAATCCGTTTACCGGTTCATGGCGAAAATGAAAAACCTGACGGTGGTAGAAGAAGAGATGTTTAAATTTTTGAGAAAAAGCTTCCAGATTTCAAGAAGGGAAATCAAGCCTGAACTGGAAAAATTGCTGAGTAAAATTAAACACCTGGAATATAATCATATCGAAACCCGCTCCTTCGCCTATCTCGATATCATTTCATGGCTCGAAAGTAAACTGCAGGATAAAACCATGAGCGAAATCATTCATACAAAGTATCTGAGACGCAAGGCCAGGAAGGTTAGAGCTGAACGCCCGTTCATTCTAAAATCCTCAGAAAAGACGGTTAGCGCTTGATTTTTGCAATCTATTATCCTTTTGTGAACCTGGATATTTCTTACAGCATCCCAAAGACAAATTGAGCCGACGAACACTTTTTGTCCGATTCCGAACATCTTCGTAATAATGGCTCAAATTCAATTCCTTCATAAATAAGACTTTACAACCCGGCATTTTAATTGAACGATTTTAAGCGTAAAGCTTAATGTTTTCCTGTCAACCGTCAACCGTCAACCGTCAACCGTCAACCATAAAAAATATCAACGTGTTCAAAAACTACCTGAAGACTTCTCTGCGGTTTTTATCAAAAAACAAAACCTATAGCTTCATCAACATCTTCGGACTGGCATTGGGCACACTTTGTTGTGTGTATATCATTCTGTACGTCGCGGATCAGTACAGTTACGACCTGCATCATCGGGATGCGAAGAACATCTATCGTATCACTTGCGATTTGGAACTTGCGGGCGACAGGCATCACAACGCAACTTGTTCGCCTCCGATCGCTCCCACTTTGAAAAAAGATTTTGGAGAAGTGATCCAGTTTGTCCGCGTGGTACCTACACTTGGTGTTGTAAAACACCTCATGACGTACAAAGAAAAATCGTTTTACGAGGAGAACGCATTTTTTGTTGACTCCACTTTCTTTAATGTGTTCAATTACCATTTTGTTTATGGCAATCCTGCGACGACTCTTAAAGAGCCTTACTCCATCGTACTTCAGCAGTCAGTTGCGAACAAATTTTTTGGAAATGATGACCCCGTTGGGAAAACGATCACCCTGCACAATGGTTATGGTAAAACGGATTTTAAAGTAACTGCTGTAGTGAATGAAAGTCTGGGCAGAACGCAGATCGAGGCCAACATGTTTATCACCATGAACAGCGGAGGCATCGGTGGTTACGTGATCGATAATCATTTTTTTGCAGGTAATAATTTCACTTATAGCTATATTAAAATCCGTCCGGATGCAAATGCTGCGGACCTGGAAAAAAAATTACCGGCTTTCCTCCTGAAATATGGCGGCGACCAGATGCGTGAAATGGGAATGAAGAAAGCCTTACATATCCAGCCCTTGCATTCTGTACACACGACTGGAGGTTATGAAGTGGAGATCAGCAAAACGACAAGCAGTTCCTTTTTGTATATCCTGATCCTGATCGCTGTAATGATACAGGTGATTGCCTGTATCAACTTCATGAATCTCTCCACAGCCCGTGCATCGAAACGCGCAAAGGAAGTTGGAGTCCGAAAAGTGATCGGTGCTGGCAAGCAGGCATTGATCAGGCAATTCCTTACAGAATCCATCATATTGTCTCTGATAGGAATTCTGATAGCGGTACCGCTGCTGATGCTAGCCATGCCACTGTTGAATCAGATCACGCAGGCAGATATCCGACTTTCACTTTTTTCCAATTATCGTCTCTGGCTTTTCCTCTTTGGACTGGTTATTTTAACCGGACTACTCGCTGGTAGTTACCCCGCATTCTATCTTTCTGCTTTTCAGGCGGTGAAAGTAATCAAAGGAAATTTTACTAATCAGATTTCGGCTACCGCCATTCGCCGTTCGCTGGTGGTTTTCCAGTTCGTACTTTCCATCGTTCTTATCACGAGCATCATCATCATTTATAGTCAGCTCAATTATATCAAAAACAAGGATTTGGGATTTGACAAAAATCAGAAACTCATTTTTGATTTTTATACAGAAGAAACCCAAAGCAAGATGGCGTCACTGAAAGATGATCTGCTGAAACTTCCTGAAGTAAAAGATGCAAGCACTTCCAATCTTTACCTCGGAACCCTGGTGATGCGTGATCATGGTGTATATCCACCTGGAGGCAATATGGCCACATCCATCGACGCACAGAATATTGCAACCGATGAACATTTCCTGCATACCAATGGCATTCAAATTATTTCCGGCCGTGATTTTCGTCGGAATGATACGGGTCGTGTGCTCATCAATGAGACCCTTTGCCGAAGGTTGGGGCTTAAGCCGGAAACCGCACCGGGCACCCGGCTCTATACACAATATGCACCTGACCCGGTAACCTTTGTAGAGGTGGTTGGCGTGATGAAAGACTTTAATTACAGTTCACTGCATATCGATGTCAAACCCTTCTTTTTTGAATATCAAAATGACTGGAAGAGAATGGATATCCTGGTGGTTGCAGCGAATAGCAGTAACTATTCATCCTTGTTGTCAAAAATGAAATCTATCTGGAACCAGCATTTGCCAGGCATCCCGTTTGAATTTATGTTTATGGATGATGTGGTGCAAAAACAATACGAAGCGGAAGTCACGCTGGGAAATATTATCAATTCGTTTACGTTGATGGCGATCCTGATCTCCTGTTTGGGTCTTTTCGGACTCGCATCATTCAGCGCCGAACAGCGCAGCAAGGAAATCGGAATCCGGAAAGTATTGGGAGCAAGTATTTCGGGGATAGTTGCTCTTTTGTCGAAAGATTTCCTAAAACTGGTGCTGGTTTCCATTGTGATCGCTACACCACTTGCCTGGTGGGCCATGAACAAATGGCTGGAGGGTTTCAACTACCGGGTGCCCGTCACCTGGTGGATGTTCGCGCTGGCCGGACTCATCGCCATATTGATCGCTTTCTTCACAGTGAGCTTCCAGGCGGTAAAAGCCGCAGTTGCGAATCCGACAAAAAGTTTGAAGCAAGAATGAAAGTCTGGAAGACTGTCCCGCACATGCGGGATGGAAGTATTGAGTCAAAGAATTTCCGCCATCCGCTAACCGTCAACCGTCAACCGTCAACCGCCAACCGCCAACCGCCAACCGTCAACCGTCAACCGTCAACCACCAACCGCCAACCGCCAACCAAAAAGCTATGATCAAAAACTATCTAATCACGGCTCTCAGAAATTTACGCAAAAACAAAGCGCATTCTTTTATCAATATTGCAGGATTGTCTGTCGGAATGACCGTAGCCATACTGATCGGGTTATGGATCTGGAATGAACTTTCCTTCAACAAATATCATCAGCACTACGACCGGGTCGCCCAGGTGATGCTGGATCAGAATTTTAATGACAATACGTCGACGTTTGTGGCCATCCCCATCGCACTGGATGCAGCCATCAGAAAAAGTTATGGCAGTGATTTCAAACATATCGCCATGGTATCATGGACGGATTCACATATTCTGACGGTTGACGAAAAAAAATTATCCTTCAAGGGCACTTTCATGGATAAAGAAGGTCCGGAAATTTTTTCTCTTCAGATGCTGAAAGGAAGTCGCAATGGCTTACAGGATCCGGCATCGATCCTGATTTCGCGATCCGTAGGAAAGGCTCTTTTTGGTGACGCAGATCCAACGGGCAAAACGATCATGCTCGATAATAAAAACAATTTTAAGGTGACCGGTGTGTATGAGGACATACCCTCCAATTCAAGTTTACACGACCTGAGTTTCCTCGCACCCTGGGATTATTATTTGAAAACATTCATACCCGAACGTGTTCTTTCAGACTGGGGCGATGACAGCTGGCAGATGTATGTTCAGATGGCAGATCATGCGGATATGAACAGGGTTACGGAAAAAATAAAAAATATAGTGCTGGACCATTCAGGCAAGGAGGATGCACGTTTTAAACCGGCGATTTTTCTGCAGCCGATGAGTAAATGGAGATTGTACAGCGAATTTAAAAATGGTGTGAATACCGGTGGTGCGATACAATATGTATGGATGTTCGGAATCATAGGAATATTCGTATTGTTGCTGGCCTGTATTAATTTTATGAATCTGAGCACGGCCCGCAGTGAGAAGCGGGCAAAAGAAGTAGGCATCCGTAAAGCGGTCGGTTCACTGAGATCGCAACTGATCATTCAGTTTTATTGTGAATCCCTGCTGACCACTCTCTTCGCTTTTGCATTTTCACTGCTGCTGGTCTGGCTGATATTGCCATCTTTTAATCAATTAGCCGATAAGCAAATGACCATTCTCTGGAGCAATGGTTTGTTCTGGATCCTATGCACAGGATTCACATTATTTACTGCGCTGATCGTTGGAAGTTATCCGGCACTATATCTTTCTTCTTTCAGACCGGTCAAAGTATTGAAGGGTGTTTTCAAAGCGGGGAAACTTGCCGCCATACCAAGAAAAGC
The DNA here is from genome assembly GCA_013286315.1 of Bacteroidota bacterium. Lineage (GTDB taxonomy): Bacteria > Bacteroidota > Bacteroidia > Chitinophagales > Chitinophagaceae > Puia. The sequence continues at coordinate 8,980 of JABDFX010000018.1, read as the reverse complement.
ATTGGTCGTGTTGCAATTCACCGTCTCCGTCGTTCTGATCGTCGGTACTATTGTTGTTTTCAATCAAATCCAGTTTGCCAGGAATCGTCCCGTTGGATATAACAGAAACGGGTTGCTTTATATTGGAATGCAGACGAACGACCTGCACGACCATTTCGATGCGGTGAGTGCGGATCTGAAAAGTGCCGGAGCAGTAACGTATATGGCTCAGTCTTCAAGCCCGACCACCGGCATCGAGAATAACCGGAGCGGATTACAATGGAAGGGAAAGGATCCCGCTATGACAGATGATTTTGGCAATATCCGTGTAACTACTGATTATGGAAAAACGGTCGGCTGGCAATTTACCGATGGCAGAGATTTTTCAAATCAATATCTGACAGATTCTTCCGCATTGATCATCAATGAAGCCGCCGTCAAATATATGGGTCTTAAAAATCCGGTAGGAGAAAATATCCGGGTTGGGAGAAAGGACTATCACGTAATTGGTGTTGTAAAGGATATGGTGATGCAATCGCCTTATGAACCGGCAAAACAGACTATTTATTACATTACCCACGAAGATTTTTCCTATGTGATTATCAGAATCAATCCCCATATCAGCGCGCATGATGCCATCCAAAAAATTGAGGCAGTATGTAAATCATATAGTCCTTCCGTTCCCTTCTCCTATCAGTTTGCGGATGAAGCGTATGCAAAAAAATTCAGTGACGAGGAACGCATAGGTAAACTCGCCAGTCTGTTCGCAGTACTGGCCATCTTTATCAGTTGCCTGGGCTTATTCGGAATGGCCACATTTACCGCCGAACAACGCATCAAGGAAATCGGCGTTCGAAAAGTACTCGGTGCATCTGTCTTTAGTCTATGGCGATTACTGAGCAGGGATTTTATTAACCTGGTCATTATTTCATTATGTATTGCTACTCCGGTGGCCTATTATTTTATGGGGCAATGGCTACAGCATTATGAATATCGTACGTCAATGCCCTGGTGGGTATTTGGGGCAGCAGGCGCAGGCGCCATTCTGATAACTTTGTTAACCGTGAGCTACCAAAGTATCACGGCAGCACTGATGAACCCGACGAAAAGTTTAAAAACGGAATAAGGCTGGACGCAGGAGGCAGGACGCATGACGCTGGAAGCAGGAAAATTCTTCTGGCGTCCTGCTTCCTGCGTCATGCGTCCTGCGTCCTGCCTCCCGCCTCCCACCTTCCGTCTATTCAGTCCGTAAATTTTTAACCGGATTCGAAACCGCTGCCCTGATCGCCTGAAAACTGACGGTTATAATAGCGATCAGAATAGCTGCAACGCCCGCCATGATAAAAACCCACCAATGGATATTGACACGATAGGCATAATTCTGCAACCATTTATGCATCGCCAGCCAGGCCAGCGGAAATGCCAGCAGCAGGGAAAACAATATCAGTTTTAAAAATTCAATAGATAACAAACCAGCCAGACTCACTACCGTTGCACCCAACACTTTACGAATGCCAATCTCTTTAATCCTTCGCTCTGCCGTATATGCTGCCAGACCAAATAAACCCAAACAGGAAATCAGGATCGTCAGTGCCGCAAATACACGCGACAGTTTGCTCATCAGCATTTCTGACTGAAACATGTCATTAAACTGATCATCCACAAAACGATATTCGAACGGATAGGCCGGATTGTCTTTCTTCATCACTGCTTTAATACCTGTTAATAAATGTTCTGCGTTCGTTCCTGCTTTGGTCCTCAGGTATAGGGTGTTCTCAAATCTCGGCGCCGTACAGAAAAAAATCACCGGATCGGGTTTGCCATACATATTTCCATATACATAATCATTCACCACACCCACCACCGTTGCATGAAGCAGGGTATCGTTCTCATCATAAATGGTTTTGCCGATCGCTGTTCCCTGTCCGAGGAGTTTTGCCAGGGACTCGGTAATGATCGCACTGGCATGCAAAGATTTATTATCATAATTCAACGTGTCCGTCACATAGAAATTTCTTCCTTCAATTACCTTCAAATCCATCGTAGAGAAAAAATCAGGGTCCACGCTTCTCCACGAAATCAGAATTTTACTGCCGGGCGCTTTTCCCTGCCAGGCAAGGCCATCCGTATTATTTCCTCCATAAATGGTTGGATGATCTGCCAATCCCGCATACTGAACAAGTCCCGTTTGCATCAGATCCTGTTTGATGGATTCGTAATGTTTATTCATATCACCCTGCATACTCAACTCGAGCAGACCGTTCCGGTTAAATCCCAGGTTTCTGTCTTTAATATGTTGTATCTGTTGAAAAATAATAATCGTGGCAATGATCAATACGATGGAAACGGTGAACTGAGTCACCACCAGCCCTTTTCTGATCCACAAAGCGCTGCCGCTTTTCACTTTGATTCCTTTTAATACAAACACGGGATTGAACGATGACAGGTACAACGATGGATAACTGCCTGCAACAACACCGCAAATGCACGTGATCATTAGTAAAGCCACCCAATGCACCGGGTTGTTCAATTCCAGCGACAGGTTTTTCTGAACAAGCAAATTAAATGCTCCCAATGAAGCTGCTATAATCACAATTGCCACAATGGCCGACAGCAATGCCATAAACAAAGCTTCGCCAATAAATTGAGCGATCAGTTTTCTTCTTCCGGCACCCATCACTTTACGTACACCCACTTCCCTGGCACGTTTCTCGCTCCGCGCCGTGGCCAGATTCATAAAATTGATACAGGCAATAAACAAAATGATCCAGGCGATCATACCAAACAGCCGAACATAAACGATCTGACCACTACCCGTGGGTTTACCATTCTCAAAGTCACCATATAGTTGCCAGTTATTCATACCAAACAGCACGACATGTCCCGTAGACGTAGGTGCTCTTTTTTGTACAAAATTGAAGAGTTGTTTGTTGATGGCATCCAGACTGGCTCCCGGCTTTAATTCAACATAAGTGCTTAAGCAATTATTCCCCCATTCATATGCCCAGGGACTCTGCTGATACCAGATTTGAAAAGGCGCCACCCATTCAAATCTCAGAGAAGAATTTTCCGGGATATCTTTCAGCACCCCGGTGATCACATAATCCTGTTTGTTGTCGACACGCACCGTTTTCCCGATCACGTTTTTCTCATTACCAAAAAACTTCTTCGCCGTTTTCTCCGTGATCACCAGAGAATATAATTGTGCAAAGGCGGTTTTTGGATTGCCCTGCACAAAAGGTAATGTGAACATGTTAAACAGAGAGGGCTCTACATATTTTCCCGATGCATACACTGGTTTGTTATTTATAGAAAATAAGAGCCTGGTGTCATTTTCAGACGCGCGGCAGGTATTGGCGATACCCGGAATTTCTGCCTGTATGGCGGGAGCCATAACGCCAGGTGTTGATCCGTGCGTGAACACACCCGAATTCAAAAACGAATTTACACGTGCAAAGTATAACCTGTCTTTCTTAACATTAAACTGGTCGAAATGCAGTTCATCTTCCACCCATAAAAATATCAGTCCGGCACAGGCGATGCCGATCGCCAGGCCAAAGATGTTCAGAAAACTATATGTTTTGTTCTTTAGCAAAGCGCGCAGCGATGTTTTCAGGTAATTTTTGAACACGACTTATTAATTGTTAATTATTAATTATTAACGACTGCCTCTCGCGTCCAGCATCCTGCATCCTGCATCCTGCATCCTGCTTTACTCCGACCGTAAGCTGGTGACCGGATTCGCAACCGCTGCCCTGATCGCCTGGAAACTGATCGTTAAAAAAGCGATAGCAATCGAAATCATGCCCGCCACAGCAAACACCCACCAGGAAATATGAATATGATAGGCAAAATCCTGTAGCCATTTATTCATGCCCAATAATCCGATGGGTGCCGCTATCACAAAAGCAATCAATACCAGTTTGATAAAATCTACAGACAACAAATTTACTATGTTCGAAACGCTTGCACCCAGCACTTTCCGGACACCGATTTCTCTTGTACGCTGAATCGTACTATAGGAGGCAAGCCCCAGTAGTCCAAGACATGATATGAATATAGCCAATACAGCAAAGTTGAAAAATAAATTTCCAAATTTATCTTCCGCCCGGTATTTCTGATCAAATTGCTGATCCAGGAAATTATATTCAAATGGGCGGTTGGGTATGGTCTGTGCCCATTTATCACTAATGGCTTTGATTGTTTCCGGCATCATCGTAGATGAAATCTTGATTGAAATGGTGCCGAACCCCCATGATTCAAACCGCATCGTGAAGGGTTTGATATTCTGTTGTAATGATTCGTAATTAAAATCCTTCAGCACACCGATGATCTTTCCCTGCCTGCCCCACTGATCAAAATTACGACCGACCGCTTCCTGCGGCGTTTGATAACCCAGCATTTTTGCCGCCGTTTCGTTGATGAGCATGGCCTTCGAACTATCCGTTCTGAATTCTCTTGATAAGGGACGACCCGCGACAATCTTAAATCCATATTGCTTTATAAAATCAAAGTCCACAAAATATCCGTCAAGGTTTGTCTTTTGCATTTCACCCTTCTTATTTTCAATCTGTGTATAGGCAGAATTATGATCGCCGCCCGGCACACCGGAAGAAAAAGTACTCGACATCACACCGGGAATCATAGAAAGTGATTGTTTGAAAGCTTCCTTGTTTTTATCAAAATTGGTGAAGATCACCATCGTCTGGTCTTTCGAAAACCCAAGGTCCTGCTTCCGCATATAACTCAACTGTGCATAAACAACCAGAGTTCCCACAATCAGAATGATCGAAATGGCAAATTGGAAAACCACCAACCCCTTTCTTAAAATCATGCCCTTTGTACCGCTTGAAAACCTTCCTTTCAAAACGACCACCGGTTTAAAAGAAGACAATACAAGCGATGGATAAGTGCCTGCCAGGAATCCGGCAAGCAAAGACAGACAAAAAAGTCCAACAACATCAGTGGGGTTTCTGAAAATACTTTCACTGATCTGATTTCCGGCCACCTGATTAAATAAAGGCAGCAGAAGAGAACTCAGAAATACGGCAAATACAAATGCCAGTAAACTGATAATAATTGATTCGCCGATGAATTGTCCGACCAGCTGGGACCTGACCGCACCAATGACTTTCCTTATGCCCACTTCTTTTGCGCGTTCTACGCTTCGGGCAGTTGTCAGATTGATAAAATTGATACAGGCTATACAAAGAATAAATATCGCAATGATGGAAAATATGTACACATTGGTAATACTTCCCGTTACAAATCCATCGAGTTTGGATCTCAGGTACACATAGCGAAGAGGTTCCAGGCTCAGATAGTCCTGCATCTGCAATTTTTTCGCTTCTGCTCCATGATGCAATTCCTGAAATGCCGGAAGTTTGGCCTCCAGTGCTTTTGCATCCGCATGCGGTGCCAGTAAAATATATGTATAGTAGTTATGATTGGTCCATTCGCTGTCGCTGATCGGGCGACCATAAATAGCCTGAAACGAAGACAGCGACACGATCATGTCTGCCTGGATCTGTGAATTCCGTGGAATATCTTTCATGATTCCGGTCACCGTGGAATTGATGGCGGCGCCGGTAAGTAAAAGATGCTGTCCGTAAGCCTTACCATTTCCAAAATATTTTTTTGCCGCGCTTTGTGATAGAATAACACTCATCGGTTCCTTCAGCGCGGTATTCCGGTTACCCTCGATCAGCGGGAAATCAAAAATCTTAAAAAGACCGGAATCCGCCAGCACAGTATTTGTCTCCTGAAACTTGGTATCCCCTTTCCGCACCAGCAAGCCATCTCTTCCCAGTCGCACGGCTTCTTCCACTTCCGGAAAATCCCGTTTCATATTGACGGCGACGGGCGTCGTCGTCAGGCCGATTTTGATGGTCTCGGTGGGCGTTCTGACTTCAGAAACAACCCGGTAGATACGACCGGCTTTCGAATGAAAATTATCAAAACTCGTTTCAAAGCGCACGTATAAAAATATCAGGAAGCAGGCCGTCATACCGACTGCAAGTCCCAGAATATTGATTAAAGAAAATGCTTTATGCTTCCAGAGACTGCGAAGCGCTATTTTGAAATAGTTCTTGAACAATTATTAATTATTAATTATTAGTTATTAACTCACAGCACAAAGAGTCAAACTGAGTGCCATCACGTTAACTTCATACAAATCAGATTATTAATTCAGGAAACAAAACCCGGACTGTCCGGTTTCGTGACAAAAACCGTACGATTTTATTAAAACAGATTGCTGTTTCAGGAAGCAGTTGACTGATTTACAATGATATCCAAATCCGGCACAGTTTAGGTCGCCTTATCCAGTGAGTTAATAACTAATAACTAATAACTAAAGCGTGATTAGAAGCTATTTCAAGATTGCATATCGAAATCTGCTGAAAAACAAAACCTCTTCTTTTATAAATATCAGTGGACTGGCGATCGGAATGGCGGTCGCCATGCTGATCGGTCTCTGGATCTGGGATGAAATCTCCTACAATAAAAGCTTTGAAAACTACGACCGCATCGGCCTGATGATGCAAAACCAGGAATCGAACGGAAAGATCCATACATATAATGCCATGCCCGAACCGCTGGCCCCGGAACTGAGAAACCGCTACGGAAATAATTTCAAATACGTGATCAGCTCCTCTTGGACCGGAGATCATATCATTTCTTCCGGCGGCAAAAATCTTTCGAAGAGAGGAATTTATATGCAGGCCGAAGCGCCGCATATGTTCACGCTGCAAATGCTGGCAGGCACCCGTGACGCTTTAAAAGATCCACATTCGATCATACTTTCCGAATCAACGGCCAAAGCGATGTTTGGAGATGCCGATCCCCTGAATAAACTCATGCGTATCGATAGCAAACTCGATGTGAAGGTTACGGGTGTTTATAAGGACTTCGTACACAATTCAGAATTTGGTGATCTCGATTTTATTTCGCCCTGGGACTTGTATGTCACTTCTGAAACATGGATCAAATGGACCGAAGACCGATGGGAAAACAGCTCATTCCAGCTGTTCGTGCAAATCGCCGATCATACAAATTTCGCTACAGTGGATAAGAATATCGCTGATGCAAAATTCATCCGGGATATTCCGGAAGACAAGCACTACAAGACAAAACTTTTTCTCGCACCGATGAAAGACTGGCATCTCCGGATGCAATGGGAAAACGGAATTCAAACCGGCGGACTGATTGAATATGTAAGACTATTCGGTATCATCGGTGTTTTTATATTGCTGCTTGCCTGTATCAATTTTATGAACCTAAGCACCGCCAGGTCTGAAAAAAGAGCCAGGGAAGTCGGTATCAGAAAGGCCATCGGGTCGCTGAGAAAAAATCTGGTTAGTCAGTTTTATACTGAATCCCTGCTGGTCGTTTTATGCTCATTCGGACTTTCACTATTACTGGCAAAACTTTTCCTGCCCTGGTTCAATCATATGGCCAGCAAAGAAATGTTTATTCCCTGGACGAATATCTGGTTCTGGATATTTTGTCTGGCTTTCACAATTTTTACGACTGCGGTCGCCGGAAGTTATCCTGCGCTTTATTTGTCATCTTTTGAACCGGTGAAAGTACTCAAGGGCGCATTCAGAACCGGCCGGCTGGCATCAGTTCCGCGTAAAGTACTGGTAGTTGTTCAATTCACCATTTCAATTGCATTGATCATAGGAACAGTCATCGTTTACAATCAGATTCAGTACACAAGGAACAGGCCCATTGGTTATAACCGGAATGGACTCATGATGATCCGCATGAAATCGCCGGAATTTTATGGCAAGTTTGATCTGCTGAAAAACGAAATGGAGAGAGCCGGGGCTATTACAAATTTTGCAGAATCTTCCAGTCCTGTTACCGAAGTTTATTCCAATAACGACGGATTCAGCTGGCAGGGGAAGGATCCTTCGGTGAACGGCGCCTTTGATAATATCTGGGTTACACATGATTTTGGAAAGACGGTGGGCTGGCAATTCATACAGGGCAGGGATTTCTCCAGGGCGTTTACAACAGACTCCAATGCCATCGTGATCAATGAAGCAGCTGTAAAATTTATGAATTTAAAAGATCCGCTTGGTAAAATCGTCACGTGGACGGCCAGGCCGGGTAAAAACCTAATTGTGATCGGTGTGATCAAGGACATGATTATGCAATCACCCTACGATCCGGTGAACCCCACATTCTATTTCATGGATTATGAAAATGTGAACTGGATGGATCTCAAACTGAATCCCCGTAAAAGTGCAGCGGAATCCATCGCAAAAATCGAATCCATTTTCAAAAAGATCATTCCCTCCGCTCCCTTCGATTATAAATTTGCCGACAGTGAATTTGCCGCCAAATTCGCCGCCGAAACGCGTATCGGTCAACTCTCCGGATTTTTCGCCGTACTGGCCATTTTCATCAGCTGTCTCGGATTATTCGGTCTCGCGTCTTATGTAGCCGAACAGCGAACCAAAGAAATCGGCGTGCGAAAAGTATTGGGGGCATCCGTTTTCTCTGTGTGGAAATTGTTATCAAAGGATTTTGTGGTGTTGGTGATGATCGCCATGGTCATAGTTATACCAGTCTCTTATTATTTCATGCATCAATGGCTGCAAAACTATTCCTATCGCACAGACATATCCTGGTGGGTATTTGCCCTCGCCGGTATTTCCGCGATCATTATAACAATCATGACGGTCAGTTTTCAGAGTATAAAGGCTGCAATGGCAAATCCGGTAAAGAGTTTGAAGGCAGAGTAAGGCTGGATGCAGGAGGCTGGATGCAGGAGGCTGGATGCAGGAGGCTGGATGCAGGAGGCTGGATGCAGGAGGCTGGATGCAGGAGGCTGGATGCAGGAGGCAGGAGGCGAAGGCTGAGGCTAAGGCACCCTAATTGACAATTAACAATTGACAATTTACAATTATCTTAACTGACCTGTAATTACTTTAAGGGAATCCGTGATCATGTCCGGATTTAGAATATTTCCGTTATTACTTATAAAATAATA
>JABDFX010000017.1 GCA_013286315.1 Bacteroidota bacterium | reverse complement strand
CTGTTCAAATTCATCCTTGCGGAGAACACCATTATCAACAAAAAAACCATAGAGTCTTTTCCCAATCGCCTGATGAATCAATGTGGCGGCTACGGTGGAATCCACCCCGCCACTCAGGGCCATAATTACCTTTTTATCGCCAATGGATTTTTTAAGCGCGGCCACCGTATCACTGATGAAATGGGCCGCTGTCCAATCCTGTTTGCAGCCACAAACATCTACGAGGAAATTTCGGATAATCTTCTTCCCTTCAATGGAATGATATACTTCCGGATGAAATTGTAAACAGTACAATGGATACCCTTCGCCATTATTTCTGAAAGCGGCATATGGAATCGAATCTGTGGTCGCCAGCACATCGAAACCTGCGGGCAGCTCCAGTATCGTATCAGCATGGCTCATCCATACCTGTGATAAGTCACTTACGCCATGCAGTATCACATCGTCTTTTGTTTTGCTCAATAATGCCCGGCCATATTCCCTTTTGCTGCTATTTGCCACCCGGCCGCCAAATTCCCTGGCAGTCAGCTGTGCCCCATAACAAATTCCGAGTATCGGTATTATCTGATGGATAGCTTTTACGTTTACCTCGGGCGCCTGTGGATCATTTACCGAAAATGGGGATCCGGATAAAATAACACCCTTCAGGAAAGGATCCGGTTCAATTTTTTTATGATAGGGAATGATTTCGCAATAGACATTGGCTTCACGAACAGAACGGGCTATCAGCTGGGTGTATTGGGAACCAAAATCGAGGATTAGAATCTTTTCATTCATGAGCCGCAAAGATAAAGAAAGGATGGCCTTTTTTTTGTCTGATCGGCATAAAAACCGATCTTTTCAGTTTAAAAACCAATCATGAGAAAATACTATTTTCTTGCTCTGATAGCATTTATAGGACTGGGGTCCTGCCGGTTTATGGGAAAACGCATACGTGGAAACGGTGTAATCAAAACAGAAGAAAGAGCTGTGTCATCTTTCAGGGAAGTAGAAGCTGCCGGGAATATTCAACTGATTGTCATACAGGGAGACCTGAAACCGGTCAGACTCGAAGGGGATGAGAATATCCTCACTTATATTGAAGTCATTCAGGAAGGAGAACGGATCACTATAAAAACAAAGGAGGGTGTAAACCTGATCCCGTCCGGCGATCTCAAAGTGTATGTCACTTCACCCACCTATAAAAGCATAGAGGTTTCGGGCTCCAGCGATATTATAGGGCAGACCAGGATTACGAGTACGGAAGAACTTTCTCTGGAAGCCAGTGGTGCCGGGGATATCAAAATGGAAGTGGATGCACCAAAAATTATAGCGGGCATTTCCGGATCGGGTTCAATTAATCTCAAAGGCCAGGCCAGGGACCTGGAAATCAATTTAACCGGGGCAGGTCATGCTCATTGCTATGAACTGCTGACAGAAAATACATCGGTAGATATTTCAGGAGCGGGAAGCGCCCAGGTTTATGCAAGTGTTAAGCTCACGGCAGAAGTAAGTGGTGCCGGCAATATCAGTTACAAAGGGAACGCCTCGGTATCGCAACAGATTTCGGGTGCCGGAAGTGTAAACAAAGCAGATTAGTTTTTATAGAACTACATACCTGACCTTGATCCAGATGTCACGGTTTCGACCCTTATCGTCTGTACAGGAGATTTTCACCGGACCTTCGTCCGGTATAAAAAATTGTTTGGAACCTGCTGTTGCGGCTTTATAAAATCTGTTGTTGATATACCAGTAAATCCTGCTCACGTCATTGCTGTTATGACAACTCAGTTGCAATGGTTCCGGGTCTTTCCTGCTTATCAGGTATTCAAATCCCGATGAAAGAGAAGTGATGACCGGGCCATCTTCCAGGAATATTTTTTCGCATGCCGGATTGTGGGGAGGTAATTTCTGGTAAACAATATTGTTCTCCGCATAATATCTCTGCATCTCGGGAGGTATGATCCTGAATAATTTTTTCTTATACCCATTCAACGGCATACAACTACGGCAGTAAGATATTTTTTCGTCTGCAGAAAGAATGACTTCCTGTAAATGAGAACAGGTTTTTGCCGGGGAAACCCCGGGAATAAAATATCCTGTAATCAGGTGATCGCAGTGCGGTCCCGGAAGCAGACCGGTTTCCGCGCAAACCATCCGCGTATCCAGAGAAGCTGGTTTTGTGAACCACTGCTCATCGGCATCATAATCGATGCTATTGAAAATTTTAAATAGCAGGGGCGTTGCGGTATTTGCCCCACTTAGACCGGGTACGCCGCGCGCTGAAAAATTCCCGCACCAGACACCAATGGTATAATGCCGGTTGTATCCAATGCTCCAGGCATCCCTTCTTCCATAGGAAGTACCCGTTTTCCATGCAATTTTTGGAAGGTGCGTGGTGCTTTGCCAGTTGAGCGGAAAATCCGGCCGGTTTACGTTGGAGAGAATCTCATTAATCATAAAGGTGGAAGATGCGCTTAAAACCCGTTGCGGTTTGGGCGAGAGATCATTTTGCTGAAAAGAAGGCTTGTAATAAAGTCCCTGATTGGCAAAAATGCTGAAGAGCCCGGTCAGCTGTTCCAAATTTGCTCCACATCCGCCAAGTATCATGGACAGGCCCAGCCTGGCCTGGTCTTTCCTGATCGATTCAAAATCACAAATCGCCAAAGCCTGCACCAGCCGGTCCTTCCCCAGCATTTGCATGCTCCGTACCGCAGGAATATTAAGTGAATGTTCGAGTGCAAATTCCATGGTCACAGACCCATTGAATTTTCTGTCGAAGTTTTCGGGTGCATATCCCTGGTAGTTAACCGCCACATCGTTGATGGTTTGTTTGGGTGTAAGTAAGCCTTCGTCCATGCAAAGGCTATAGAGCAAAGGTTTCAGCGTGGATCCCGGTTGCCGGATAGCGGCAGCTCCATTAACCTGCCCGCCATCCGTGGTGTCCCGAAAATCAGCCGACCCTATGTAAGAAACTACCTGATGCGTCTCATTATCAATTACAACCACCGCTGCGTTTTGAATATTTTTCAAACGACTGGCCTGGATATAGTCGGCTACCAGTTTTTCCAACTTGAATTGTTTATTCATATCAATCCAGGTTGCGATATGATCCCTGCCTGATTTTTTCAATTTAAGACTCAACTGTGGAATAAAATCCGGCGGGCTATGCCTTGTGGCTGTCAGTGGTTCGAGCAGCGCGTCTTCAATTTCCTTTACGGTAAATAATTTCTGTGCCGCGAATTTTTTCAACCAGCGGTTTCTGGCATGCATGATCCGGTCGTTGGTTTTTCCGATGACAAGGAACGAGGGGCGGTTCGGAATAATGGACAGGGTCGTTATTTCAGCCAGTGAAAGATGATCCGGGTTCTTTCCGAAATAAAAAAGGGACGCTGCCTTTACACCCTGGATATTCCCGCCATAAGGTATCAGGTTGAGATAGAGCCCGAGTATTTCCTGTTTTGAATATTTCAATTCCAGTTGTTCAGCGCGAAACACCTCCCGTAACTTATTGAACCAGGTTCGCCTTTTGGGTTCCAGCGCACGGGCAACCTGCATGGAAATGGTGGAAGCACCGGAACGGATTTTACCATGAACAATATTTCCGGCCAGCGACTTCAGTATGGCGAAGGGATTTATCCCGGGATGATAAAAAAAATACTTGTCTTCTTTAAATAAAATGGTGTTCTTAAGTAAAGGACTGAGTTCATTGCTATCCAGTTTCATCCGCCATTGCTGGTCCCTGGGAAGGAATGCATGCACAACCTGTCCGTGGTCATCAACGATGCAGGTTGCATATTCTATCTTATCCGGTAAGGGAAATATCAGGCAGAGCATCCCAAAAACAAGAATAAAACATACACCCGTGACAAAAATTCCGGAAAGAAAATAAATGGCCAGCTTCCTTACAAAGGAAATTTGCTTTTCCGGGAGAAAAGGATTGGAGAAGTGACGCAAAAGCTGCATATGCATTAATTAACCAGTTCACGCGCATTTTCAATTGCCGCAGCTGTAGGTTTTTCACCTGACAACATCTTTGCAATAACCACTATCCGGGATTCTCCCTCCAGGAGACGGATTTTTGTATTAACAGTTTCGCCTTTCGCTTCTTTAAATACATAAAAATGAGTGTCCCCCTTCCCGGCTATCTGTGGCTGGTGGGTAATACAAATAACCTGTCTCCTGTCAGAAAGTTCTTTCAGAATAATTCCAACCTGCTTCGCTGCCTCCCCTGAAATACCGGAATCAATTTCGTCAAATAATAAAGTCGGCATATCCATCGATTGGGCTACCAGGGATTTGATACATAACATCAGTCGGCTCAGTTCACCACCGGATGCCACTTTTTTCAGGGGTTCAAACCGATCGTTCCGGTTGGCATCAAATAAAAATTCTATGTTGTCAATGCCTTGCTCGTTTAAAGCCATGGCGTTGCATACCACACGGATACGGGCATTGGGCATGCCTACTTTTTTCAGAAGGCCATTCACTTTTTCTTCCAGCGTTCCTAATTGTGCTTTGCGTTTTACAGATAATTGTTGGGCAATCACTGTCGCCTCTTTAACGAGTGATTCAACTACTTTTTCCCTGGCGTGGATATTTTCCGCGATGCTGACGGATTCTGATAATTTATTCCCGAGTTCGTCACGGCGCCTGATCAGTTCGGATGTCGAGTTCACATGATGCTTTTTGAAAAGTTTATACCCGGTATGAATTCGTTCATTTAATTTTTCAATCTGTGCCGCGTCAAATTGAATTTGTTCGTTCACCGATTCAATTTCACCTGCGAGGTCCTGCATTTCAATATGAAGAGAAGACAATCGCTGCAGTATTTCAGGAAACTTTTCATGATAGATGCGGAATGGTTCCAGTTGCTGCGAAAATAATCTGAGCTGATTCACCATCGGAAAATCCGAAGTCTCCAGATGGAAGTAGATTCCGGTAAGAGCCGATTTGATTGCTTCTGAATGGCTTTGCCTCTTTAATAGAATGTCCGCCTCTTCAAATTCATTTTCTGTCAGAGCGGCTTCATCCAGTTCATTGAAGAGAAATTTATTGTAATCATTTTCTTTATCTGCAGCAATCTGTTTCGCTTTTAGCTGCTCCAGTTCCTGACGGGCTTTTTGTAATTGCAGAAAAACGAGTCGATACTGACTGAGCAATTTTGCATTCGATGAGAGGGCATCTACAACAGCCAGTTGAAATCCTGTTTCTCCCAATGAAAGGATATCAAATTGCTGATGAAGATCCACCAGCATACTGGAGAGATGCCGGAGCTGGTCAAGATTAACAGGTGTATCATTGACAAATGCCCTGGATTTGCCGTTGGGGCTGATCTCGCGACGCAAAACAAGTTCCTGTTCCCGGTCCAGTTCTTCCTCTGCAAGAAACCTTTCCACTTCTTTCAAATGATCTACCCGAAAGCTGGCTTCCACCACGGCTTTCCGGTCGCGGCGCTGAAGAATGGATGTATCAGCCCTTTCTCCCAGCACAAGGGATAAGGCGCCGGCAATGATGGATTTACCGGCTCCGGTTTCTCCTGTAATTACCTGCAGACCGTCAGAAAAGTCTATTGAGATCTCTTCAATAATTGCATAATTCTGTATATGTAAATGAAGAAGCATATATTAATGTATCTGAAATATAACAAAAATACTAACCTTCCGTACAGCGTTCAATACCCGCTTTCGCCTTTTGATCAAGTGCATTTTTATAATCGTGTGATTTCATATCCAGCACTTTCCTGAAATAGATAAGTGCTGTTTTTTTGTCACCCTGACTTTCATAAATATATCCTATCTGCAGCGCAGCACGTGCTCCATAATATTCCCTGCGGTCCTGACCCAGGGCCAGGGCTTGCTGATAGGAAGTAATGGCTTCGGTTTTTCTTCCGAGGGCATCATAAATCCTTCCGATCCTGTAACTGTATTCCAGGCGGTCCTGAATATCCGGGAATGAAGAAATCTGTTTGCCTGTCAACACTTGCAGGGCCTGGCTATAATAACCGCCATCATCGAGCAACCGCGCCTTTAATAGTGCCTCATTGGGCCACCGGCCCGATTCTGCTTCTTTTACCGCCTGTTTATCAGCATCTGTTTCAGAGTTGGGAGAGGCCAGGATCCTGACGCGGACCGCTTCTGCTTTTTCCGGCTCCTGATTCAGAAAATAAATCCAGCTTATTTTTTGCAAAACATCCTTTACATAAAAATTCCCTTTAAACCGAAGCAGAAAACGATCCAGATATATGATGGATTCTTTATCGAGACGGTCGGCTTTTGCATAACCCATCTGCATATCCCAGATGGGCATATCCAGGTAGCCCGGATCCCGGTTTAACTGACTGATCACCTGCTCCGTTATGGACGCGTCCTGGTTATTAAGGGAAAGGTTGGCCACGAGGTAAGCAAAAAGATGATTATCCCGCGTATTCCAATTTTGCTGTTTAATATAACGGAACACCTGATCCCGCTGGTTCAGGATATAAAATTGCAGATACAGATAATAAAATGAAGCCTCGTCATGAAATATGATGGCATAAGGATCCGTACTATTCAAAACGGCCTCGAGATTATGCATCCCGTTGTCGATGGTTCCATGAATTCCCAATAAACTGCTTAGCCACTCGTATCCTGGCGGGATCGTACCGGCAGCTACCTGCATGGATCCCTGAAGCATGATGGAGGGCTGAAATCCGGGAAACTTAACCAGGTTTTCCTTTCCCGTCAGAAAAGATCTTCTGAACGACCAGGCAGCATCCCATCGTTCTCCGAATTTGATTTCTACGGCGGCCCATTGAAAATAGATAACAGAACGCGTAAAAAGATAAAACGGGGAGGCAGGATCACCTTTCTTCAACATGGCAAGCCTTTGTTCCAGAAAAGGTTTTCTTCGCCGGTACTCTGCAGGATCCTCATTAAAAAATAAAGTGAAAAAATCTATGTAATTATCGAGAAAATAGGGAATGAGATTATTGGGGTGCGCTTTTTTTTCCGACTCCAGAATTTGCTTACCTGTGTTTAATTTAAGCTCAATGATTTCCTGGTATGCCTTCCTGCATTCTGCATTGAAATCGAAGGGATAGGGAACCTGCGCCTGCGCGGGGAGTACAAACGATAAGAAAAAAATAAAAAAAACGGTACCTGATAACTGATGAGCCCGACGGTTCATGATGCAAGTTAATCGACCCATGCATCCGGTAAAAGTTATTTCACGTCCACACCATCATTCAGTTCGTTGTCGACCAGGATACGTCCGCAATTTTCACAAACAATAATTTTTTTGTGCTGGCGGATTTCACTTTGCCGCTGAGGGGGGATCGCGTTGAAACAACCTCCGCAGGCGTCGCGTACGACCGGCACTACAGCCAGTCCATTGCGGTAATTAGTCCGGATACGGTCATAAGAATGCAATAACCGGGGTTCGATTTTTTCACGGGCCTCTGCTGATAATTTCGCAAAGTGACGTTCCTCTTTTTCAGTTGCTGTGATGATTTTATCGAGCTCGTCTTTTTTATTTTTCAGAACCGATTCTTTGGTGGAAAGGGCTTTTTTTGCTTTCTCCAGTAACAGCACTTTTTCTGCCACTTCTTCCTGCGCATCCTTGATATGTTTTTCTGAAAGTTTTACTTCCAGCTGCTGCATTTCAATTTCCTTGTTTATGGCTTCGAATTCACGGCTGTTTTTTACGTTCTCGCTCTGTTTTTCGTATTTCTTAATCAACTCTTCGGAATCCTTCATGCCCTGTTTCTTCTGGCTGATGAATTCCTGGATACCATTGATTTCTTCTTCAATGCGGGTTTGCCTGGCATATAAACCCTGAATTTCATCTTCCAGGTCACTCACTTCCATCGGAAGTTCGCCTTTCAATACTTTATATTCGTCCAGTTTGGATTCTATCTTCTGAAGACTGATCAGAGAGGCTAATTTTTCTTCTACTGAAAATTCTTTGACGTTGGCCATAGTTTAGATATAATAATTGACCGGGTTTGTGACTATACCCGATTTAAGGACGGCAAAGTTAGGAAATTTTTCGAGGATAACCTGATATAGAAGATCGATTGTAAATTGCTCACTTTCGTAATGACCGATGTCCGCTATGACCATTTCCTTCTCCCCTTCAAAAAATGCATGATACTTAATATCAGCACTGATAAAGAAGTCGGCGCCCTTTTGCAAAGCACTGGAAATCAAAAAACTACCAGATCCACCACAGAGGGCGACCCGCGAAACCGGTTTTCCGGTCAGCGGACTGTGGCGTATGACGGGGATGTTAAATTTGTCCTTGAGATCGCTTAATAATTGCCGTTCCGGAACTGCCTTTTTTAAGTCTCCGATCAATCCGGAACCAATGGTTGTCTGATTGGCCCTGGGGAGTAATATTTCACGGTTTATCAATCCCAGATGATCGGCAATGGTTGCATTTACCCCGGAAATGATATTATCCAGGTTGGTGTGGATCGCATATATCGCAATATCTGATTTAATAGCGGCCATCAGCGTCCTGCCGGTTTCATCCGACGGATGAATGCGGCGTATGGGACGAAAAATCAACGGGTGATGCGAAACAATCAGATTGCATTTTTTCTCAGATGCTTCCTTCACTATTTCTTCCGTGCAATCCAGAGTGACCAGCACAGCACTGCATTCATTTGTAATATCACCGGCAATTAAACCACTGTTGTCATATTCTTCCTGGTAATTCCCGGGGGCAACGGTTTCCAGGTGATGAATGATATCGCTGATTTTCATGCTTACATTTTAATCAATCGTCTTTTCCAGATGTATCAGTTTCCCGTTTTCGTCAATTCCCTCAAGGATTATCCGGATATGGTGTGTAACATCACTGTTATAGAAAGTAAAGCTGAATTTTTTTTCCTTGCTGCTGCCCAGAATATATGGATTCCAGTATAAAGTGGTGCGTATATCATCTGTTTCCGGCTCCGGGTTTATCAGATAATCCGGAGAATAGAATTCACGGGTAGCTGTATAGCCGGGAATGCGCGCCATTTCCAGTCCTTTAATGGAAGGATCCGCTTTCTTGTCCCTGCCCTTTTTAGTATACACGGCGATCACGCCACCACCGCTGCTGCCAATCGCTCCGGCTGATCCCGGAGAAAAAACTTTTATCATGGCGATATCATTGATATTGATATTTTTTACCTGGCTGGGATCCGTCAGCATTTCATTGAGGTAAACCGACGGTGTTGATCCGCGCCAACTGAGCGATGGAGTCGGACCATTGATCGTCACCTGCAGACCAGCCACCCGTCCCTGCAGATATGAGAATATATCCTGGGCTCCGAAGGTTTCATTCATCAGGTCAAAAATGGTTGAATTCCCTCCGCTGAAAAGCCCGGACGCATAATCCTCATCCAGTTTTTCTTTGTCAGATTTCACCCGTCTTCTTACGGTCACAGCGGCCAGGTTCTGCACTCTCTTGTCCTGGGAATGAATCCGTGCAATTTCCACGAATACCTGCTGGCTTTTCCTGATCAGCGAACTATCGTCCGGCGACCAAACCGGCATGGTCATATTAAAGGGTTTGAGTTTCTTCGGTGCGGTATATAACCCGTTTTTAAAGATGACAGCGGCCTCATTCGACAGATTCCGGTTTGTATTAAATTGATAAAAGGCCTTGGCCGTATCATAAAAAATCAGGCCGGAGATACTAAATTTCCCATTATTAAGATAAGGAACGGTGAGCATATTGGTCGCCGAATCCTTGCCCTGAAAGATGACGTTCAAACTTTCATCTTTTGCAATTTTAGAACTCACCACGCCGAGTACTTCGGCGTTTAAAGAAATATAATTAGCAAGTGGATACTTTATGACCGGAACCTTCCCCTGGGCCAGGTCCTCCCATTTGAATCTTCGCCATCCGTGCGTCAGCATCACCAAATCGAGTTGCTGTACCAATGAATCCGATTCATTCTTAAAATAATAATAAGGATCTTTCACATAACCATGCAAATCTCCGGTAAGCAACAAACCCGTAATAATATTATTGTCGCCCGGCCGGTTGCCGTCCACTTCCGCATCTGTGACAGCAATGGCAAGGTTCGACTTTGAAGTATCCATCAGATCGATATCAACTACATTTCTTCCTCTTTTCTGAAGACTTTTGGCACTCACCGTCAAATTCCCGCTGAATCCGAATTCGTGATTATTGACAAAACAAACACGCTCGGCCAGGGGCATTTGATTCATGTCGAAAACGGTTACCTGGATAACACCGGTTGGCAGGTCTGCTGTAGGAATATTCCCCCCGCTCATGGGCACATCTCTGAGATTTACAACCGCACGGTAAACCATTTGCTGATTCATGTGGGCAATCACGATCACCTGCTGATTGGCCTGACTTTCCGCCGGTCTGGCTACCGAAAAAACCAGTTTCTCTTTTATGGTCAGAATACGTAAAGCAATGCCGGAGGAATGTACGGCAGGCAGGTCGGTGCGGTGCTCTATGCCTTTTTCATCCTTCCAGACGGCATAAAACACATCCTGCTTTTCGGGAACCAGCAGGAACTTTCCCATACCGTTATGGGACGATGTGAAATTGAATAGTGATTTACCCGACTGGTCATATAAAATACCCGATATTTTTTTTGGCTGGCCAAATCCGTCCTCCGCTTTAAACGCAACGTTATTTTCCAATCCGGCTACCATGTCGCCGCCTTCAGGAAAAAAAAACAGGCTGACAGGTGAAGATGGTCCGTGTATCGCTGAATCCTGTGCACTGCCGATGATGCGCAGATCCTTGACATAAATAAATGTCGTATCGAAATTCAGCATCCAGCTTGTATATGATTTAATACGAACCCTTGTTCCCTCAAATGAAGACGGAAGATCAAAGCTTCCGACCGATGTAGATTCAACCAAAGGTGAAGTATTGCGTAAAATCATGTTGCCATTCGCGTCATACAATTCGGTATACAGATTTTTACTGAAAGGCGAAGGATCAAATCCACTGAACAGATAAGCTTTGAACCAGATACGCTCACCAGGGTTGTATGCTTTTTTGTCGAATTGCAGATAGAGTTTTTCCTGTGGGAATCTGGCCGCATATACTTTCATCATGGAGTCAATCATCTGGCTAGAACTGAAAAGGGGAGAAATATAAAAAGCGATCACAAAAATGAGCAGAAGTTTCCGGTTCATATGGTAAAAATTAGGGCAAATCTCTGTTATCTTGCCTTTATAATAAAACAGAATTTTAGTTAAGACTTTTAAAAAATGACAAATATAGAAGGAGTCAGGGCATCATATGGGCTATACCGGCAGCATATGCGCAAACTGGCAGACGTCAGGGCGGCACTGGCATTGATGCAATGGGATCAGGAAACGTATATGCCTGTCAGGGGATCCGGATTTCGCGCCCAGCAGGTGGCCACCCTTTCTGAAATGGCACATGAAATGGTTACTGCAGAAAAATTGGAATCCTTATTGGATTCTCTCGACGGCGCCACGGATTTAAATGATATAGAAAGAAAAAATATTTCATTGACCCGGGAAGATTTTCTTAAACAGAAAAAATATCCCGCGGCCTTTGTTCGGAAAATGAGTGAAACTGTATCCAAAAGTTTTAATGCCTGGAACCTGGCAAAAAAAGAAAACCGTTTTTCTCTATTTGAAAAAGAACTGGCTGAACTGGTTCAGTTGAAAAAAGAAGAAACAGAAATACTTGGTTATAAGGAACATCCTTATGATGCCCTGATGGATGAGTTCGAAAGAGGCTGTACTGTGCGGCTGATGGATAATATTTTCGAAAACATGCTCCCAAAACTGCGGGGGCTGCATGAAAAAATCCAGGAGGCAAAATCTCCGGACGATTTTTTTCTTTTTAATTCATTCGATAAGAAAATTCAATGGGGGCTTGGAATGCAGGTGATCGCGGAACTGGGATTCGATTTTGAAGCAGGACGTCAGGATATTTCAAGTCATCCTTTTAGTACCAGCTTTAACAAATTTGACGTCCGGATTACCACGAGAATTGATGAAAATGATTTCAGCAGTATGTTGTTCAGCTGCATTCATGAAACGGGGCACGCATTATATGAACAGGGATTGCCGGAATCAGAATATGGATTGCCTTCCGGAGAATTTGCTTCGCTCGGTATACACGAATCCCAATCCCGCTTATGGGAAAATCATGTGGGCAGAAGCCGCGCATTCTGGAAGTTTAATTATCCGCTCGTCACGGAGAAATTTCCGGAAGCATTTAGCGGAATATCAGAAGAACAGTTTTACAAAGCGATAAATAAAGTAAAACCATCACTCATTCGAACGGAATCGGATGAACTCACATATCATTTTCATGTCATGATTCGTTATGAAATTGAAAAAATGCTCATCAGCGGAGATTTGCAGACAAATGATATTCCCGCCTGCTGGAAAGAGAAATACAGAAAATGGCTGGATGTGGAGGTGCCCGATGATACCAGGGGATGCCTGCAGGATGTACACTGGAGCCATGGCAGTTTTGGATATTTTCCAACATATAGCCTGGGAAGTTTTTATGCAGCCCAGTTTTTTGCGCAGGCAAAAAAGGAAGAACCCGATATAAATGAAAAAATGGAAAGAGGGGAAACAAAGGGTCTTTTACAATGGCTGAGGCAACGAATCCATGGATCCGGCCGTATCTGGAACAGTGAGGAAATATGTAAAATTGCAACGGGAGAAACCCTGAATGTCCGGTATTTTCTGGATTATTTGTTTGAAAAATACAGCAAAATTTACGAAATTTGAGTACTTATCCAGATGAAACCTATGAAACAATCAACCCTGTATATTATATTGTTACTGTTCTTTTTTACGATTACTTATTCGTGTAAAAAATTTATACAACAACAGGAACAAAATG
This sequence comes from Bacteroidota bacterium, assembly GCA_013286315.1. Lineage (GTDB taxonomy): Bacteria > Bacteroidota > Bacteroidia > Chitinophagales > Chitinophagaceae > Puia. Next base: position 26,799 of record JABDFX010000017.1, on the reverse strand, counting down.
CGATCGTTAACCTCGTTACCAACGGCCAATGGCGCGTTACCGGATATATTGAGCATCAGACAGATACACTAACCAATGATTTTGCCGGCTATTTGTTTCAGTTCAACGCAAATGGAACCGTGTATGGGGTCAGATTTGGTCAGCAGACCAACGGGACCTGGTCGGCCAACGTATCAGCAAAATCCATAACCTCTAATTTTCCCACAGCCACCTACCCGATCACTCTGCTGAATCATACCTGGACCATTACCGACAGTTATACGGATTCAGTGGCGGCAAAAACACCCGTAGACTCATCATTTAATATCCTGAATCTCCACAAGAACTGATTTCAGACACTGTTTGCCGGATTGAGCCAGTATTTAATAAGTACACCCGGGGGATAAAATCCAATAAATTCCAGTCAGTTTCGATTGTAAAACAATTTTGAACCTCGCGCCACGTTATGCAATTCGTAGAAAAGATATTTCCTGCATCTGAATATCTCCTGCAAATCCGGATACCCAGTGATGTTTTCTTAAAGCGTAAGCTGAAAGGAATATCCTTACCCCTTGTAAACCATGATGTAAATAAACCTTAAACACTATCCGTTGTTCAGAAAACTGAGTTTGTTACCTTTTTTACTGTTAGCCGTTGTTTTTAACGGCTTCGCACAGGTGCCCGTGGCGGGCATCACTGCAACACCTCTTTCAGGCTGTGCACCACTGGCCGTTTCATTTACAGATGTCTCCTCAAATAGTCCGAACGCCTGGACATGGAATTTTGGGGGGACAGCAGCCCAGGTAACACCTACTAATAGTACTCAGGCGAACACGGCTGCACTATATCTGGTTCCGGGAACCTATACCGTAACTCATACTGCTTCAAATGCCAGTGGAACAAGCCTGCCTGTAACCGTTACCATTACGGTTTATCCGGTACCGACGGCGGATTTCACGGAAGATAAAACAACAGGCTGTTTCCCAACTACCGTCAATTTTACGAATACATCAACCCCGGGAGCGGGAGCAGTCATTGCAAGTTATATATGGGATTTTGGAGATGGCCATCTCGATTCGACCGTAAGTAATCCGAGCCATGTGTATACTTCAGGAGGTAGTTTTCCTGTTACCCTGGCTGTTAGAAATAATTTTGGCTGTAATGGTAAGGCACAGGTCAAGAATGTGGCCGGCGCCATTACACTCAGCGGCGGTGTTTTCCCCGATTTCACCACTGCCGTAAACAGCACCTGTACACTTCCGGTGTCGGCAACTTTTACAAATCAGACGACTGGGCCCGCTCTAATGAGCTATACATGGGATTTTGGAGATGGCTCCGGACCCGATATTACCGGTTCTCCTACCCACAATTATGTGAGTGCCGGGTCATATAAGGTCTTGCTTACAGCATCCAGCAGCCAGGGCTGTCAGGATACTCTTAGTCAGATAGTTAATATTTCGGCCAATGGTAATATTTCCGATTTTACGGGCGCGGGTAGTGTATGCATCAATTCGGTGGTCAATTTTAAGAATACCTCTTCTCCGTCTCCAAATAGTGCGACCTGGGATTATGGTGACGGCAGCCCAGTGGATAATTCCAGGAATGGACAGCATACATATACAACAGCGGGAACCTACACGGTTACATTGACAAATACTTTTGCAGGATGTAGTGGAACAGTTTCAAAAACAGTTAACGTCATAAATGCGCCGTCTGCTGATTTTACGGCTACAAATACCGTTTCTTGCAAGCCGCCTTTGACCACCCAGTTTACGGATCTGTCAGTAGGTTCCACCACGTGGTTATGGAATTTTGGTGACGGATCGACGTCTACTTTACAAAATCCGGTTCATAACTATTCTTCATTAGGTTCTTTCGACGTAACGTTAACCACGAGTATCGGTGGTGGTTGCCCGAGTACCATAACAAAGCCTGCTTTTATTAATATTGCGCCGCCGACCGTTTCGATTTCAAATGCGCCGGCCTATGGCTGTGCTCCCTTTACTTATACGCCAACCGTAACCGTAACGGCCGTTGACGCCGTTATAACCTATGCATGGGATTTTGGAAATGGTTTTACTTACAATGGAACTACACCTCCGCCCCAGACCTATGCGGCAGGCATGTATAATATTTCGCTTACCGTTACATCCAGCGGGGGATGCCAGGCCACGGCTACGGGTACCGTTAAAGTGGGAACAACGAAACCTACACCCCTTTTTACGGCTACTCCTACCACACAGTGCGTAGGACAACCCATACAGTTTACAGATCAATCAACCGGAGGAGCCGATCAATGGCTCTGGGATTTCGGCGATGGAAGTACTTCTACACTGCAGAACCCGACTTATACATATACAAAACCCGGCACGTATGATGTTACTTTGACTGCCTATAATCAGGGCTGTTTACAGTCGTTGAAAAAAACAGCATTTATCACGATTAATCCTCCACTGGCAGATTTTAAATACACCGCCGCCTGTGGTCAGAACAATAATTTTACTTTCACAGATATGTCCATCGGGCCGGTATCCACCTGGCTTTGGGATTTCAAAGATGGCTCCCCGACCTATCCCGGGCAAACGCCACCCGCTCACGTATTTCCTGCAGGAAGCCCACAGATATATAATGTTTCTCTTACAGTAACCAATGGTGCATGTTCGAATACCAAATCATATCCGGTTACCGCAAATCAGGGAGCTACTATTTCTTTTAGCCAAAACCCGGTTTGTAATAATACACAAATATTCATGACAGTGGCTCCGCCGCCTGGTACTTATACTTATACATTTGAATTTGGAGACGGTAATTCAATAACAGGGTCGAGTCTCTCAATCGGATATACTTATAAGAAACCAGGCACCTACCAGGTTAAAGTAATCACAACCGATCAGGCTACTGGTTGTGTGGATTCATCCAGCGCTTTTCCAATGGTAGTAAACGGACCTACAGCTAAATTTACAACGCCGACTGTTCTATCATGTAGCGCTTTAAATGCTGCGTTCACTGACCAGTCAACAGCTTCTGCCGGTTCCTCGATCATATCATGGGCCTGGGATTTTGGAGATGGCAGTACATCAACAAGTGCCAATCCGGCTCCTCATCCATATATTTTTCAGGGAATTTTCTCAGTCAAACTGAGTGTGACCGATAATAATGGATGTTCTGACAGTCTCTTGATTCCAAATTATATCACCGTATCCATACCGGTTGCGCAGTTTACAACGAGTGATAGCGATTATTGCCCGGCTTCGAACATAAAATTCAATAATCTTTCAACCGGAGGTTTCAACCCGGTTTATACCTGGGATTTTAAGGATGGAACAACGTATACGGGCGCCAATCCCCCTCTCCATAATTTCCCGCTGGTTGGAAAATACCCGGTGAGCCTGTCTATTAAGGATGCTTATAGCTGTACGAGTACTTACTCAGCTCTTTCACCAATCAATATAGACGTTCCGGTTGCTTCATTCACGATGAGCGCCGCTTTTTCTGCCTGCCCACCGTTAAATGAAGCATTCACTTTTACCGGAAGTTATGCGGCAACCTATACCTGGAATTTTGATAATGGTGGCTCAGCCATCATCGCAAATCCGGGAAGCATTTATACACAACCCGGAGACTACGATCCGAAACTAACGATTACAAGTCCGGGAGGTTGCGTTGCTTCGGCAACACATCATATACATATTGACGGTCCGATCGGGGCGCTCACCTATTCACCATTCGCCGCATGCGATTCCGTTGATGTGCTTTTCAAAGTGACGACTTCCAATGTCATTTCATTTATATGGAATTATAATGATGGCCAGGTGGATACAACCTATGCGCCACGGGACACCATTACACATCACTACAACATACCCGGAAGCTTTACACCATTTGTAACGCTGGTGGATGCCGCTGGTTGTCATGTGACCAATTTCGGTTTAAACCAGATTGAAATCGATCATATCACAAAAACCGATTTTTCAGTAGACGATTCGGTGCTTTGTGATAACGGAACAATCAATTTCACAAATACTTCCCTGGTAGGTTTCGGTACCAATATCACGAATTATGCATGGGATTTTGGGGATGGGTCACCGATTTCGAGTGGACCCAGCGCGACTGCCTCACATAATTATCCTGTTACCGGATTGTATAATTCATCTTTGAGTATAACAACTTTCGGGGGTTGCACAGGCAGCTTCACGAAGCCGCTCATTATTTCACCGTCACCGAAAGTGGCTATAAACGGACTCATTTCCCAATGCGAACCCGCGGTGTTGACTTTCTCAGGAACTGAAACAGTTCCAAATCCTTACGGACCCCTAACCTGGTCATGGGATTTTGGAAATAATCAAACGGCAACGGGCCAGAATCCGGCTCCGGTCAGTTATCCGAAAGCAGGAGAATATGTAGTCAGACTGATCGCAACGAATACAGTCGGTTGCAAGGATACGACCGATACAACCCCTCCTTCGCATCTGTTCATCTATCCGATACCTGCTGTGAATGCAGGGGCGGATACAACAATATGTCTTGGCACACCACTTCAGTTAAATGCCACTGGCACCGCTACAACATACAATTGGCTTGCGCCGGTCAACGGCTCCGCATTGAGTTGTCTTCCATGTCCGAACCCCGTTGCAGATCCGGTGCCGACGAGTACCTATTTTGTTGTAAACGGAACAAGTATCAACGGATGTCAGGCGAAGGATACGATTCAGGTAACCGTAAATGTACCGGTAACAGTTAGTATCAGCGGACCGGACTCCGTATGTCTGGGTCAGAGTGCACAATTAACAGCAACGGGTGCCGCCATATATTCCTGGACGCCTGCCGAGGGACTGAATAATCCGAATATCGGGAATCCTCTTGCACAGCCGGATGCATCACAGGCCGGAGCAGCTCCGAGTACCGTGATCACCTATCAGGTAACCGGTTACGACAGCAAAAGATGTTTCTCTGATACAAAAACAGTAAACGTTACCGTATTTAACTATCCTTTCATCGATCTGACGCCGAATGTTACTATTAATGTCGGTAGTACCTATCAGATAAATCCGACTGTTTCCACGAATGTTATTTCATATAGCTGGACGCCTGCAAACAACCTGAGCTGTACCAATTGTCTGTCCCCGGTTGCCAAACCAACTATTACCACTAAATATAATCTCACGGCGACGAACGACGGAGGTTGTTCGACCACAGATAGTATCCGCATCAAGGTGATCTGTGATGGCGCCAATTTCTTTGTTCCCAATACCTTCTCACCAAACGGTGACGGTGTAAACGATCATTTCATCATAAATGGTGTCGGATTGAATGTGATCCCTTCTATTATTATATATAACCGCTGGGGACAGATTGTATTCCAGAAAAGCAATTTCGCTCCGAATTCAGCAGCAGATGCATGGGATGGTACATTCAACGGGCAACCGGCTCCTTCGGATGTATATATTTATACCATACAAATTCTTTGTGATAATGCAACCCTGATTCCTTATCATGGAAACGTAACCCTTATCCGATAAAGTGATGAAAAAACTAACTCCCATAATAAAATATTATTTAACCCCGCTGGTCTTCCTGGCTGGTTTTGCTTCGGCATATGCACAGGACCTGCACTTCTCACAATTCTTCGAAGCTCCCCTGTTGAGGAACCCTGCCCTGGCCGGCATTTTTACAGGAGACTATCGCATTCAGGGCGTTTACAGGGATCAATGGAACAGCTTTACCAATGCATATAAGACCGGATCTTTCAATGCCGAATATAAATTACCGGTTGGCCGTACGGATGATTACCTGACCATCGGGCTCGAGGTTCTATATGACAAGGCCGGTAGTGCCGGCCTTACGTCAACGCAGGTTTTTCCCGCGCTTAATTACAGCAAATCCCTTTCGAATAGGCATTCCAGTTACCTCTCCCTGGGTTTTATGGGGGGATACGTGGAAAAAAGAATTGACCTTTCAAAAATAACGACCAACAGCCAGTTCGACGGAGCGGCATTCAATCCTTCTCTGGGAAGTGGAGAAACTTTTCCCTCCCCGGATATACACTACTGGGATGCCAGTGTGGGTATGAGTTATAACGGAACCTTTGGTGAATTCCAGCAGAACAGCCTGTTTTTCGGATTGGCTTATCATCATTTGAACAGGCCGATGAATTCTTTTTATCAGAACACAGCTGTTGAATTACAGCCAAAATGGGTTGCTTCGGGGGGAGCCAGATTCAATGTGGACGAAAGGTCGGAGTTTACCATACAGGCGGATTACTCTTACCAGGGTACTGCCCGCGAGTTAATCGGTGGGGTGATGTATGGTTACAAGCTGGGTGAGTTTACCGATGATCCAAAATATGTTCTGGGTATCGGGGCGTTTATGCGGGTCGGGGATGCATTTATTCCTGTCGTAAAACTGGATATGCTGCCATTGTCCATCGCCATTAGTTATGATGTGAATATATCTACTTTAAATACGGTCAGCCAGGGCCAGGGAGGTTTTGAACTTTCCATTTGTTATAAGGGATTTCTTGACCGGGAAAACTCGGCCAAGAATAAAATGCTATGTCCCAGGTTTTAGGTGCGGGAGGCAGGAGGCGGGAGGTTTGAGGCTTGATGCAAAAAAAATTAATCAATAAAAAAGGTCCATCTGATTTGTCAGTAGGACCTTATATTTTAATTGCTTAGGCTTAAAAAAAGTTTTAGGCGTTAGGCCTTGGGCTTTAGGCTTAAGAGAACATCTCTTTAACCTTATCAAAAAAGCTCTTCTCGTTTTTATCGGGCTTGGGTTGGAAATTCGGAGAGTCACTGAGATTTTCCAGAATGACCTTTTCTTCCACAGAAACCTGTTGCGGCGTCCATACATTGACGTGAATGAGCTGGTCCCCCTTCTCGTAGGAATTCACGGAAGGAAATCCTTTTCCTTTTAACCGGAATATTTTTCCACTCTGTGTGCCTGCCGGTATACGGATCTTGGCTTTTCCATCGATGGTAGGTACTTCAACCTGCAGACCAAAGACGGCATCCGTGAAGGAAATGTATAAATCGAACGCAACGTTTAATCCGTCGCGCTGTAATTCTGGATGTGCTTCTTCCTCAATCAGGATAATCAGGTCTCCGGGAGATCCACCCCGCTCTCCTGCATTTCCTTTTCCTGAAACGCTTAACTGCATACCTTCCTGTACGCCGGCCGGGATATCAATATTGACAACTTCTTCCCCAAACACTCTTCCCTCCCCTTTACATACAGTACATTTTGCTGTGATCGTCGTTCCTTCCCCGTTACAGGTCGGACAGGTTGTTACCGTCTGCATCTGACCCAGGAATGTATTGCTAACCCGCCTTACCTGTCCGCTGCCGCCGCAGGTACCGCAGGTCTGAACACTTGCTTTATCCCTGGCACCGCTGCCATGGCAGGTTCCACAGGGTACGTGTTTTTTTACTTTGATATTTTTGTTTACCCCCCGGGCGATTTCTTCGTAAGTGAGTTTGATTTTTATGCGAAGGTTGGAGCCGCGAATACCATGCGAACGGGAGTTACCACCGCCCCCTCTGCGACCTCCGAAAAAACTACCGAAAATATCATCGCCGAAAACATCACCGAACTGGCTGAAGATATCATCCATGTTCATCCCGCCGCCATTGAATCCACCCCGGCCGTTATTAACTGCTGCGTGTCCGTACCGATCGTATTGGGCACGTTTTTCAGAGTTGCTTAAAACCTCATAGGCTTCGGCAGCCTCCTTGAACTTTTCTTCAGCAGGTTTATCACCCGGGTTGCGATCCGGATGATATTGCATCGCTACCTTTCGGTAGGATTTTTTTATTTCTTCCGCGGAGGCAGATTTAGTAATGCCCAGTATTTCGTAATAATCTCTTTTCATTCAGATTTCCTATTTTCCAACGATCACTTTCGCGAAACGGATAATTTTATCGTTTAAATAATAACCCTTCATAACTTCTGCGATCACCTTACCCCTGAGTTCGGGAGAAGGCGCCGGTACTTCACTGATAGCTTCGTGTTTCTCCACATCAAATTCTGTATGGAGACTTTCCATAGCCCTCAGTCCCCGGCTTTGCAGCAGGTTACGAAGTTTGTTGAATACCAACAAAACGCCACTCAGATCCTTTGTGTTGTTTTCCTGCTGTAATTGCTTCTCCGCTCTGTCACAGTCATCGAGAACGTCGAGCAGGGAAATGATAATTTCCTTTCCGGCAGTCTGGCTCAATTCTACCCTTTCACGGGCACTGCGGCGTTTATAATTGTCAAATTCAGCCATCAGGCGCAGATATTTATCCTTTTGCTCCTGTAGCTCAGCATTCGCTTTTTCCAGCAGATCGTCTTCGTCCAGCACCTGGTTCAGGTGATGGGTGCCGGCCACATTCTCATCGGTATTTATGTCAACCGTTGATTCTCTGCCATTTACAGTATCAAAATCCCTTTCTTCCGACATATTTTCAATATTCATTTGCATTTATAGGAAATTCTGGCAAAGGTACAATTGTCAATTATTTTGCCAACTGCTTATTTGAGACAAATTGTCTTCTTTGAACTGATCCGGCTCCGGTAATTTTGCGCCATGATTCCAGTCATACTAAAGAAAAAAATCGGCCTGCGCATTGAAAATGGCCATCCCTGGATATTCGGCAATGAAATTGCCGAAGCCGACGAGGCTGTAAAACCGGGCGATATAGTAACCGTTTTCAGCGGGGACAAAAAATTTCTCGGAAAGGGCTTTTTTAATCCACGGTCACAGATTGCCATCCGTTTGCTTACCCGGAATGAAAACGAATTGGTGGATTCCCGTTTTATCCACGGACGCATGGAAGCTGCCTGGAATTATCGAAAAAAAATTGGCTATACAGAAAACTGCCGGCTGGTTTTCGGTGAAGCAGACGGTTTACCCGGCCTGATCATCGACAAATTTGGTGAACACTTTGTAATTCAGACCCTTGCACTGGGAATCGACGTTTGGAAACCCGCTATTGTATCTGCCCTGGAGCTAATATTTCTTACAGATAAAATATATGAACGAAATGACGTACCGGTCAGGGAACTGGAAGGAATGGTTCAGCAAAAGGGATTTTTATCCACTCCTTTTGACACAAAAATTATTATTCAGGAAAACGGGATCAAAATGGAGGTGGATTTGGAAAACGGACAAAAAACCGGGTATTTTCTGGATCAGCAGGATAACCGCCGTGCGATCCGGCATATTGTAAAAGATGCGGATGTATTGGGTGCGTTTTGCTATACGGGAAGTTTTGAGTTACATGCCGGGCATTATGGGGCAAAATCTGTACTCGGACTGGACATATCGGAAAATGCAATTGCCGCTGCCAGGAAAAACGCTCATTTGAACGGACTTGAAAACAGGGTGCGTTTTGAAGCAGTGAATGCATTCGACGTTTTAAAAAAATGGGCAAAGGAAAATAAGAAATTCGACGTAGTTATGCTGGATCCGCCTGCTTTTACAAAGAGCCGGGAAAATATCGGAAAAGCCGTCAGCGGTTATAAGGAAATCAATCTGAGAGGAATGAAATTGCTGCGTTCAGGTGGATTCCTTGTCAGTTCTTCCTGTACCAACCTGGTGCCACCGCAACTGTTCCTGGACACCATCCGGTCTGCGGCAAAGGATGCCGGCAAAAAAATAAGACAGGTAACATATCAGGCGCAGTCACCGGACCATCCGATCGCCTGGGGGCTGGAGAATACACATTATTTGAAATTCCTGATTATCGAAGTATCTGACTAGTCAGAAAATAAAAGAGTAGATTATTTGTTTACCTGAAATTTGCCGCTTTCAACAATTTTGCCTGTAGGATCCCGGAGCTGGTAGATATAAATACCCCGGAAAAAATCGGAGAGGTTTACTATATTTTTTTGGTCAGCCAGATTGAATTCATAAACTTTTTTACCAAGAAAATTAAATAGCTGGATCGTATAATTCTTGTCGTATTTTTTTGCGAAATCTTCGAAAGTAATAATCGATGTCGCAGGGTTTGGATAAAAGTGAACGGTGGATGGAATTGCGTTATCCGCAAAGCCAACCGGGCGGTTCTGGGCCTGAGCCCCGGCCGCAGAAAAAAGCACCATAAGGAGAACAAAGTAAAAAATCCTCATAGTTTACTGGATAAGGTTCCAGGGATACAATATACCAAAATTTTGCCAAAGGTACAAAATGTGTCGTAACCGGTTATGCTTCCTTTACTTATCATAATGGGCAAAACGATACAATTTGTATTTATGTTGTACTATACTTTTTTTCTGTGGAATAAAATGCGTCTCCCAGTGCGCCGATCGAATTCTCCCAACTATGGGTCAGCGCAAAATTTCTTCTTTCATCCCTTGATTTTCCGGAGTCGGTGTCCGGCTGATTCACCAGCTTCCGGATCGCCTTTATAAATTCTTCTTTTGAATTGCATAATTCAGTGAATGCGCGAAACATTTCCATCGCTGCCGTTGCTGTGGCAACGACCGGTTTGCCGGAGGCCAGGTATTCATCTATTTTTCTCGGGTAATTGCCCATCGTCAACGGATTTACGGATTGGGGATTTATGCATACAGTGAACTGATGTACATAAGCTGCAGCCTGATCCGGTGGTTTTAATCCGAGAAAATATACATTGTTCAGGAGTCTGAGCTGACTATTGGCGAACCGGCTGTCCGCAGGCCCAACCAATACAAGGCTTATTTCAGGCAGGGAGCGCGCAATATCCATGAGAAGCTGCTCATCCAGTCTCATGGAATTCACGGCGCCGCAATAGCCTGCAATGGGCCTTGGAATCGATTTCATATCTATGGGCTCGGGCAGATCTTCCTTTATAAAACCTTCCAGGTTACAACCCTGACCAATATCGACACTATTTGGGTTCCATTGCCCGGCATATTCCGCTAGCCAGGCGGAATTGGCCACAACGAGATCCGCTTTTTGAATCATTTCCATTTCGCAGCGGGGACCATATTTTCTAAAATAGGGCTGGCTGGTCAGCGCATCCCGTATATAAAAAATGTAATCACGGATCGGCAGGAGGGATTTCTGATACAAACCCCTGAAGAAATCATTGTCATTGATCATCAGGCAATCAGTGAAATTCAAATCACGAATCGCTTTTTTGATCTCCGCTGACAGTCTTTTATTATTCGTTCTGTTGAAGAAATCAAAAAGTTTATATGTAGGTGACCAATTGCCCGATTCCAGCATCGACCTGGGATGAAGTATCCACATATTATCCTGGATCAGCTCGGGTGTTCCCCTGTTTTCCGTTTCCCGCTTTTTCGGGACAAAGATTCTTTTCAGGATCGAACGCCTGTCGTGGGCACGATCTATGAACAATACCCGGTTATAACGGGCAAGTTCAAACGCCATATCCTTAAAATTGAAGGCAATCCCCAGGTTCCATGGCTGAAAACTGAATAAGACAATATCCCTGTTTTTTATGAATTGGTGCGCCATTTTCGATATAAACAGATCTGGGATAACAGTTCTGCATGTGAATGTTTTTCAGATATTCGAACGGGTTATTTTCAGAAAGGAATCAGAAGAAGTCAATGCTTTCACCGCCGGTCATCACGTTGCGTGATCATTTTGCCCATGGTATGATTCTTCTGCCCAGGAAAGCTTAAAAATGTGATTATATACAGGCAATCAACTGATTAGAAGAACCAATCCGGTCAAAAATAATAATTAAATCCAGAAACCAAAATTAAATGACAGCCATGATCCGTCGTTTTTACGGTTCGCAATAAAAGAATAAAATGAATATCGGCCGCCCCCTCGGTTGAATCTTTTAAATTAGCGCCCACCAATGGTTGACAATGGTTAAGTTTCTGTTTTTTTTCAGCCTGTTTATTATTTTCTATAGTTATATCGGATACGGTTTACTCATTTACCTGATTATAAAACTAAAAAGACTTTTTAAGCCGAACGCTCAACGCTTAACGCTTAACGCTAGCCCGGGATCATCGGACAACGAAAAAACTGTCAACTGTCAACCGTCAGCTGTCGACCCGCCAATCATTTTTGAACCCGACGTAACACTCGTCGTTGCTGCCTATAATGAAGCTGATTGCATAGAAATTAAATTGAGAAACAGTCTGGATCTGGATTATCCTGCAGGCAAACTCAGGTGGATCTTCATAACGGATGGTTCAACAGATGCGACAGCTGATATCATTCGCGGATATAGCAGCGTGTTATTATTGCACCAAACAGAAAGAAAGGGAAAAGTGGCGGCAATAAACCGGGCGATGAAATATGTAGAAACCCCCTATGTAATATTTTCTGACGCGAATACCCTGATTAATAAAACCGCTGTGCGGGAAATCCTGAAACACTATGCCGACCCATTGGTAGCTGCTGTGGCCGGAGAAAAAAAAATAATCTCCGAAGGGAGAGACAATGCCGTTGGATCCGGAGAAAGTATTTATTGGAAATATGAATCCCTTCTCAAAAAACTGGATTCGGAATTGTATTCCGTTGTGGGTGCGGCGGGAGAATTATTTTCCGTAAAGACCTCCCATTTTCACCAGATCGCCGAAGATATCATCATTGAAGACTTTGTTCAGTCGCTGAAAATATGTTTGGATGGATATCTTGTCCGGTATGAACCAAAAGCTTATGCTACGGAGTCTGCTTCCGTTTCAATCAGGGAGGAACAAAAGCGAAAAGTACGAATTGCTGCAGGGGCCTTTCAGGCCATGATCATACTTAAAAAGCTTTTTAACGTGTATAAGTATCCTCTTTTATCTTTTCAATTTATTTCGCACAGAATCCTGCGATGGACACTATGCCCTGTTTGCCTGCTCATTTGTTTTTTTACAAACGTTTCACTGGTTGTGAATGGGCAAAGGAGCTTTTACGAGATCTTTTTACTAGCCCAGATCGTATTTTACTCAATCGCAGTCGCCGGATGGTTATTCGCCCGCCGAAACTTGAAAATCAAGGCTTTCTACATACCTTATTACTTCTTTTTTATGAACTTGTCGATGTTCCTGGGCTTCTTCCGGTTCATCGGCCGCAAACAGCCTGTAACATGGGATAAATCATCAAGGGATATTCATCCATAACCCGGCACGATTTTTTGATTGTATTATACAGCTGGTTAAAAAAAGGGCAGGCATTATTTGGATCTTAGGAAAAAATACCTACTTTTATCGTAGAATTTCTAATAATCCGTTCAATTCCTCTGAAGCCCTCAAATTCCCATTCATTCGGGTATAATCAGCCATCCATCCTTGAAATCCCCACAAGATTGCTGATTCATTTCTTATAATTCCTGATGTTCATCCATATCTAAAGTCTAACCTTAGATGCCAATACCGTTTGTAGCCGTGTACCAAAAATTCCAGCCTACTGAGGAATAGTGTCAAATTTAAATCAAGGACTTCTGCCCATGAAAAAGCAAATTTTAGCAGTAGACGACAGTAAGGCGATTCGGTTTTTGCTTCAAACAGTACTCGGAAAATCTTATCAGGTAATAACAGTACCAGATGGTTGTTCAGCAATGCACTGGTTGTCGAAGAGAAACTTTCCACATCTGATTATTGCTGATCCGCAATTGCCGGACCTGGAAAACTGGGAACTGATACAACAGTTATCATCCAGTGGAATTTATAAAAATATTCCGGTGATGGTTTTATCTGGTTTGAATGCCGAGGAAACGGAAGAAAAATGTTCAGCTTATTCAGTTCAAAAATATTTTCTGAAACCGTTTAATCCGGTATACCTGGTGAACGCGGTACAACAATTGATAGAGAATAAATCACTGGATACCTATTACCCGATGAAAGCAGTTTAATCGCTGACGGTACTTTTGAAAATTAATGTTAACCTGAATATGGATTTTACAATTCTACCCAAATCTGCTTACAAAGCAAAAGTTTTTGTAAGATATAGCCTGCCCGCAAAAGAGGTTTGCGCGAGCATAAGTATTGTTCACAGCGGATTTTATTATATCGGCAAAAATCCTGCCAATATTGAAAAATTAGTTAAACTTTTCAAACGTGGTTATGCCTCCGACAGCATCGATAACGCGCGTGCTGAATTAAAACGTTCTATTGAGCAGGAAAAAAATACATTGCCCGAAGTTATTTTTTGTGAATCGAGTTTTGATTTTTCAACTGTAAAAAAATTCGTTCAGTTCCTTCAGAGCACCCCACAGTTTAACAGCATCCCCTTTATAATGGATTCAGCGCATCTGGGCGAAGCAGATATGGCTCTGTATAAAAAGCATATGCTGGCCGACGATATCATGCTGATAGAAGCTTCTGAACATAATTCACTGTTGGGCAAAGTGCGTTTTTTGAATAAGGTGAAATCGAAAGCCATCGAAATGAACGTCAGCCTCAAAGAAGACGAAGCCAGGGTTGTTTCCACTACTAATCTGCATAGTATTTTGAAACGCAGTTTTGATATACTGGTTTCGCTGACCGCCTTGATTCTATTAAGTCCACTGTTTTTTCTGATTGCACTGGCCATCCGGATTGAATCCAAAGGACCCACTTTTTATATCTCAAAAAGAGCGGGCCGTGGTTACAGAATATTTGACTTCTTTAAATTCAGAACCATGTTCACCGGGGCGGAAAGCCGTGTGCAGGAACTTTCACATCTGAATCAATATACAGAAGATGAAAAAAAGGAACCGACTTTCTTCAAATTCAATAACGATCCCCGTGTTACCAGAGTAGGTGAATTTCTGAGAAATACCAGTCTGGACGAATTACCCCAGTTGCTGAATGTATTGATGGGAGATATGTCGCTGGTTGGTAACCGCCCTCTTCCGCTTTACGAAGCAGCAACGCTGACAACAGACCAGTGCGCCCAGCGCTTTCTCGCGCCGGCCGGTATGACCGGTCTGTGGCAGATCAAAAAAAGAGGTCGCGAAGACATGTCTGTGGAAGAAAGAATCAGTCTGGATATTGATTATGCCAACAAGTATAATTTCATGTACGACCTTTGGATAATGGCCAATACGCCTTCTGCTATTATTCAAAAATCAAGCGCTTAAGATTTTACAGACCGGCATTCCGTATTATCTTCCCGGAATGAATTTATCCGAAGCAGGTTATCAACCCCTTGTTTCCATCATTACGCTGAATTATAATCAGGCGGCCGTTACGGCGGAATTTTTGGAATCCAGCAAAAGACTGCTTTATCCCTTTTTCGAAATACTGATATGTGATATGGCTTCCAGTGAGGATCCCGGGACCATCTTCAAAGGCGTCGATTATCCGAATGCAAGACTTCTGGTAAGTACAAAGAACCTGGGATTCGCGGGGGGAAATAACTGGGGAATACGACAGGCCCGGGGCGAATTTGTTTTTATAGTAAATAACGATACCGATCTCACGCCCGATATCATCCAGCGCCTGATTCAGCCATTTTACCAAAACCCCTCTATCGGGATTGTTTGTCCCAAAATAAAATATTTCGACGACCCCCGCATTATTCAATACGCGGGCTTCCGGCCGATGAATCCATTTACCGGAAGAACATCCTCCATCGGCGATCATGAAACAGATAACGGACAATACAATGTGTCAGGTGTCACGAATGGCGCGCATGGCTGTGCGATGATGGTAAAAAAAGAAGTGATTGAAAAAACCGGTCTGTTCCCCGAGAATTTTTTCCTTTATTACGAGGAATGGGATTGGTCGGCAAGGGTGCAAAAAGCGGGATACCTTATCTGGTATCAGTCTGACGCCACCATTTTGCATAAAGAATCGATGACGGTGGGCAAGGAAAACCCTATGAAAACATATTATCTTACGAGAAACCGCATTTTGTATATGCGTAGAAATAGTTCAGCATTTAATTTGCTGGTATTCGGCCTTTTTTTTATTCTGTTTACGATTCCCAAAACAATTATCGCCTGTCTGATCAGCGGTCATTTTATAAAACTAAAATGGTTCCTGAAGGGAATAACTTACAATCTGACTCATTCCAGTAAATCCCCTGTGTAAGCTGAACGCTTAACGCTTAACGCTTAACGCTTAACTCGTAACGCCGGACTTTGTAGTGTGGTGAATGTGGCCTTCCACATTTACCACACTTGTCTTGGGCTTTAGGCTTTAGGCTTTTGGCTTTCTACAAAAGTCTTCGGTGTATGAATAAACTCTCTTCGTTTTTTTTTCATTTGCAGAACTGCACGCATCATCGCAAACATGAGTAACGGAAGCCGGCTCATGGCCCATAATGTTTTGGTGCTATAAAATATGCGGGGTATGGAAATCAGCAGTGTTAATAAATAAAGGCCCATCATGGATGCCCATACAACGAACACCGGCCTGATCAAAGGCAGTTGAAATAAATGCTGAATTAGAAGTATGACCATGATAATGGAAAAAACCACCAGGGTCAACACGCGGGGAAGCAATAAATTCTGAAAAAACTTGTTGATGAAAACAATGGTTTTCTGGCCTGTCTTCATATCGCCGTCAAAAAACCGCCGCACATGATTTACCTGTGCTTCCAGCCAGCGGATACGTTGTTTTTCAAATACGCCTGCAGTAGCAACTTTTTCGTCATAGATAAATGCATCATCCAGAAATTCCATTTTTATTTTGCGTTGTATCAGTTGCATATCAATCTCCCTGTCTTCTCCCGGATTTTCGAGAATTTCCCGGGATGAAAATATATCACGTATAAGCGTCGTATCAAAAGCCATCCCGGAACCGTTCGGTGTAGCTGATAAACCCGCAAGCGCCGGACCGCGCCGGAACAGGTTTGTATTGATTTCCTCACTCATCGCATCCAGCAGGGCTACCTCGGAATTTTTATTTTTTGCCGTGCGGTGACATTGCATAGCCTTGATCCCTGCATGGAATGCTGCATTCACTTTTTCCAGACAGCCGGGCGCCATGATATTGTCTGCGTCCAGGATCATGACGATTTCGGAATCTCTGATCTCCGGTGATTCAAGTGCTGCATGAAGAGAACGTGACTTCATACCCAGATTTACTTCTAAAACATTCACCGGAATCTGCTTTAGCATTTGCATCGTTTCCGGTTTCAGCTTATCAGCTATAACAGTGATTGTAAACCGGGATCCGGGATAATCATGTTCCCTGGTTTGAAGCGCTGTATCTACAATAACCTGATCCTCCCTGAAACTGGGAATAAGCACTGCAATACGGTGTTTTTCACTTTGTATAATATATTTCCTCGCCCTGGTCAGCCGGCCAAAAAGCGCCATAACAAAAAGATACAGCGTGTTTGCAGCGAAATAAATAAATACCGCCCAGGTGATGATATGACATATCAGGTAAAAAAAAATCATGCTTTTCTGAATGGCTGATAAAATGATCGGGTTGCCAGTGCCATCATGGGTTTGTCAGCAGCTGTATCACCATAAACATAAATTTCTTCATAAGCCGCCAGATCCCATCGCTCCTTTATGCAAAGTACTTTCTGGCCGCCTTTACAATTCTTTCCTTCAATTTTCCCCGTGACCACACCATTCTTCACTTCCAGTTTGGTGGCAATTAATTCCAGGGACAGCCGCTTCGCAAAATTCCTGATCCAATTTTCTGCGGACGCCGAAACAATGACCATCTCAAAACCTTCTTTCCGGAGTTGATCCATTTCGGCGATAGCTCCCTGTCTGATCAAACCAGGCAGTACGCGGTCCGCAAACAGGTCACATTGCTCCTGAAAAATATTTTCCAGCGTCCCGGAAAAAAAATAAGAAAGTATTTTTTCTTTTAACAGGTCGCCCGATATGAGATTGATCTGATGAGCCATGAACCAATGCATATTCAATAAGATCCCGGTATAATATGCAGTTCTCCCCTTCAGAAATTTTATAATTTCCGGCAAACTGTCTTTGGTTGTGATTGTGCCGTCAAAATCAAAAAAGGCAATCTTCTTTTCATTCACCTGCTGAAGTTTAAACTTGAACATTCATAACGGCATCACTGGATGCTGGACGCCAGATGCTGGACGCGGGACGCTGGACGCGGGACGCTGAACGCCAAATGAGTTGAGCCTTACTCCTCATGCCTTACGCCTTCGCCTTGGCCTCAAGCCTCCCGCTTCCCGCTTCACGCCTCACGCCTCCCGCCTCCTGCCTCCCGTCTCACGCCTCACGCAAATATTGTCGTATTCCTCAAATATAATATGGCATAAATGCTTAAAACCCATAAAACCAGGGTAACCTGTATAAAGTGATCTTTATACAGGATCTCTGTAGGAGATCCTGATTTCTTCAGTACAAATGTGATCTGCAGGTAACGCATCAGGCCCGCAATAACAAATAGGCTTGAATAATACAGGCTGTGTGTACCCAAACGGGCCACCGTTACCGGTGAAACGGTATAATTAATGTAAGCGACGATCACGATGGCGCTGGATAATCCCAGCATTGTATTCAGAAAGTCGAGATTATAGCCCCTCATCGACTTTCGCATATCCGTTCCTGTTGTTACTTTCAGTAAAAGGTCATCCCGCCGTTTGGCAATGGCCATAAAAAGGGACAATAGAAATGTCATGATAATCAGCCATTCCGTGGCTTCCACGCTGGATATGATCGCCCCTCCCTTTACGCGGAGTACAAAGCCCGAGGAAAGCATCAGGATATCCAGGATAGCAAAATTTTTAAGCCCGAATGAATAAAACAGGTTGATAAAAAAATAAAGGATCAGGATAAACAGAAATTGATAATGCGGGTCCGCCAGCAGGCCCAGAATGGTACCCAATAAAAGCAATCCGATACAGATACCGACAGCTGCCGGTTTTTCTACTTTTCCCGAAGCCAGCGGGCGGTTGCATTTTACGGGATGTTTTCTGTCGTCTTCAATATCCCGGTAATCATTTATGATATAAATGGCCGAGGCAATAAAACAAAATGAAACAATTCCTTCCATTAAATGAAGAAACCGGGCGCGAACAAAAAACTGACCTGCAAAAAAGGAGGGAACAATTAAAAAAAGATTTTTTGCCCAGTCTTTGGGTCTTAGCAACTGTAAGTAATATTTCATTCATGGAAAACTAACTTCAATATACAACCATAATCTGTTTTCTGCAAGATGAGTATGATAGCGTAAACCATAATTGAATTAAATTTGTTCTCCTACATGAACAGGAATTCCACGGAGATATTATCAAGCCCGATAGAGTACCTGAAAGGTGTAGGTCCGCAGCGGGCGATTTTATTACGCAAAGAACTCGGAATCGATACCTTTCAGGATCTGCTCGAATTGTATCCATACCGTCACCTGGATAAATCCCAAATAACATCCATTGCTGACATTTCTCCTGACACCGAATTTGTTCAGGTGGCAGGTTACCTCGGTTCACTTCAGATTTTAGGTACCGGAAATTCAAAAAGGCTCGTTTCTTCAGTCAAAGATGCAACGGGTGTTCTGCAATTGATTTGGTTTCAGGGAATATCCTGGATGGAGAAAAATCTAAACCCCGGATTCAGATACCGGGTATACGGCCGTGTTGGTTTTTTTAACGGGCTGATGCAATTGACACATCCTGAAATGGAAGCCTATGATGAGGTCAAAGGCGGCTTACCCTTACAGCCGATCTACCCGAGTACAGAAAAACTCAAAGCAAGATCCCTGGGCGGACGGCAAATAGCTAAACTGACACAGCAGTTGCTTTCCCAGTTAAAGGAAAAAGATATTCCGGAGTTTATACCCACGACTACCGTTCGTAAATCCGGATTGATGTCCCGTTTCGAGGCTTTTCAATCCATACATTTTCCAAGCTCGCCCCAGAATTACCAATGCGCCTTATTCCGTTTGAAGTTTGAAGAGTTATTTTTCAACCAGGTGAGAACACGTATGATAAAAACGCAACGCCAGAAACAATCGCGTGGTCTCATTTTCGGCCAGGTTGGCCGGCTTTTCAATGATTTTTATACAAAATCCCTCCCCTTTGAACTCACGGGCGCCCAAAAACGGGTCATACGGGAAATTCGTCAGGATACGGCCAGGGGGCATCAGATGAACCGGCTCTTGCAGGGTGATGTGGGCAGCGGGAAAACCATGGTGGCCCTCCTGACCATGCTCCTGGCAGCCGACAACGGCTACCAGAGCTGCCTGATAGCGCCTACTGAAATCCTTAGTAATCAGCATTTCATCAACTTCCAGGAGATGTTGAAGGACCTGCCCGTATCGGTAAAACTGCTTACCGGCTCTGTTAAATCAGCTGCACGGAGAAAGATCCTCGAAGAACTTGCCTATGGATCTATAAATATTATAATCGGTACTCACGCCATCCTGGAAGATCCCGTATTATTTAAGAATCTGGGATTGGCCATCATAGATGAACAACATCGTTTTGGCGTGGCGCAGCGCGCCAAGATCTGGAAAAAAGCCGTTTTGCCTCCCCATGTACTCGTGATGACCGCAACACCCATCCCCCGTACCCTGGCTATGACGGCCTATAACGATCTTGACTATAGCGTTATCGACGAGTTGCCGCCCGGAAGGCAACCCGTCAGAACTGTAAAGCGTTATGAATATGACAGGCCTAAAGTGATGGATTTCATCAAGGTTGAGATAAAAAAAGGAAGGCAGGCCTATATCATCTTCCCGCTGATCGAAGAATCGGAAAAACTCGATTATGAAAACCTGATGAAGGGTTATGAAAATGTAAAAGCCTATTTTCCTGAACCTGCGTATTATATCAGTATGGTACATGGCAGGCAGAAAACGGCGATCCGGGAAACCAATATGAAAAGATTTGTTTCGGGAGATACTCAGATTATGGTAGCTACCACCGTTATTGAAGTGGGAGTACACGTTTCCAACGCAACCGTTATGTTAATTGAAAGTGCTGAAAAATTCGGTCTGTCCCAGCTTCACCAGTTACGCGGACGTGTCGGAAGAGGCGCTGACCAGAGTTATTGCATTCTTTTAGCCGGCAATAAACTGGGCAGCGAAGCCAGGGAAAGATTAAAGATAATGTGCGAAACCTCCGATGGATTCAAAATTGCGGAAAAAGATATGGAGATTAGAGGTCCGGGAGATATTGCAGGTACCCGTCAGAGCGGCTTATTGGATTTTAAGTTAGCCGACATTGTCCGTGACCGTGAGATACTGCAGTTAGCCGTGCAGGAGGCGCAGGATATTTTAAACGTGGATCCCGAACTGGATCTACCTGATAACAATCTTTTGCGCCAACAATTGAAACAGGAAAAAGGTAAAACACCCTGGAGCCGGATTTCTTAACGTGAATTCAAATTCCAGCTATTGAAAAAGAAGTTATTCTTATTTTTTGCTTTTCTGAACACTTGCTTATCCTTGCTCCATGCGCAGTCAGAGATCGGCAACCTGGAGTTTATAGAAAACAAGGGACAATGGGATAATTCCATCCGTTTCAGGGCCAATATGCCGAATAGTACTTTCTACCTGCAAAAACACGGATTTTCAGTTTTAATGCAAAGTCCTTCAGATATGGAGGCTTTAAGGAATGCAATGCATGGTATACCAAACGGCAATAAGGCTACCGGTCAATCTGCGGCTCCCGCCACAACAGCTAATTCAACAGCTGTATCCAACGCAGCCGCTTCCCCATCAAATAAGGCATCCTCTGCGTCCGATCTGGCCGCTTCTCTTCCGCCCGTTCAATCCAACCCGGGGGGAGGACCTTCTAATCCGAATGGTTCATCGATCAATATCATCATGCATTCCCATGTTTACCAGGTGGAGTTCCTGAACAGTTCTGAACAAGTGGAAATCCAGGGAGATAAAAGTCTCGATACGTATAATAATTATTTTATTGGCAACGATTCTTCCCGCTGGAAATCGAATTGTAAAATTTACCAGGCGATCATCTACAAAAATATTTATCCCAACATCGATATGAGGTATTATACGGAAAACAACCAATTGAAATACGATCTGGTTGTGCACCCGGGAGGAAATCCGGATAATATCGTGATGAAATACAGGGGTGCCGACAAGCTCATGGTTAAAGCTGCTCAAGTTACCATTCACACATCAGTGGGAGATGTAAAAGAAATGATACCGCACACATATCAGTTTTCAAAAGATGGCAATAAAGATGTCGAATGCAGTTACAGGGCGGGTCCTGACAATACGGTGCTTTTTCATGTCAGCAACTATTCTCCTTCTGCTACACTTATTATTGATCCCACGCTTATATTTTCAACTTTTACCGGATCACATTCCGACAATTGGGGTTATACAGCCACCTATGATGAAAGTGGTAGTTTTTATTCCGGAAGTATAACATTAGACTCCGACCCGATCAGTAATGGTAATTTGTTTCCGGTAAGTCCCGGTGCATATCAGTCAACGTTCAAGGGAGGAGATGCTACAGACGGTAGCTATCATTATGATATTACCATCATGAAATTCAGCAGCAACGGAGTGAATCGTGTATATGCCACTTACCTGGGTGGAAAGGGGAACGAGCAACCCCACAGCCTGGTGGTGGACCAGGCAGGAAATCTGGTGATTGCCGGCAGAACCAGCTCTTCTGATTTTCCAAATGTAAATAGCACCGGTGCCAAAGACGTATGGAAAGGTGGTTATGATATCATCCTGACAAAATTAAACGCTTCCGGAACAGGCCTGATCGGATCCCGGATCATCGGTGGAACTGCTAACGACGGGGTGAATATCGCACCAAAATATTCAAGTAATATTGTTCCCATGGGTCAGAGCTCCCTTCGTTTAAATTATGGAGACGATGGCCGCAGTGAAGTGATCCTCGATAAAACGGGTAATGTATACCTGGCATCCTGCACTTCTTCTACAGATTTTCCGGTTACGGGTAATGCCTTTCAAAAAACCAATGGTGGCAAACAGGATGGTGTTTTTATAAAGACCAACCCGGATCTCAGCACGATCCTCGCCAGTTCATATCTGGGTGGAAATAATGACGATGCCGCTTTTGCACTGGCATTGAATCCGAGCGATAACAATGTGTATGTTGTCGGCGGCACATCCAGCAACAATCTGCAGGGCACTTCCAACGGACCCGTAGTTTACGCTGCCAATCAGGGAGGCATTGACGGGTTCTTGTCCATTGTAAGTAATGATGGCGGTACGCTGGTAAAAACCTCTTATTTCGGAACCAACGGCACAGAGGTTCTGTATGGCGTTCAGTTTGACAACCTGGGTTTTCCATATATCATGGGAACTACCACGGGTGTGTGGCCGGTTATCAATGCGACTTTCAATCAGGCAAAGGGCAAACAATTTATTGCCAAACTGAAACCGGATATTTCTGCCTTTATCTATTCAACCACATTTGGCAAAGGTGCCAACTATCCGGATATTTCACCAACGGCATTTCTCGTTGACCGCTGTGAAAATGTGTATGTAGCCGGTTGGGGCGGAGGGATTGAAGTGGAAGGGGGTGGAAAGGCTGTTTACAATAATTCGAAAACAACGGGCCTGACCGTTACAAATAATGCGATAAAAAAGACCACAGACGGAAATGATTTCTACTTTTTCGTCATGCAAAAAAATGCAGTCAGCCAGTTGTATGGAAGCTTCTTTGGACAAACCGGAGGGCTCGGCAATCATGTAGATGGCGGAACCAGCCGGTTCGACAAACAGGGCGTTATTTATGAAGCCATTTGTGCGAATTGTTATGGAATGGGAACGTTCCCGACAACACTGAACGTATGGTCTCCCAGAAACGGGGCCGGTGCAAACGGATGCAATCTCGCCGCCGTAAAAATTTCATTCAACTTTGCCGGGGTAGCTGCAGATCCACGACCATTTATAGATGGGCGTCTGGACAGCTCCGGGTGCGTGCCGCTGGATGTGCTTTTTAAAGACACCGTACACAATGCAAAATTATATGTCTGGAAATTTGGAGATGGCAGCCCGGATACGACGACCACTGCATTCCAGGTGGTACATACTTATACATCCATTGGTACCTATACCGTTCGCCTGATTGCCATCGATTCTACCACCTGTAATATTGCCGATACAGCTTATCTGACAATCCGGGTGCGTACAGATAAAGCAATTCTGAATTTCGATATCAGCAAACTCCCCCCCTGCCAGTCACTCAATTATATGTTTACGAATACATCCACACCTCCCGCCGGCAAGCCATTTCAGCCCGGTTCATTTACCTGGAATTTCGGAGACGGTACCATGGCACCCGGCACCAGTCCGGTCACACATACCTATGCGGCTTCGGGAGCCTACCTGGTACAATTGATTTTGTCCGATACCAATTATTGTAATTATCCGGACACGACCACCCAGACCTTGCGTGTATCGCCCGTGGTAAAAGCACAATTCGAAATATCAGACGGCTGTGCTCCGTATAATGCGATGTTCAACAATACTTCTCTCGCGGGAAAAAGTTTTTTATGGAATTTCGGTGACGGAAATACCTCAACCGATATCAATCCGGTTTATACCTATGCAGATACCGGCACTTATGTCATCACATTGGTTGCGACGGACTCGAGTACCTGTAATATTGTTGATTCAACTTCGCGAACCATTCATGTTTATCCGAAACCGGCAGCTGATTTTACAACACAGCCATTGCCGGCCCAGTATAATACGCCCACTATTTTTTCCAATGCTTCCACCGGGGCGACACACTATGTCTGGTTCTTTGGGGACGGTGATTCAACGCAAAAAAATTCAGCTGATACCGTTATTCATCAATATGAACAGACCAATACGTTTAACGCCTGTCTGGTTGCCATTAATCTGTTTGGATGCGCCGATACTATCTGTCATCCGGTGGAAAGCCTGATCAATCCGCTGCTGGATGTGCCCAATGCATTTACGCCCGGAAGGTTTGGCCAGAATAGTATTATCATGGTCAAGGGATTTGGCATTGCTTCGATGGACTGGAAAATTTATAATCGCTGGGGGCAGATTGTTTTTGAATCAAATAATCCGTTTATTGGATGGGACGGAACATTTAATGGCGCTCCCCAACCCATTGGGGTATATGCATACACGCTCGACGCAACTTTTTCGGATGGTACGAAGACAAAGAAAAAGGGAGATATTACTTTAATTCGTTAAGCCTTGCTTAACGAATTAAAGTAATGTGGTGAATGAGGGAGCGTGATAAAAGTGAGAATGTGAAAGTTAAATTTGAAAATGACAATGAGTTAATGTGATTTTCACAGATCATTTGCCAGGTGTTTTTCACTTATCATTTGGTAAGTGTCTTTCACACTATATTTTCAAATTTAACTTTCACATTCCCACACTCATCACACTTTGCATATTCACCACACTACGGAGTCAGTTTTATAAAAACTATGTAATTTGTATTTGTTAAACTTTAACACTAATAAACTTCAGCCCTTACGCTTTACGCTTTACGCTTTGAGCTTCTTTACTTTTGTTTGCCTGCATGTTTCAGCCCAAACAGAATCTCCCAATCTGGAATTTATAGAAAACAAGGGACAGTGGGATGCGCGGGCGATATTGAAAGCGGATATCGGCAACGGGAGTTTATTTTTTCATAAAAAAGGCATCCGGGTCGTATTACACGATGAAAAGGAAATGGCTGTTTCGGTTTCAACACATGGTGGGGTGATCCGGTCTGATACTTCCAATCCAAAATCCGCTCAAAGAAGTTTTTCCGGCAGACCCGCTGCATTGCGTTCGCATGCTTATTCTGTCAGCTTTCTGAATATGAATGGGGCTGCCGAAATAATTCCGGATAAACCGCTCGATACCTATAATAATTATTTCATCGGAAATGATTCCACAAAATGGGCGCGACATTGTCGTGTGTTCCAGGGTGTCACGTATAAAAATATTTACCCGGGTATAGATCTGCGGTATTATACCGATAACGGAAAACTGAAATACGACCTGATCGTTCATCCGGGCGCCCATCCCGAAAACATTGCGATGCAATATGAAGGACTGAACAATCTAACGGTGACCGACAACCGACTGGTATTAAGTACATCCGTAGGCGATGTCAATGAGATGGAACCCAATTCGTACCAGGCGGGTGATAACGGTAGGGAATCCATTCCCGTTCGTTATCGTGTTTCGAAAGACAGGGTAGTCCGGTTCGACATCAAACACTATAATAATAACCGTGTACTCGTGATAGATCCCACACTTGTATTTTCCACTTTCTCGGGCAGCCGGGCTTCCAATTGGGGTTTTACAGCAACCCCCGGGCCGGATGGGACTTTTTTTGCCGGCGGTATTGTGTTTGGAGATGGGTTTCCGGTGTTGACCGGCGCTTTTCAGGCAAACTTCCAGGGAGGTACCAACGATGTGGGTATCATCAAATTCAACAGCAATGGCCGCACAAGAATGTTTGCTACCTATATCGGCGGCAATAGTGTGGAATGCCCCCATAGCATGTTCAGTGACCCCCAGGGAAACCTGGTCGTTATGGGCCGCACCTATTCCCCCGATTTTCCTTTTCTGAATGTGTTCGGCAAAAGGGGCGGATGTGATATGTTTGTTGTTAAACTGAATGCAACCGGTACTGATTTGATCGGCTCAGCCTGTATTTCGGGATCCAAATACGACGCAGTGAATATAGAAGATCAGTTAAACCAGGAAAATGGTCCGCACGAAGTATCCAATCTGCTCATAAAAAATTATGGAGACGATTCCCGAAGCGAAGTGATCCTGGATGGATCTAATAATATTTACATAGCATCCTGCACACGTTCAAAAGATGATTTTCCGATTACTCCCGGCGCTTTTCAAACAACATTCGGAGGCGGAATACAGGACGGCGTAATCGTGAAATTATCTCCTGACTGTAAGTCGCTGATCTTTGCCAGCTTTCTGGGTGGCCCGGGAGAAGATGCCTGCTTCGTCTTAAAACTGAATCCTTTGACTGGTGACATTTATGTAGCGGGTGCTACCACCAGTACG
>JABDFX010000016.1:2996-39699 GCA_013286315.1 Bacteroidota bacterium | reverse complement strand
GATGTGCCCAGTGAGCCACGTTATCGCCCGCATTATTTTGAACACCCAAAAATAATTCATATACAACATAGGCAAGTACGGCCCATTTTGCTTTAATCGGAATCAGGGCATAGATGTAAATCAGGCTGTTAGGAAAAAGAAGTCCGAAAGCAACCATGCAACCGAAAATCGCTCCGGATGCGCCCAGGGTAGGGACATTTAATTCCGACTTTGGATTGAATTTCAGAACATCCTGGTCATGCAGACCGTAGCTGCTAAGGCTATCCCAAAGCGGAGTGAGTTCCTGATATACAACGATTAAATGCAATACGGCCGCTCCGATGCCGCATACGATATAAAAAGTCAGAAACCGCCTGGGTCCCCAGTAATTTTCCAGGATACTTCCAAACATCCAAAGAATCAGCATATTCCAGAATATATGCATAAAACCTCCGTGCAGAAACATATAAGTAATGATCTGGTGGGGTTTGAAAAAAGATGATCGGATATCATGGAGCGCAAAGAAGTTTTCCATCCAGGAAGAGCCTCTGTTTTCAAATGTCCATTGAACTAAAAAAACGACAACATTGATGATGATCAGGTTCTTTATTACGGGCGGTATCACCTGCGAGCGCCCCAAACGGAAATCGGTCATATTTCTTCAGAAATTACTGGCTGCAAGTTAATGTTTTAAGAAAAGCGCAGTCACATTTTCAATATGAAGGGTATGTGGGAACATGTCCACAGGCTGAACAGCAGAAATCTGATATTTTTCGGAAAGCAGATTGAGATCACGGGCCTGGGTAGCCGGATTACAACTTACATAAATGATCTTTTCTGCCGCTATCTCCAGGAGTTTGACGATCAGTTTTTCTGACATACCTGCCCTGGGGGGGTCCGAAACGATCAGATCGGGCCGTCCATGGGTTTCAAAAAATGTATCGTCGCAGATCTCCGTTACATCACCGGCAAAAAAAGCTGCATGATGAATCTGATTTAACAAAGCATTTTCTTTTGCATCGGAAATAGCTTCCGGTATCCATTCGATCCCTATTACTTTTTTGGCTGCATCACTCAGGAAAATGCCTATGCTTCCCGTACCGCAATAGAGATCATAGACGATTTCAGATCCATTCAAAGCAGCAAATGAACGTACGGTTTGATACAATCGCTCCGCCTGTGCCGTGTTCGTCTGGAAAAAGGACTTGGGGCCGATTTTAAATAAGAATTTTTCAAGTTTTTCAATCACATAACCCTTTCCTGAATATACAACAGGCTGAAGGTCATTCAGACTATCGTTCCATTTTGGATTGATGGTATAAAGTAGGGTTGTAATAGCCGGGAAATGGTTCTGCAGATGCATTAACAAGGCATTTTGTAATAGCTCATCCCGGTAACCAAAAACGATGTTTACCATGATTTCACCCGTTCTGCATAGTCTTATCTGCAGGTTCCGCAGAAATCCTTCATGGCGCTGGATATCATAAAAGCTGACTTCATTTTCAATGGCCCACCGTTTCGTTTCCAGGCGTATGGCATTGGTTGGCTCATCCTGCAGATAACAGGTCTCCACGTCCACTACTTTATCGAAAATACCCCGTGCATGAAATCCGGCCGCATTTTGCAAATTTGAAATTTGCGGATCCGCTAATTCCTCCTTTAGCAGATAACGGTGATTGGAAAAGGTATATTCCAGTTTATTGCGGTACAGGGAGGTTCTTTCGGACCCCATGATTGGACGGATTTCCGGTAAATCCAGTTTCCCAATACGTTTCAGGCTTTGTAATACCTGATCATGTTTGTATTCCAACTGCTTTTCATAAGGAAGCATTTGCCACTGGCAGCCGCCACAGATGCCAAAATGCTTACAGAAAGGTTCTATTCTTTCAGAAGAAAAGCTGATTATCCGGATTACCTGGGCTTCTGCCCAGTCTTTTTTATTTTTTATTAACCTGACTGTAACAATATCACCCGGAACTGCGTTTTCCATGAAAATAACTTTGCCCTCATGTTTGGCCAGGCATTTACCTCCTGCTGCATAGCCGGTGACCAGCAGGTTCTCCAAAACAATATTTTTCTTTTTTCCCACGGCGGCAAATGTAGGATTATCCTAATTTAGCAAACCTATGATCAACCCTTTATCGAAAAAAGACTTTTTTAGCCTTCATTCTTCTATTTACAGCCTTCGGCGGATACTCCCAGGGATATGAAATCCATATTACATTAAAGCCGTTTACCAATGCCAAGGTTTACCTGGGTTATTATTATGGGAAAGTAAAGGCTGTGGCAGATTCTGTTATTCTGGATAATAATTCAGCAGGTATTTTTAAGGGGAAAGAGAAATTAGGCGGGGGTATTTATTTTATCGTCTCGCCCAAAAAGGAAATCCTTTTTGAATTGCTGATCGATCAGGTTCAGCAGTTTTCCATTTTTGCTGATTCAGCCCGGCTGCCGGCCAGTATCGAATTCACCGGTTCACCTGAAAACAAATCCTTTCTGGCGTATACCGCATTTATGAATAGCCACGGCAAGGAAATCGGTACTCTGCAGTCTTCTTTGGAAAAAGCAAAAACAAAGAATGATTCTGCAACAATAAAAGATGAAATCAGGAAGATCAACGAAGAAGTAAAAAAGGAAAGGGACGAGATTCAGAATAAAGCACCTAATTCCTTACTGGCTACCTTACTGGGTGCACTCAAAGACCCGGTGGTTCCTCCCGCCCCGGTTCTCGCCAACGGGAAACCCGATAGTACATTCGCCTATCGTTATTATAAAGAACATTACTGGGACAATATTTCATTTACTGACGATCGCCTGATCCGGACACCCATTTTTGAACCGAAACTGGACCGTTATTATAAAGACCTGGTTTCACCGGAGGCTGATTCCATCGACCGGGAAATAGATCATATGCTCCTGTTTTCAAGAACCAACAAAGACATGTTTAAGTTTTTGCTGGTCTATTTTACGCAGAAATATATCAATCCTGAATTCATGGGACAGGATGCTGTGTTTATTCACATATTTGATAAATATATTAATACCGGCCAGGCAGATTTCTTCACAGAGAAATACCGAAAGTTTGTCGATGACCGCGCCTATAGTATCATGGCAAATCTGATTGGTCTTCCGGCAGCGAATCTCGAAATGACGGATTCCTCCGGTAAAATCAGATCGTTATACGAAGTGCCTGCCAATTTTACGGTTGTTTGTTTCTGGGATCCTACATGCAGTCACTGCAAGGAAACCATTCCGAAGCTGGATTCTATCTACCAGGCTAAATGGAAATATCAGGGCGTTCAGGTATTTGCAGTCATGGTAGACGGGGGACAGGACAACTGGCGAAATTTTATACGTGACCATCATCTGGGTGATTGGATAAATGTATATCAAACCACAGCCCAGCATGATGCAGCAGTAACAGCCGGCCGTCCCGACTACCGCCAGTTATATGACGTTTACCAAACACCCGTACTTTATTTGCTCGACAAGGAAAAACGAATCGTAGCGAAAAAACTTACTTATCAGCAGGTAGATGAAGTCATCAGCCTCAAACTGAAAAAGGTCAATACCCCCTGATATGAAAAGTGTTTTATTAATTTTTCTCCTTACTGCTTGTTCCGATTCGTTTTACGGCCAAACCCTGGTTAGTTACGGAAAACAAACTATTTCACGCCAGGAATTTCTAACAGCTTTTAGAAAGAATAATACCCATATCAAAGCGACTGAAAAAGCTTATCGTGACTATCTGAATCTTTATATCCGGTACAAACTCAAAGTACAGGCTGCAAAGGATATAAAACTGGATACACTTGCAGGACAGATTACAGAGTTGAAAAATTTCAAAAGCCAGATTGTAGATCAGTATATCAATGATGAAATCAGCCTGAATCAAATGGCGAGGGAGGCATTTGTCAGAAGCCAGCACGATCTGCGCGTCTCCTATATATTTGTTGCCGCCCCTAAAAATGCATCTACTGCAGATACGGCAAAAGCCTGGCAGAAAATTCAGGAAGTTTATAAGGCTTTAAACAGCAAAAAGGACTTTGGCGAAACAGCCCTGCAATATTCAGAAGATCCTAATGTAAAAGAAAACCGGGGCGACCTGGGTTATATTACTGTTTTTGATTTACCCTATGCCATGGAGACAGTAGCATACAAAACGACTCCGGGAAAATTCAGTCCTGTCTTTCGTACGAACGGGGGATATATTATCCTGAAAATAACTGCCCAAAGACCGGCAGAGGGCCTCATCAAAATTGCGCAGATTTTGATCATTTTCCCATTTGATGCGAAGGAGCCGGAAAAATTGACCACTCGTAAAAGAGCTGATTCTATTTACCAGGCACTTAAGAACGGGGCTGATTTTGGTACGATGGCCAGGAAATACAGCGGCGATAATTTATCATACCAGTTGGGTGGTGTATTGCCGGAATTCGGAATCGGGAAATATGAGGCAGGATTTGAAAATACGGCATACAGTCTGAGAAAAGACGGGGAAATAGCCCAGCCTTATCAGTCAGCTTTCGGATATCATATTATTAAAAGATTGTCAAGGAATCCGATTCCGGTCAAAGCAGATCAGAAAGCCCTCGACATAATGAGGGAAAAAATCAAAGCTGATCCACGGGTAGCGATTTCCAAAAAACGAATGACCCAGACTATATTAAAACAAACACAATTCAAAGAATATCTTCCTCAGGGAAATCTTTTGTGGGCTTATACAGATAGTGCGCTTCAGAATAAACCGCCTGCTTCTAATGCAGGCATCACAGATCAGACAGTACTTTTTCAATTTCCGGAAAAGAAATATATAGTGGGTGACTGGATCACCTATCGTAGGAACCTGCGTTCGTCGCCTAATATAACCAATGGGAAAACGAATTCCGATATCCTGGATTTGTACCGGCAGACAATCGCGTTTGACTATTACAGGGAACACCTAGAAAAATATAATGTGGCATTTGCAGCGCAGGTGAACGAATTCAGTGACGGAAATCTGCTGTTTGAAATTATGCAGCGCCAGATCTGGAACCGCGCCATTGCAGATTCTGACGGTCTGAAAAAATATTTTGAAGCAAATATTAGAAAATACTGGTGGAAGCCAGGAGCGGAAGCTGTGATATTCAATGCACCCAATATTACTGTTGCAAATAAACTGGAAAGTGAACTGGATAAAAATATCAGTAACTGGAGAGTAACGGTAGATGGTTATGCCGGACAAATTCATGCAGATTCCGGACGATTTGAGTTATCACAGATACCCGGCAAACAGTCCGTCGCATCCGGAAGGTTTACGCAGATGGCAACGAATTCCGATCAATCCATTCAGTTCGCATATATTATTCGTGAATACAATGTTCCATCACCCAGAACTTTTGAAGAAGCACGCGGATTGGTGATAAACGATTATCAGAGTGAACTGGAAAATAAATGGATCGACGAACTTAAGAAGAAGTATCCGGTTACTGTCAACGAAACTGTGTTTAAAACGTTACTGAAGTAAGACTGGAAGACGGGAAGTCCAATTACGGTCATCCGTCATCGGTCATCGGTCATCGGTCAACGATTCGGTCATCCAGTAAATCAAGTATTTTCGAATCGACTTTTATATCAAATTTCCTCGCGAGCATTTTATCCGATGCAAGCAATAAGTTATAATCTTCTATAGTCAGCGTTTTCGGACTAGCGCCGCCTTTTGACCAATCGATATAATAGAAATTATCATTGATCACGGTTTCCCTGAATTTTGAATTCATGATTAATGTCGGAATGACAAATTCATCCGCTCCCCAGGTGAAACGGAGATACCTTCTCAGCCTTTTATTTGATTCAATGAAGTCAAGTATATAGGCAGCGCAATCTTTTGAAATGGTCATGCACATAGCCCTGGGCCCTCCGTAGAGTGTATAGGGCAAGGGAAACTTTCTGGCCGGGAGCAGACTATTCAGTACATGCTGAATCCAATATCTGCCGCGAAATTCGAAATTTGTAAAATGATATTTGTTGATGCGTGAGATCGCTTGATTCCACCATACACCATCATCTTCAAAGGAAATAAAATTTTTTTCTGGTTTTTTTTCCAGGAACTCAAAAATTTCTGAGACGGGTTTGATGGGATAATCCTGTCCGCTCATTATACTGATAAAATCATAAGGAATTCCACTGGCCAGCACTTCCCTGAACGATTGTATCTCCGCGTTCAAAAAATTATAGGACGCCCATTTTACCGGGATTCGTTTACTAACAAAGTAAACCTGGGGGATTTTTGCAAGGTAATCAAACGATTCGCGGTTAATTTTTTTATCGAGATGAATATAGAAATCGAATGGTATCCCGATAAATTTTTTTATATAACGCTCAATCTGTTGCGGCTCTTTATGAGCCATTATGATACATGCGACTCTCATTCTTA
This sequence comes from Bacteroidota bacterium, assembly GCA_013286315.1. Taxonomy (GTDB): domain Bacteria; phylum Bacteroidota; class Bacteroidia; order Chitinophagales; family Chitinophagaceae; genus Puia. The sequence goes on along the minus strand of JABDFX010000016.1, from coordinate 33,305 downwards.
TGACCAAAGCCTAAGGCCTAGGGCCCATAACTTATTTTTAGTGATAAATGAAAAATGATAAATAGTATACATTAAAAGATAAAAGAAATAATGAAATACTGATCAACAAAAGTTTTAGGCTTTAGGCTTATTAGAGTCTTTCATATAATGCTCTTAACTTATCCCTCGTCATGATCTTTTCCCAATCCGCTCCGAGGGCGTTTTCCCATAAAGGTTTCATGCCAAGAGAAACATTGATCATGGTATCAAACTGTTCGTCACTTAGGCCCTTTGTTATATTTTGCGGGATTTCAATTTTATTTTTCTTTACCATTTGCTTGAATTCTTTTACACCTTCGGGATAGTACTCCTCCAGTTTGTCGAATACAATACAATTTCCAACGCCGTGTTTGGTTCCTAACAGGTATCCCAAACCGTAACTCACGGCATGTGCAACACCAACCTGCGAATAGGCGATACTCATGCCACCGGCATAGGATGCCATCATCAGCTTATCATCCTGTTCAGGTCCCCATGTTCCGTCACCAAGAAAAACTTCTTGACAGAGATTCAATGCTTTCTCTCCATAGGATTTGCTGAATTCATTCAGGAAAGTACCGGTTAAACTTTCAATGCAGTGAATATAGCAGTCCATTCCTGTGTAAAATCTTTGATTCACCGGAGCATTGACAGTGAGTTCCGGGTCAAGAACGATCTGATCGAAGGGTGTAAAATCCGAATTCATTCCCAGTTTTCGGGAAGGTCCTGTAAGTACGGTTGTCCTGGAAACTTCGGCTCCGGTTCCGCTTAATGTAGGTATGCCTGCTTTATAAACGCCCGGATTTTTCACCAGATCCCATCCCTGATAATCAGCGGAAGATCCCGGATTATTCATCATTAATGAAACGGCTTTCGCCAAATCCATCACCGATCCGCCCCCAATTCCAATGACGCCGCTGACTGAACCGAATTCATCTTTCAGCAGATTGGCCAATGCATCGACCTGTTTGGTTTTAGGTTCATGGGTGACATCAGCAAAAATGATTTTATCCTTCCCGCGAACCGGCACCCTGGTCGCCAGGGATTTATTCTCGAAAAAATGATCCAGCAAAAAAATCATCGGGGCGCTGTCTTTTCTATGGGGAACCAGTATTTCATCCAGCTGATTAAAACTTCCACGACCATAAACGACATAACTGACCATTTTGAAATTCCTGAATTTCATATTTTTAAGCTTAAGGCCCAAGGCTAAGGCCTAAGGCTTCTTTAATTAATCTCTTTGAATTAGCATTTCTTTTATCAGTTCATTCCTCATTCACCGTTCCTCAAACATTAAGAGCTTTAGCCTTAGCCTTTGCATTCGCCTCCTGCCTCCTGCATCCTGCTCCTCAAACATTATGCGTCAACGCTGCTGCACCAAATACCCCCGCACTATCGCCCAGTTCAGGTCTGACTACCGGTACGGTACAATAATTATTAAAAATAAAATGTTTTAAGGACTCAACCCCCTCAGTATAGATTTCTTCAATATTTCCAACTCCGCCACCGACTACAATAATATCCGGATCCAGCATATTCGTGATGGAAGAAACGGCCTTACCAAAGAAATGAGTAAGCCGGTCAAGTGTGTGCCGGGCATATGGATCGGTTTCTTTTTGCATGACGATTTCTTTCAGGGTCTTTTTAGTTCCGGCAATGGATTCATAAAATTTTTGTAATGACGGACCGGAAATTAATTTTTCCACACATCCTACTTTTCCGCAATAACAGGGACCACCTGATTCATCCAGAAAATTATGCCCCCATTCCCCGGCGATACCATGATGGCCTTCCCAGATTTTTCCGTCAATGACAAGGCCACCACCGACACCGGTACCCAGGATGATCCCAAATACCACCCGCGCATGCGGTGACTTTTTTTTCACAGCGCCCCAGGTTGTCTCTGCCAAAGCAAAACAGTTTGCGTCATTGGCCAGGATGATGGGCAGCTGCAGTTTCTCCTCAAGATCCTTTTTTAAAGGTTGATGATTTAATATAGTTGTATTTGAATTTTTTAAAGTATGGGAAATGGGATCGAGAATTCCGGGAGTACCAAATCCTATTTTCGCAGGCTGTAGGCCTGATTCCGCCTTCATCTTATTGACCAGTTTTTCAATCTGTCCGATCACGTGGTCATATCCCCTGGCAGCCTCAGTATCCACCCGGGTTCTGATCAGGGTTTCCGGCTCTTTGTCTCCGCTCAGGATAATTCCTTCAACCTTGGTTCCTCCCAGGTCGATGCCCCACATAGTTTGTTTCATATAACGTCGTTTAATATTTCAGTTGATCAACCCAGTTTTTGAATCGCCAGCTTCAGGTCTTCGGGAGTATCGATTTCAATACCCATATATTCAGTAAGTACCATTTTTAAAGGTATTCCATGCTCAAGATATCGAAGACATTCGATTTTTTCAGCCGCCTCCAAAGTTGTTACGGGCCATCGGGTAAAGTTCAACAATGCCTGTTTCTTGAATGCATACACACCAATATGCTCATAATAATGGATGGGCACAGAAGGATCCCGGGGATAAGGAATTAAACTCCGGCTAAAAAAAAGTGCATTCATCTGCAGATCCACAACCACTTTGACAAAATTCGGGTCCTGAACATTCTTTTTGTTTTTAATCACCTGCATCAGGGAGGCCACCTGAACGTGATGATCGTGCCTGAAAACATCCAGTAACTTCTCCAGCGGAGCTTTTTGAACGAAGGGCTCGTCTCCCTGAACATTTACAACGATATCAGTATCCAGATTCTCCACGGCTTCCGCTATTCGGTCACTTCCGCTTTCATGGCTTTTTACACTCATCATCACATCGCCGCCATTCGATTTAATTTCTTCAAAAATCACCGGGCTATCCGTTACTACAATCACCTTATCAAAGAGGCCGGTTTTTACCGTGTTGTCGTATGTATGGCGGATGACCGTTTTCTTTCCCAGCAATTGCATCAGTTTCGCAGGAAAACGAGTTGAAGCATATCTGGCCGGAATCATCGCGATGCAATTCATGGAATTTATTTTTTGTCGTCTTCATTCATAATGGACCATAGCAAATCCTTCAGTGCCTGTATACCTTTATGCGTTGCCGAAGAAATAAAAATATTCGGGATGTCGGCTGGCAATTCTTTTCTGATTTCAACAATCAATTCTTCATCCAGCAGATCAGATTTGCTGATGGCAATCACAAAACGTTTATCCAGCAATTCCGGATTATATTGTTCCAGTTCGTTACGGAGTATTTCAAATTCTTTGCGATGATCCGGACTGTCTGCCGGAATCATAAATAAAAGAGCTACGTTCCTTTCGATATGCCGTAAAAACCGGTGACCCAGGCCTTTTCCTTCTGCCGCGCCTTCAATAATTCCGGGCAGATCGGCTATACAAAAACTCTTTCCATCCCGGTATTCCACCATGCCAAGTTGTGGGGTCAATGTGGTAAATGCATAATCCGCAATTTTAGGTGTTGCGGCGGTCATTACTGAAAGAAGGGTTGATTTTCCGGCATTCGGGAATCCCACAAGGCCCACATCGGCGAGTACTTTTAGTTCCAGCACCTTCCATCCTTCCACTCCGTCTTCTCCCGGCTGCGCATGTTCGGGTGCCTGATTCGTAGGTGTGGCAAAACGCGCGTTGCCCAGGCCACCGCGACCACCTTTCAGCCAGATGATCTCCTGACCATCCTCCAGTATTTCTCCTTCAATCGATCCGGTGACCTCATCTCTGGCAATCGTACCAAGGGGAACATCGATATAAATATCCTTTCCAAATCGTCCGCTGGAATTATTACCGCTTCCGGCTTCCCCGTCTTCAGCCAGTACATTTTTATAATATCTGAGTGAAAGGAGGGTCCAGGTATTTTTATTTCCGCGAAGAATAATATGACCGCCCCGTCCGCCATCGCCACCATCGGGACCTGCGAGGGCATTGTATTTTGTGCGCATAAAATGTTTACTGCCGGCTCCGCCATGTCCGCTCTTACAAAAAACCCGGATCTGGTCTACGAAATTGCTTTTTTCCACTTTATTTTATTCGGGCTGCAAAGATAGTTTAATAAAGAGCTATCTGACTGTCAAAAGACGTGCAACCAGGCCAGTCCAGCCTGTTTGATGAGATGCGCCCAGGCCCTTACCGGTATCGCCGTGGAAATACTCAAAAAACTGGATATAGTCTTTAAAGTCTGGATTTTTTTGAAAAAGGGGTTGATCACCATAGACCGGCCGGCTTCCATTTGCATCCCGAATAAATAATGATATGATTCTTTCGGCCAGTTTATCTGCGATTTCCTTCAGGGATAAAAGATTGCCCGAATGAGTAGGATATTCAATTCGGAAATCATCACCATAGTAATCATGAAACCTTTTAAGGGCATCTATGATCAGGTAATTCACAGGCATCCACACTGGTCCCCGCCAATTGGAATTTCCTCCGAATAATCCGGTATCCGATTCTCCTGGAGTATACTGAACAGAGAACCACATACCATCTATTTGTAAAACAAATGGATTTGCTTCATGATATTTTGAAAGCGCCCTCAAACCATGATCGCTCAGAAATTCGCTTGCATCCAGCATCCTGTACAGGATTCGTTTCATGCGGTGACCGCGCAAAAGAGATAAAAGATGTTTCTCATCTTTTCCTTTTTCACCCCATTTCGAAACCAGTTTCGCAAGTTCCGGCCTGTTATTCAGGAACCAGTATAATCGTTCCGTAAATTCTTTCTGACCTTTCAACAGATCATCGTCCAGAATTTCAACGGCCAGCAGCGGAATCAGTCCGACCATGGATCGAATCTTTAATTTCTGGAATTTTCCGTCAGATTTCTGGATGGCGTCATAATAAAATTCATCCACATCATCCCAAAGACCCGTATCCTGATCACCACCGGCAAACATGGCATGTGCGATATACAGGAAATGTTCAAAGAATTTCGTGGCCATGTCCTGATAAACATCATTTGTTTTAGCGAGTTCCAATGCGATTCGCATCATGTTGAGCGAATACATACACATCCAGCTGGTTGAATCAGATTGTTCCAGAATGGATCCGTCCGGCAGCGGCGTATTCCGGTCGAAGAGTCCGATATTATCCATTCCCAGGAAGCCGCCTTCAAAAATGTTATTACCCTGTTCATCTTTTCTGTTTACCCACCAGGTAAAATTCATGAGTAATTTGAGAAATATAGTCTCCAGGAATTTCAGGTCACCCTTACCAGTAGCGGTTTTATCAATGCTGTATACCTTCCAGGTTGACCATGCATGAACCGGAGGGTTTACATCCGAAAAAGCCCATTCATAAGCCGGGAGCTGTCCGTTCGGATGCATAAACCATTCATGCGTGAGCAGGGTTAACTGATGTTTTGCAAAGCCGGCATCCAGATCTGCGAAACATATGCAATGAAATGCCAGGTCCCAGGCTGCAAACCAGGGATATTCCCAGCTGTCAGGCATCGACATGATGTCGGAACTATTCAGGTGCCGCCACTGATGGTTCCTTCCGTTTTTTCGTTCGGGCGGGGGCGGTGGAAATGCCGGATCTCCTGTAATCCATTTCTCCACATTGTAATAATATATTTGTTTACACCAGATCATGCCGGCGTACGCCTGACGTTGTATGGTTTTTAATTCATCCGTGGGCAGGTTGGTTTGTTTCTCCGCATAAAAAGCATTTGCTTCCTCAATCCGGGATGAAAATATACTGTCGAATTCTTTAAATGGATTTTTAAGCTCTGACACGCTCATGCGTAACCGAAATGTTTCCGATTCACCCGCTCCGATGGTTTTATTGAAATGGAAAGCAGCTTTCGTACCACTCTGACCCGGGTTCACGCTGGCTGCGCCGTGCAGTATATAATTGTTGATACCGTCTTTATAATAGCAAACATTTTTGTTAGGAGTCAGGTAGCATTTTTCATCGTTGGTTTCATTATCGCAGAAAAGGACTTCCACGGGATTTTCAGCATAGAACCTGCGATGGCCCAAAATTTCATGCTGTATGATGATACTGTTGTCTGTTTCCCTTTCCAGTCCCGGCTTCGGATGTGAATATCCCAGGTTCCAGTTATTTCTGAACCAGATATTTGGCAAAACACGCAGAGGAGCGGCTTCCGGGCCACGGTTAAAAACCGTAATCTTTAGCAGGATGTCTTCTGGCGAATCTTTTGCGTATTCAATAAAAACATCAAAATATCTGTTCTCATTAAATATACCCGTGTCCTGAATTTCATATTCAGGATCTTTTTTACTCCGAAGGCCGTTTTCAGCCAGCAACTCTTCATAGGGGAATGCAGCCTGGGGATATTTATACAGCATTTTCAGGTAGGAGTGGCTGGGCGTTGCATCCAGAAAATAATATATTTCCTTGACATCTTCCCCGTGATTGCCCTGGTTACCCGTCAGTCCGAAATACCTTTCCTTCAAAATCGGATCCTGCCCGTTCCACAAGCTAACGGCAATGCATAGTTGTAATTTAGAATCAGCCATCCCGCCCAGGCCGTCTTCTCCCCAGCGCCAGGCTTTGCTGCGGGCCATTTCATGGGAAGTGGCTTCCCAGGCAGATCCGTCAGCACTGTAATCCTCGCGAACAGTTCCCCATTGGCGATCGCTTAGATAAGGTCCCCAGTTTCTCCAGGCCGGATCTTGCAGTCTCTTGCTTTCTTCGGTCATAAATGAACATTGAAAAGCACGCGGATCAGGAGTAGATTTTTTCTATGTAGGACTTGTATTTCTCAAGAACTACTTTTCGTTTGAAATTCAGTTTGGGTGTCAGCTCACCGGATTCGACACTCCATTCAGCGGGCAGCAATTCAAATTTTTTGATCTGCTCCACATGATTGAATTCCTGATTGTATTCGTCAATGAGTGCTCTGTAAAACTTCCTGACTTCAGGGTTGTGGATCATTGCTTCGCGGGACGAAGTATCGTAATTATGTTGTTTGCACCATTCTGTCAGCGCCGCGAATGCAGGAACGATCAGGGCTCCTACAAATTTCTGTTCAGCACCAACAACCACTACCTGTTCTATAAAACGGGATTCCTTGAGTTTGTTTTCGATGGCAGATGGAGCCACATATTTTCCGCCACTGGTTTTGAATAATTCTTTTTTCCGGTCTGTGATCCGTAAAAATTTTCCATCTTCCAGAACACCGATATCTCCGGTATGCAACCATCCGTCAATGATCGTTTCTGCAGTCAGGTCCGGCCGCTTGAAATAACCTTTCATGACCGAAGGTCCTGCCACGCAAATTTCCCCATCGGCTTCCAATTTAAATTCAACACCATTTAAGATAGGGCCCACGGTGCCAAACCGGTTGAGTCCCGGACCGCGGCGGTTGACCGATATGACAGGCGAGTTTTCTGTTGGACCGTACCCCTCATAAACCGGGATGCGTGCTCCATTGAAAATTCGTAATAGTCTTACCTGACATGCTGCACCGCCCGTGATAATATACTTGATATTATTGCCAAGAGCCTCGCGCCATTTATTGAAGATGAGTTTATTGGCTAATGAAAGTTGCAGATTATACCAAAAACCCTGGTTCTTGTTGTTATCGTATTTTTTACCAACTTCGACAGCCCAGAAAAAAAGGCTTCTTTTTATGCCTTTCAGTTCCGCCCCCTTTGCCATAATTCTTTCATATACTTTTTCCAGCAGGCGGGGAACGGTTGTGAACAGATCCGGTTTTACCTCCATCAGGTTGGCCCCTATAGTTTCCATACTCTCCGCATAATAAATACTGTTTCCACTGAACAGGTAGATATAACTCACCATCTTTTCGAAGATATGGTTCAGAGGCAGAAAGCTGAGCACTTTATAATCAGGCCGGTCCTCGAATGGAAAACTTTCTTTGGAGAACATCACGTTGCTAAGAATATTATTGTGTGTCAGCATCACGCCCTTGGGTGTACCTGTTGTGCCTGACGTGTAGATCAAAGTGGCGACCTGCTGCTTGTCGATGGTTTTACTGATCGCATCCAGCTTTTCTTTATTTTCTGCATTGACGGTCTCATGCAATGATGACCAATGATCCGTTTCCGGAATGATATCGAAAGAAAATATGTTTTGAATACTGGGTACATTTGGTCTGACTGCGCGGACTTTTTCCAGCAATTCTTTGTTACTGACGAAAACATATTTTACAGCTGCGTCCCGGAAAATAAATTCTATTTCATGGTTGTTGGTAGTCGGATAAATTGGAACGAGTACGGCACCTAATTTCTGTACAGCCATATCCGTTATCAGCCATTCAGGCCTGTTGCCCGAAATGATGGCTATTTTGTCCTGATTTTCAACTGTCATATCTTTTCCCGAAACACCTATTTTCATCAGGCCGCAGGCTAAGGCATCAACGGTTTCAGATATTTCCTTTGTGCTATATTTTCTCCATGCGCCATTTTCTTTTGCGGCCAGCATGTCGGGCTTGGGAAATTTTTCCAGCTGGTAAGCGATACAATCAAACAATCGTTCAGGCTTGCTCATGGTGATTATTTGGTACTCAGATTTCGATAATTCTGTCCGGGTGGTATTTTGAATACCCGTCCTTTCTGAAAATATATGAACCGGTTATAATCATCGGCATGTTGTGCGGTCCAGCTCTGAAAAGCCGCCAGTCCCGATGCGGTGCCAAATGCCCATTCATCGTAAGCATCAAAAAGTCCTTCTTTCAGAAGTTGCCGTTGGTATTCAAAAAGCCTGAATGGATATTTATCTCCGTATTTTTCAAACCATTCAAGTACAAATTTACTTCTCAGGATATTCAGCGATTCAGGAGTAACGCCGAGAGCTACCGTCTGGCTTTGATCCGTCATAACGGCCAGGTAGGCATTTTCGAAAGGATTTTTAGACGCTGTTTTTGGAGATTTCAGATCAGTAAATAATTTCTTATATCCTTCAACCAACAGGGATTTGATCTCCGGGGTTCTTTTACTGTAACTCTCCATATTGATAAATATCTCTCCATATATGAGGCTCCACACTTTATCGTAGGTATAATAATAAAACCTGCTTGCATTGTAGTAGTTAGAGGAATAATTGGGATCCACTTCGATTCCTTTTTCCCAGAACCGGATGGCTTCTGCGTCCTTTTCAACCCAGAGCATCTCGCCATATTCATTGTACAATTCACCGCTGCTTGGAAATTTTTTGATTCCCTGTTTGTACATTTTATCCGCCTGCTTTTTTTCATCGATGGCTTTGTAGGCCATCCCGAGGATTTGGTAGCACTGCTCGTCTGCATCATTGCGTTCGATGAGTTTCCTCCCGGATTCCACGGCAGCGCTGTAATTTCTCTGCAGATAATACGTGAAAGTCAGATCCTTTTGTATTTCAATATTACCGGGATCTTTTTTTAATGCATTTGTCAAAACTATAATGGCATTGGGATAATCTGCGGTCCGCATAAATTGCCTGGCGATCAGGTGAAGAGAATCCGCCTGTTGGGCAAAACAGTCATTTAGCGAGAGGAATAAACCAATGAGAAACAGAAGTTTTTTCATGTATTGAATATAGGCCTGCTTTATGAAACGGCCCATGGCCGGAATAATTGTACAGGCAAAAATACCGCTTATCTGATCAGGTGTGTAAAAAGGCCGTCGCGCAACTTAGGTTCAAACCAGGTAGATTTCGGTGGCATGATCTGTCCGCTGTCGGCAATATCAAAAAGTTGTTCCATACTGACCGGGTAAAGGCTGAATGCCAGTCTCATCTGACCGCTGTCCACTCTTTTTTCAAGTTCCTGTAAGCCCCTGATGCCACCCACAAAATCTATTCTGTTATCCGTTCGCGGATCCTGAATTTCAAGCAGTGGAGAAAGAATGTTATTCTGCAGGATACTCACGTCCAGGATACCGATCGGATCATTTGGAAAACTATCCTCATTTGCTTCCAGCTTGTACCAGTTACCTTCCAGATACATCCCGAAGTTATGGAAGCGGTTGGGTGAATAAGGTGCTTTTATTTTTTCAACCCTGAAATTCTTGTTAAGTTTTTCAATAAAACCACTGGCATCCAGCCCGTTCAGATCCCTGACCAGGCGATTATAATCCATGATGTGCAGTTCATCGTGCGGGAAGAGAGTGGTTAAAAAATAAGCGGATTCGGGTGTTGCATCCTTGCCCATCGCATTTTTTACTTTTGCTGCAGAGGCCGCGCGATGATGCCCGTCAGCGATATATGTAAACGGGATTTGCTTTTCAAATATTTTCGTGATTTCATGGATCGTTTGCGGTTCGTGAATCACCCACACCCGGTGACCGACTCCATCTTCAGCAACAAAATCGTTGATGGGTTCGTTTGCTTCTTTCCAATTGCTGATCAGGTCACTTAAGGTAACATTTGATTTATAGGCCAGGAATACGTTGCCTGTCTGTGCGCCTGTAATGCGCATATGGTTGATCCGGTCCAGTTCTTTTTCAGGACGTGTCAGCTCATGTTTTTTGATAATATTATTTTCATAGTCTGATACCGCACTTACACAAACCAGCCCGGTTTGTTTTCTCCCGGCCATGCTGAGCTCATATATATAATAACATGGCTTTTCATCCCGGACAAGGATTTTATTATCCTGAAATATGAACAAGTTGTCGGCTGCCTTACGATATACTTTGTCACTGTGAATATCCGTGCCCTCCGGAAGGTCGATTTCGGCTTTTGTAATGTGTAGAAAGGAGTAGGGATTTTTATCTGCGACGACCCGTGCTTCCGCGCTGTTTAAAACATCATACGGAAGAGAAGCCACGCGGGGAGCCAGTTCTTTAGAGGGCCTTAGGGAACGAAAAGCAGAGATAATAGCCATCGGTTATTAAAGTTGATAAATAAGTTCGCTCAGTGCTTTTACACTTTCAAGCGGAAGGGCATTATAGAGGGAAACCCGGTATCCGCCAACACTTCGATGGCCCTTCACACCAATCATTTGTTGCTCCCTGCATGCTTCGAGAAATTTCTTCTCGAGTTCCGGTTCGTTAATAAGGAATACCACATTCATCCTGCTTCTGTCTTCTTTTGCGACTGTTGGCTGAAAACCTTCTTTTTCGTCCAGGGTTTTATAAAGCAGATCCGCTTTCGCTCTGTTTATTTTTTCAATAGCTCCCACACCGCCGATTTTTTTTAGCCAGCGCAGTGTGAGCAGGCAAACATAAATGGCAAAAACAGGAGGAGTATTCAGCATGGAACCGGCTTCGATGTGTTTCCGGTAATCCATCATTCCCGGCAGTTTGCGATCTACCTTTCCCAGAATATCCTTACGCAGGACCACCATATTCACCCCCGCCGCACCTATATTTTTCTGGGCACCTGCATAGATCAGGGCGAAACGATTGTAATCCGTTTCATAACTCAGAATATCACTGCTCATGTCTGCTATCAGCGGAATATTTGTTTCCGGAATGGAATACATTTCCGTTCCCTCAATCGTATTATTGGTGGTATAATGAAAATAGGCTGCATCAGCCGGGATTACATATCCCTTTGGTATATAGGTATAATTTTTATCCTTTGAGGAAGCGACAACATCAACGTTGCCAAATACGCGGGCTTCCTTAATGGCTTTTGTTCCCCAGGTTCCACAGTCGAGGTAGGCGGCAGTCTGGTTTTCGTTCAACAGATTCATAGGCATCTGGAAGAACTGGGTAGTGGCGCCGCCGTGCAGGAATAATACCTCGTGGTCTCCATCCAGTTTCATGAGTTCCTTTGCCAACAGTACCGCCTCATCCAGGACAGATTGAAACAGGGCAGTCCGGTGTCCGATTTCCAGAATAGAAAGGCCGGTATCCCTGAAATTCAAAATGGCTTTGGCGGCTTCATCAAAAACCTCTTTCGGCAAAATGCTTGGACCTGCATTGAAATTATGTATCATCCGTGATTTACTTGGGAGCGCAATTTAACTCGTAAAACCGGAATTAGTGTGGTGAGCGTGGAAGGGGACTCTCACCACACAGGCTAAGAAGGATTGTCGTCCATAAAACCTTTCTCAACCTCTTCCAGTGTCAGATGCTTGTGCCGATCCAGATGTTCTTTCACCAGGGCATGAAACAGCGATTTATGCGCCGGTAGTTTCAGTCGTATGCGGGCCTTGATTTTTCCCTCTTCTGTTTTATACATAAACTTGGCATAGATGGTGGCCAGCCGCATGCGCTCGTTAGATTCCAATTGCTTTTCGCTGAGCACCCGTTTACTCATGTCGGGCATCTTGGAAATAACGGTTTTGTCGTAATACTTCTTGAAAACGAGCTGCTTTCCGACTGAGCCGGAAGCATTTTGAAGAAACAGGTTGTTGACAATTGCCATATCGGTTTCGTATATCTCTCAAATATCTAATATTTTCCGTAAAACTTTAGTAAATATTAAGTATAATTTCAGTAAGTCTTCCGTAAGCAGACGGATAATATACGAAAGATATACGGAGTATAAACAGAAGATATTAAATATATGACAGGTTGTACAAACCAGCTTCAAACTACTGCCTTACTTTCCGGGATGCTTATTGGCACTTTCGACCAATGATGTCATGGTTTTTCCATTCCAGGTTCATTCTTTCATATTCTTTTATTTCGGAATCCGATAGAGAGTCATGAGTCAGGGCCTCGAGCCAAGGCTGACCTGCATTTACCCAGGCCGTATACCAACAGGATGCAACAGCGAAAATGGATTGTCGCATGCGACGTTCAATCATATGATCCAGCCGGTCTTCATAAAGTGAGGCAAAAGCGGTTGAATATTGTTTTACAAGTTTGCCCTTTCGCTCTTCGAAAGCATACTTCTGATCGGGCCTGAAATGATCGCTGATCTCTTTCTCGCATCGCAGCACGGTATCCGAAGCGGCTGCACTTTCCAAAATGCGACTCCAAATGAATCCCGATAAGTCCGTGATGTAGACTGCTTTGCCAATAAAGAAGTCCCAGTCTGTTTCGGCAAATAATTCCGGTACCCTGGATTCCCAGAAAGCGTGTATGCCTTCCTGGTGGGTCAGTTGACCGTTGTGATTTGAGCATACATGCAAAGGAACATGCGCATCAGCGATATAGTGCCCCAATTCAGCTGCAGTTTTTAGGATGGCCTGTTTGTCTTTTTCGCGGAATGCTTTTGTTAAACGGCTCATCATTATCTGTATCCACCAGGGGACAATTCCATAAGCCCGCAAGCTATCTTCGGAATATTTCAACTGTGCGGATTTATAGTCGCGGGGAAGATCGGGGAAAGGATAGCGACCGTAATGATCAATATCCAGGTAATGATGTGCGCCTTCACTGACTGAGATATATCTTCTTTTGTCGGGATCCACCGCATGTTCAGTCAGAAACCCGATATTGGGTTTAAACAAAATCATCATCTGGGGTGGCAGGAGAAATACCGCATGATAATTGATTTTCTCATGCATGTAAAACCCCCAGCAGTAGGATCGGTGGGAAATGAGTACCAGTGTGATCAGGCAGCAAATCTTTTTCATGGAGCGTGTTGCTGCTAATCGGTTGACGGTTGACAGTTGACAGTTGAGGGTGACAGTTATCTGATAGATGCAAATTAATTTCACCGAGCTAAAAATAAAATACCACTTAGTGGCAATTTATCAGTCCGCCAACCGTCAACCGTCAACCGTCAACTAACATCAGTCATCAATATTCGTCACCCCACCGGATATCGCGAATTTCATAGCATCGGTGGATGTGATATCGGTGATCAGCCGCACTCTTTCTTTTTTTACAAAATACAGATGACCGGCAAATGCATAGGATTGAGGGATATAAACCGAAATATATTCCTGTAATCCGAATTCTGTGAGTTCTTGGTGTGTGATAAAACCGATCCTCCAGATATCCGGCGCTTCAATGCTTACTAAAACAGCCCGGTCGAATTTTCGCCTGTTTCCTGCAAAAGCTTCAAAGAAATCCTTGATCGTACTATATATTATTTTTATTCCGGGTGTTTTCTCCAGGATTTTATCGAATAATTCCACGAGTTTACTTACGATAAATGATGATGAAGTATACCCCACAACCAACACGATCCCGGTAACAAGTATAAATCCCAAACCCGGTATACGTCTCGGAATCCCGTTTTCATCCAGGGCAAGCTTGGGAAAATGGCTTTGAAAGAAATCCGGCAAAATACTATCCACCCAGTTAAATAGAGAAAGTACAGCCGAAATGGTAATGGTAATCGGAGCCAGAATGATCAGTCCCTGCAAAAAGTATTTGAACAGTTTACGGGCGATGATCCGGAATTTCATAATCAGCGGTTTGGTACCAAAAATAATCAAACATTCTCCGGAGTCCATGTTTAAAACACTCAAACGTCATCCTTAATAAACCGGATTTCCGGTGAAACCGCCTAAAATCTCGGTGGAAACTTTGGTAACGAAAAGAGTTTCCGTAGTTTTGTACCTGATTTGAACGATAAAAATGGAAAACAAAGAGAGAATATTAGAAAAAGCAACCCAGCTTTTCATGCGTTATGGGATCCGTTCGATTACCATGGATGAAATCGCCGCGCAGCTTGGTATCAGTAAGAAGACGATTTACCAGTTTTTTACTGATAAGGATGCCATGGTCGAAGCGGTGGTAAACGAGGAAATGAAGCGGAATGAGCAGGATTGTCGTGAATTCAGTTCGTCGGCAGAGAATGCTGTACACGAAATATTCCAGGCCATGGACGGTATTGAAGAAATGCTGAAAACCATGAATCCGCAGCTCATTCACGATCTCGAAAAACATCATCCGGCCGCCTTTAAGCGTCTCAAACAGTATAAATACCAGTTTCTGTATACTATGATCATAGCGAATCTGGAGCGTGGAATGGGGGAAGATTTGTACAGGACCGATCTGAATGCAGACATTACTTCGCGCCACCGGATTGAAACGGCTTTTATGCCTTTCAACCAGGAAGCCTTCCCGCATAACAAATACCCGATGAACCAGACTTGTCAGGAACTGGCAATCCTGTACCTGCACAGTATATGTAACGCAGAGGGGAAAAAACTGATAGAGAAATATTTGAATGAAAGAAATAAAATGATTTTACATGAACAGAAAATTTCTTAACCGTATTTGCCTGACGCTGATGGCAGCTGTGATGGGTTCGACATACCTGTATGCCCAGAATATACATTCACTGACTGCTGATCAGGCGATCGAACTGACGAAGAAAAATAATATTGCTATAAAGAACGCCCTGACGAACCTGGCCATACAGGAACAGACCAACAAAGAAGTAACGGCACTTGCTCTTCCGAATGTTAAGGGAACAGCGGGTACAACGGATTATTTTAATATACCGGTAACGCTCGTGCCCGGCGAATTTTTTCAACAGCCACCCGGGACTTACTACCCCGTTGCATTCCAGCAGAAATATATTGCATCGGGAGGTTTTAATTTAACCCAGACCCTTTTCGATGGTTCTGTGTTCGTCGGATTGAAAGCAAGACAAAGCGCACTCGATTTCTATAAAAAAGCAATCGATCTGACAGTTGAAGACCTTTCCGTTCAGGTGTATAAAACATATTACCAGCTTGTGGTCAGTAATACACAGATCCAACTTGAAGACTCCAATATATTTCGCGCGGCCAAATTACTACACGATACAAAAGTGATGAACGAAAACGGGTTTGTTGAAAAGCTGGATGTTGATAAAGCAGAAGTACAGCTGACAAATTTCCAGATACAAAAACAAAATACTGCTACATCAATTACCAACGGTTTTACATTTTTGAAATTTCTGCTGGGCGTGCCGGCAACAGATTCCATTATACTGACATCACAGTTCAGTGAGGCAGATCTGAAAGGTGGCGTGCCGATGGATATTGAATACAGCTATAAAAACCGGTTTGATTATCAGTCTCTCGAAATTCAAAAACAACTGAATGACTTCGACATCAAACGCTATCAGGCAGCATATTATCCGACTCTTAAACTGAACGGTGCTTACCAGAAAAATGCAGCGAATAATACCTATGATTTGTTCTCAAAATCTGGTACCTGGTTTACGACTTCCTACGTAGGTCTTTCGCTGGACGTCCCGATTTTCGAAGGCTTTGCAAAAAATGCGCGACTCAAAAAAGCGAGACTGAATTCTACTTTAACCTCAGATGAGATGGAGAATCTGAAACTGAATATTGGTCAGCAGGTTGCGGTTGCTAAAAACAATTTCATTAATGCCATACAGACCATGGACGCCCAAAAGATAAATATGGACCGCGCCGAATCCGTTTACAGACAGGTGAAAAAGAAATTTGAATCAGGTCTCGCTACGAATACTGATTTATCCAGCTCACAATCTGATCTGATCACCGCGCAGTCAAGCTATGTGAATGCACTTTACAACGCAGTCTTATCTAAAGTTGATTTCCTGAAAGCTATCGGAAAAATTTAAAAATGTCAAACAACGCAATTATGAACAAGATATTTTTATCTGCAATGATCACCGGGACCATTTTTTTCATGTCCTGCGGACAGACAGGTGATACCGTTTCAAAACAAAAAGCAGAACTGCAAAAGTTGAAAGAACAACAGGCGGAGCTTTCTACAAAAATTCAGAAGCTTGAAGAAACACTTGGTGCGGTGGATTCTTCTTCAGAAAAAAAAGAAAAAACAAAGCTGGTCGCTTTTCTGCCCGTTGCTCCGACTGGCTTTACCCATTATATCGAATTACAAGGCAAAATTGATGCATTAAATATCGCGTTGGTAACTCCCAGAAATGGTACAGGCGGGCAGGTGAAGGAAATCTTTGTGAAGAAGGGAGATATGGTGAAGAAGGGTCAGTTACTTCTTAAGTTGGATGACGTGGTGCTTCAGCAGCAACTGGCAACCGCCAACCAGCAACTGGCATTTGCAAAAAATCTGTATGAGAGGAGAAAGAATCTCTGGGACCAGCAAATCGGTTCAGAGGTTGAATTGGTAACTGCAAAAAACCAGGTGGACCAGGCGCAGATGTCGGTGGACCTGATACAGCGCCAGATCGAGCTGACAAGGGTTTACGCAGATATCAGTGGTGTTGCGGATGTTGTTAATATCAGACTGGGTGAGATTTTTACCGGAAATAATCAGATTCAAATTGTGAATACCACCGATCTGAAAGCCACTGCGCAGGTTCCTGAAAATTATCTTGGCCAGGTAAAAGTGGGCAGTAATGTGAAAGTAGTGATCCCCGAACTAAATAATAAAACGATTGATACAAAAATATCCGTCACGGGAAAAACGATAGATGCCTCAAACCGGGGTTTTTATATTGAAGCAAAACTTCCATTCGATAAAGCGTTTTATCCAAACCAGGTGGCCCTGATAAAAATTCAGGATTATACCACGTCCAATGCGCTTACCATACCCGTGAATAGTTTGCAGAACGATGACAAGGGAAAATATGTGATGGTTGCCGTGAAAGACGGAAGCCGTCTGGTGGCACGTAAAAAACCGATCACCATCGGATTGATGTATGGTGACAGAGTGCAGGTTTTATCCGGCATTCAAACAGGCGACAATATTATTACCGACGGATACCAGGGCTTGTATGATGATCAACCCATCACCACATCGGCCATGTGATACTGCATCTATAACTAACAGAATCGTTTTTTATGAGCGCACTAGAAAATATAAAGGGAAAGTTTAAAGAATTCGGGCCTACGAGTTGGGCCATCAATAACAAAACGTCCGTTTACCTGGCGATCATTTTTGTGACCATCCTGGGTATTATAAAATTTACTTCTACTCCGAAAGAGCAATTCCCTGATATTGTTATTTCCCAGATTTATGTACAGACAACCTATATAGGGAATTCTCCCAAGGATATTGAAAACCTGGTTACAAGGCCGATTGAAAAACAGATCAAGGGTATTACCGGAGCCAAGATAAACAAACTCACCAGCACTTCGGTGCAGGATTTTTCTGCCATCGTGGTTGAATTTGAATCCGATGTGGTCATTGACGTAGCGCTGCAAAAAGTAAAAGATGCGGTTGACAAGGCAAAAACGGATTTGCCCACAGACCTGACAACCCAGCCAAATGTGATGGAAATCAGTTTATCGGATCAGCCAATCATGTATGTAAATGTGAGCGGGAACTATGACGGGCAACACCTGAAAAAATTTGCCGATGATCTGAAAGATAAACTCGAAGATCTTTCTCAACTGAACCGGGTGGATGAAGTGGGTGCCCCGGAAAGGGAATTCCAGATCAATGTGGATAATTACAAGATGCAGAGTTCCAATGTTACTTTCAATGATATTGCCAACGCGGTCGCGAATGAAAATCTCGATGTTTCCGGAGGCTTGCTTGAAGTGGGCAATATGAAAAGAAGCCTGCAGGTGAAAGGTCAGTTTAAAACCGCTGCTGATATTGCCCAGATCGTAATCCGCAATACGTCAGCAGCACCCATTTATTTAAAAGATATTGCGACGATCATTGACACTGTAAAACAAAGTGAGAGTTATGCACGGCTGGATGGCAAAAACGTCATTACCCTTAATATGATCAAAAGAAGCGGGGAAAATTTGATCGAGACTTCGGATGAAGTAAAACGGGTAGTAGCAGAAATGAAGGCCACCGAGTTCCCAAAAGATTTAAATGTAGTAATAACCGGAGACCAAAGTAAAACAACGCGCACGTCTTTTAATGATCTGGTGAATTCCATTGTAATCGGATTTGTGCTGGTCCTGGTGATCCTTATGTTTTTTATGGGAGTAACCAATGCTTTTTTCGTGGCGCTTTCCGTTCCGCTGAGCATGTTCCTCGCCTTCCTGTTTTTACCTGCGGCTGATCTGATCATCGGGGGTCACGTTACGTTGAACTTCATCGTATTATTTGCTTTGCTGTTCGGTTTGGGAATTATCGTGGATGATGCGATCGTGGTGATTGAAAATACACACAGGATTTTTACAGAAGGCAAGGGAAAAATAACTTCCGTTGTTGCTGCCAAGATTGCGGCCGGTGAAATATTTATCCCGGTGCTGGCGGGTACACTCACTACGCTGGCTCCGTTCTTTCCTCTTTTATTCTGGCCGGGTCTGATCGGAAAATTTATGATCTATCTCCCGGTCATGTTGATTTTCACACTTTCTGCATCGCTGATTGTTGCCTTTCTGATGAACCCCATATTCGCCGTCGATTTTATGAACCACGCGGAAGATGATCATGCCAGCAGAAAATCAAGGGTATTCAGGAACCCGCTTTTCTGGACCTTCTTAGCGTTGGGCATCCTGCTTGATATCTCACATTTTACATTCGCCGGAAACATTCTGATACTATTTAGTATACTCATGTTTCTGAACGCATATGTTTTTACCGGACTGATACATACTTTTCAAAACAGGAGTCTTCCCTGGATTATGAGGCATTATGAAAGTGGATTGCGCTGGGCCCTGAAAGGCTGGCGTCCCGTCTGGTTGCTAGTAGGTACATTTTTCTTATTGATATTTTCTTTTGTATTCATCGGGATACGGAAAGTACCGGTTGTATTTTTCCCCAAGGGTGATCCGAATTTCATATTTGTATATCTCAAACTGCCGGTAGGAACCAATGTAAATTATACCGATTCGGTTACTTCGGTACTCGAGAAGCGTGTAAATAAAATTCTGGGAACGGAAAATGGTAAAATCAATCCATTGGTTGAAAGCGTGATTTCCAATGTGGCGATTGGCGCCGGAAATCCCCAAAGTGGAGACCGGAGTACAAGACCCGAACTCGGACGACTGCAGATTTCATTTGTTGAATATGAAAAACGGAATGGCAGAGCAACAACACCTATTTTGGATTCTATCCGGACAGCCCTGAAGGGCATACCGGGCGCCGAAATTTCTGTGGACCAGGAGCAGGGTGGTCCGCCTACTGATCCGCCTATCAATATTGAAATTGCCAGTGACAATTTCGAGAATCTTACGAGTACTGCTTCAGCGCTGAAAAATTATCTCGACTCTATTCAGACTCCCGGAGTGGAAGAATTAAAAATGGATGTCGATCTGACAAATCCTGAAATAACGCTTACCATCGACCGGCAACGGGCGATGATTGAAGGCGTAAGTACGGCACAAATCGGTCAGCAAATACGAACAGCCTTGTTCGGCCGGGAGCTCTCCAAGATCAAGGACAATAAAGAAGAATATAAAATCCAGTTACGCAATACAGAAATTCAGCGCAGAAACCTTACCGACCTGCTGAATATGAAGATTTTTTTCCGTGAACCAACCGGCGCGATCAAGTCCATTCCCATTACTAACCTTGTGAAAATTGATTTTACAAGTACATATGGAAGCATTAAAAGGAAATCGTTGAAAAGAGTTATAACACTCTATTCAAATGTGCTGACCGGTTTCACACCACAGGCCGTCAACGCCCAACTTAAAGATGCGATTGATAATTTTAGAGGCAAAGCGGAAGATGTAGATATAACTCAAACAGGTGAAGGCAAACAACAACAGGAAACCGTGTCCTTTCTGGGCTCGGCATTGATGATTGCTTTGATGCTTATTCTTTTTATTCTCGTACTCCAGTTTAATTCGATCAGTAAACCGGTGATCATTCTGACGGAAATTATATTCAGCATTATCGGGGTATTACTGGGTTTCGGCATTACGGGTATGACCATTTCATCCGTAATGACAGGTTTGGGAATTGTAGGGCTGGCTGGTATCGTTGTCAAAAACGGAATTCTTGTAATTGAATTTGCAGATGTGCTGCGTGAACGCGGAATGAAAACCAGGGAGGCGTTGATCCAGGCGGGTAAAACGAGAATCATTCCTGTATTGCTGACAGCGCTTGCTGCGATACTGGCGCTTATACCGTTGGCTATTGGATTCAACATTAATTTTGTTACACTATTTGCTGATCTGAATCCGCATATTTTCTTTGGAGGAGACAGCGCGGTATTCTGGAAACCTTTGTCATGGACCATTATCTTCGGTCTTGCATTTGCATTCTTCATGACGCTTTTTATTCTGCCAAGCATGTATCTGATTGCGGAAAGGCTGAAGAGACCGATGCGGAATATGTACGGAGGTAGATGGATTTCTATGTTGGGGATTCCTCCATTTACCCCAATCTTTTTATACTTAATAATGGTAAATCTTCAAATGAAACCTTTACAAAGGTTTTATAGAATACCAAGAAATATTTTGTTTTTATTGGCTGCGCTGCCAGTAATTCCAATTACTTTATATTTTATGCGTACATCATCGTCGATCACTGGCCCGGTATTTCTTATTTCTCTTTTGTTTGTAATTTTGATTATCATCAGACAGATAGTGAGAATATTCAGGAAATAGTTGTGGTTAATTATGATGATCTGAATTTAATATTTAAAGCTTACGTAATGAGAAACAACCACGAGATCGATTATAAAATATACGGTGAGGAACTGCAGTTTGTAGAAGTGGAACTGGATCCGCAGGAAACCGTGATTGGTGAGCCCGGTGGATTCATGATGATGGACGACGGAATCGAGATGCAAACTATTTTCGGCGACGGTTCCCAGCAACATAATTCCAGTATACTCGATCGTTTGATGAATGCAGGTAAAAGAGTGCTGGTGGGAGAGAATTTATTTATGACCGCATTTACAAATATGGGTCAGGGAAAAAAGAAAGTCAGTTTCGCAGCTCCCTATACAGGAAAAATAATCTGCCTGGATCTGCAGGTACTGGGCGGAACGATTATCGCGCAAAAGGATGCATTTCTTTGCGCGGCTAAAGGTGTCAGTATTGGGATCGCCTTTCAACGCAGACTGGGTACAGGTGTTTTCGGTGGAGAAGGGTTTATCATGGAAAAGCTGGACGGTGACGGGCTCGCATTCGTACATGCCGGTGGTTATATATTGGAAAAAGAACTGAAACCGGGTGAAATTCTGAAAGTAGATACAGGTTGTGTGGTTGCTTATACGCCCACCATTGATTTCGATATTGAATTTATACGCGGTATCCGCAACTGGATGTTCGGGGGCGAAGGCCTGTTCTTTGCGGTCATGCGTGGTCCGGGAAAAGTCTGGATACAATCCCTCCCCATCAGCAGGTTAGCCAGCAGGATCATTCAATATAGTCCGCAGCTTGGAACCAGGAGAGAAGAAGGAAGCATTCTGGGGGGGCTCGGTAGTTTGCTAGGCGGAGACAGGTAATTTCATTCGGAGCAACTCGACAAAATAAAAAGCCCCGAACGGCGATAATTGATACATCGATAAAGACAATCGTAAATAAAAAAGCCCCGAAAGTTTGAATCCAGATAACTTTCAGGGCTTAGTTTTTTTTATTGCCCGACTGGAACAATTACTTCCTGTTTGCGAGCTTGGATAACAAACGAAGAATTTCGAGATAAAGCCATACAATGGTGACCAATAATCCGAAAGCTCCATACCACTCCATATATTTTGGTGCGCCCGCGGCAACACCTTTTTCAATCATATCAAAATCAAGCAGGAGGTTTAATGCGGCAATGCACACCACAAACAATGAGAACACAATACCCAGCGTGGATCCTTCATGAATGAATGCGATATCCACATGAAACAAGCGTAACACGATCGCCAGCAGATAAAAAATCGCGATGCCGGCCGTTGCTATAAAAATGATGGACCGGAATTGTTCTGTTACTTTAATAATTCTGAAGCGATATAACATATACATCGCAATCACGGCGCCAAAAGTCAAAAGCACAGCCTGCGTTACTATTCCTGGTGCAGTTTTCGCAAATACATTATTATAGATCGCAGAAATGCCACCGAGGAATACACCTTCAAATAAAGCGTACACCGGAGTCAGATAGGCAGCCCATTCTTTTTTGAAGATGACGACCATTGCGGTGATAAATCCGAGTATGGCGCCACCTATGGTATAGGGCATAACGTCCACCCCATCGTAGAATGCCTTCCAGGTTAAGGAGGCAGATGCCATGACGAGTAAAAACAGCATGAAAAACTTATTCAGCGTACCCCTTTCAGTCATCACGCCTGAGCCGGGTATGGTAATCGTATTCTGGAAAACATTCATCGCAGGATTACCGGATTTGAAAATAGCCATAGTTTATATGTTTAGGACTTGCAATTTAGTAAAAAGGAAATGTATTGTAAAGGGGTTCTTTGTGCTTTCATTACTTAATGCAATTTTAACAATACGGTTCTGATTTCCGTGAATTTTGACCAGGGAATAAAGTGATTGGCACCCGGGATCAATGTTACATCCACAAGAGGTGCATTCACCAACATTCTTTTACCATATTCTACATTACCCGGTGGCACCCAGGTGTCCATAGCCCCGTGAATAAAATAAACCGGACAGGTTATTTTGGGAAAATCTTTTTCGAGCTGTACAAGATCTTTCTTCAGATACCACAATTCTTCATTGGAAGGCCGCATCGCGCCGGGAACCAAATAATTTAAAGGGGTTTTATACAACCATGGCCTCCATTTCTCTGGTTTTTCTTCCTTGGGATCTATGGATCCGGAAATGACAACGATTCCGGAAAAAGTCTGCGGATTGTCGGCTGCCAATTTTATGACCATCGGACCTCCTAATGAATGTCCGGCCAGGTACATGGGTTTATGATTGGCCAGCAGATAGAAAAGTCTGCTGATCCAAAAAGATTGTACATCGAGATGTTGTGGCTGACCATAATCACTGAATCCGAAACCCGGACGGTCAACGGATACCATTCTGAATTTTTGCAGCAGCAATGAATCTTTCATGTATTCTGCAAAAGCATCCCAGCTTCCGGGGGAACCATGAACAAAAAAAAGAGTGGGTAAGGAATCGCTGCCCGTCATGGCATAATGTATATGCCTTCCTTCCACTTCCATGGTTGCAGTGCGCAGTGTTACATGGTCTTTCGCAAATTCGGTTTTTGCATCCGCATCCGATTTACGAAAACTCATACAGCTTTGGGCTAAGAGAAGCCAGCTCGTCAGGAATAATCCGGAAAGCAGTAGCATTTTCTTCTTAAAGCCTTTCATGGTTTATGGTTTCTTAATAGGAGGCGGCGGTCTGTTTTCTCTCGGTGGAGACGGCGGCCTGTTGTCTCTTTGTTGTTGTGGTGGTCTGTTGTCTTTTGATTGTTGAGGGGGTCTGTTATCTTTCTGTTGTTGTGCTGGCCTGTTATCTCGTTGTTGTTGCGGAGGTTTGTTATCCCTTCTCTGCTGAGGGGGTCCGGGCCGGTTGTGTCTTTTTTTCTTGTCTGCACTATCCAGCGTTTTCAAACTGAATTGTCCAGTCAGATCAACGTTCACCAGTTCTTCTTTTGGTTTACCGGTTGCTTCAACAGCGCCCAGATCATCCGGAATAATATTCTGCTTGTTGAGATTTTTTATTTGCTTGACCCTCTCGATCAGCAGCGGGTATTGCTTATTGCTGTCAGGTAACACGTACCACATCAGGTATTTGAAAATATCCTTTTTAACCAGCAGGGCCGTACCTTTTGCGACTTGCAAAGTGTCGGCATTATCTGGAAACTGTTGCAGTGCATCGAGATAAGTATCCAGTTCGTAGTTCAGGCAGCATTTTAACCTGCCGCACTGACCGCTGAGTTTACTTTGATTGATTGAAAGGTTCTGGTAACGGGCTGCAGTGGTATTTACAGATTTAAAATCAGTAAGCCAGGTTGAACAACAGAGTTCACGCCCGCAACTGCCGATGCCACCTACTTTTCCGGCTTCCTGCCTTGCGCCGATCTGACGCATTTCTACTTTTACCCGGAATTCTGACGCGAAAATTTTTATAAGTTCCCTGAAATCTACCCGGTCGTCAGCAATATAATAGAAGGTCGCTTTGCGGCCATCGGCCTGAATTTCCACCTGCGACACTTTCATGTCCAGTTTTAACTGGCGCGAAATGGCGCGCGAACGGATCACAGCCTCCTTTTCACGGGCTTTGTTTTGCTTGAGCAGGTCCAGATCACGATCCGATGCGCGACGAAGCACTTTTTTCATGTCCGGATGAAACTCTTCAACCGACTTCTTTTTCATCTGTATTCTGACTAACTCTCCCGTCATACTTACTTCGCCAACATCAAAACCACTTACACCTTCTACGCTCACCATCTCACCTTTTTCAAAAATCTGTGTAGTTGTATTGCGAAAAAAATCTTTACGACTTCCCTGACTGAAACTTATCTCCATAACCCGGCATTCTGTAGCGGGATCATGAATCGGCAGGTTTGAGAGCCAGTCATATACATTCATTCTATTACAACTTCCGGATCCGCAGCTTCCATGGCTTTGGCATCCTCCTGGCTTGCCATCGGCAGTGCCACAATTAGAACATCCCATATATGTATATATTAACCAGCAAGTTGACAAATATACTCCTTTCTAAGTCACTACCGCCTCTTCCCGGTTTGCCAGGATATGATAGAGACGAATAGTCAACGCATGAAAAAGCATTTTAGCGTGTGCGTTGCGTTCAATGTAATAAATCGATTTATTAACTTCTTCTGCTATGGACCTCTGGGCTGACAGGTCAGTGATCTTATTTAGTCTCAGTGCAAAATCCCTTTCAGAATCCGGCAGATCTGCCGATGCGGCATCCGACATACGCAGCCTGACGGCCTGTTCCAACAGGTGACTAAAATACTGCAGAAATTGTTTCTGTTTTTCGCGGCCCGTTTTGGCTATTTCTTCCACCCATTTTACCTGAGCCACAGGTCCTGATCGTAGAACAGCGTTTAACCATTCCCGTAATAGCGACTGCCAGTCGTCTTGTCCATGTTGCAATTGTCTGAGTGCTTCCCGGTAATTCTGTTCGCTCACTGCGGCCAGTTGTCTGGCCTGTTCGGGTTGTACACCTGCCCGGGATACCAATGCCTCCTGGATTTCGGTTACCTGGGGTCTGGGCAGCCGTATGATTTGCACCCGTGAAAGTATGGTGGGAAGAATCTGGGCTTCATTTTCAGTTACCAGTATGAAAAGCGTATCCGGGGGCGGTTCCTCAATCAGTTTCAGCAATTTGTTTCCCTGATCGCCGAGGTATTCCGGCATCCACATGATGAGTATCTTATATCCGCTTTCAAAACTTTTCAAACTGAGTGTACGGTTGATCTCATTGCACTCATGGGCGGAAATGTTCCCCTGTTTATTATCTGCATTGATCTGTAACAGCCAGTCGAAAATGGTTCCGTAAGGATAGAGCGAAATGAATTCGCGCCATTCGGTAATATAATCTGCACTCACCGGTTTGTCGCCCGGTTTACGCGAAACAACGGGAAATACATAATGTATATCAGGATGAATTAACCGCGCAGCCTTCTGACAGGAAGGGCATTCATTACAGCTTTCTGCAGGAAATGGATTACCTGCATCAACACCGGATACCCTATCACAAACGATATATTGAGCAAAAGCCAATGCCAATGGCAGGCCGCCTGCACCTTCCGGTGCATTCAGCAGCAATGCATGACTCAACCTGTTATGCTCAACGAGGTTGCGAAGCTTTGCTTTGATTTCCTGCTGACCGATAACCTGACTAAATAACATCCCGTTAGCCAGAATTAGTTGAGGTGAGACGTGATTTCGTCACTCATAGGAGTGATCTTGCTATTATAAACCCCAATGAGTTTTCCGTTTTCATCAATCAGGAATTTTGTGAAATTCCATTTGATAACCGGAGCCGGTGTGCCCAATTTAATGGCTTCTTCCGTCAGATATTTGAATAAGGGGGATGTATTTTCACCCACTACATCAGATTTTGCAGCAAGCGGAAATGTTACGCCATAATTCTTCTTACAAAACTCACTGATTTCAGAATTTGTAGCCGGTTCCTGTCCACCAAAATCATTGGCCGGGAATCCAACAATTACCAGTTTGCCTTTATACTTATCATACAATTTTTCAAGGTCAGCGTACTGGGGTGTAAAACCGCATTTGGAAGCCGTATTTACGATCAGTAATTTTTTCCCTTTGTATGTTGACAGGTCAATGGTACCGCCATCCAGCGCTGGCACTTTAAAATCATACACACTTACACTTGAGTGTATCATAAACAGAATTGGAATGAACAACAATCTTAACATAAAATATATTTTATTTTATAATCAATGTTTCACTATCAAAGTTAAGAGAATCGGGGGAGTAATCACTGCCGCTCATAACAACCGAGGTCGCTGAGATTTGCTGGTCTTGGATCACCATTCAGGTCGATGATGATTCCGGAATTGACACCCCTGTCCACGGCAGGTGAAGCCGCTTGCAACTGGAAATTATATTCATTATTCGGGGGGATTCCGGTTGCTATAAATAGCGGATCTGTATTTAGCCATAATGAATTGCTATCAATATTGGCCGGATAGTTTTGCTGTTTGAGGATAGAATGATCGAACAGGACTTTAAATGTATTGCTTCCCTGCTTTTGTATTACTGCCTCATCCGGAACGCCTTCACTTCCCCAGAAAATACAATTGATAAATCCTGCATTCAGATCGGCGGTTACGATCTGGCTGCCATTTAAACCGGAATTCGAAACAGTCAGCACAGGTTGTTGATGAAAAAGCAGGCTTGTTGAAAATGAGGCTACCGTGCAATACTCAAACTGATACACGCCCCCCAATCCAATGACGATATTTTGTCCACAGTTACTCACCAGACAATTAATAGCTTGAATGCTGGACTGCACTGCCAGAATGCCCTCAGCCAGCGAATTATTGATGATACATTGGTTTAATGAAAGTTTAGGATTCAAATCAGTACTAAGGCCTTCCGAAACCAGGGTCTGGTTTCCGTTTTGAAGCACGGTATAATTCATTACATTATCCCTGCTGTTTTGCCTGAAAAAAATACCGGGCCAGGAGCCCGGATAACTGGCATATGGAAGATCCAGCCTGTCGCCGGTAAAATAAACCCGCTGGCTATTAAGTGAATCACCCAATACTTTCAGACTTCCATCTACATATATAGGGGCATCTGCGTGCACATATATATGTGTTCCGGGTTGTATGGTGAGGGTCGCGTTACTGTCAACTGTCAGACTACCATAAATCACATACGGAAGGTCGTTGGGCCAGACAGTATCATGTTGAATCACCATGTTTTTTAGAAAATGTGCATTTTGGCCCCAGGCGGTTAGCTGTACAAACTGTTCTTTGCCATTATAACTGATCCGTATACTGTCTTCCAAACGAAACGGGACGGGTCCTGATCCTGCACGGATATAGACTGTAACGAATATGATAAGGCTGTCGTTGGCTGGTATATTTAGGTTGGTCACTTCGGGCCCCGGACTCCCGTCAATATTTATAATAAAGGGGGACGCGGACCCACCGGCCAGGATGATAGAGTTGATGGCTAATCCGAAGTCATTGTTATTTATCAACTTAACCTGCTGTGTTACAGTGGCTGTAGCGGCAAAAACGGTGTCAAAACTAACTGTGTCGGCGGAAAGAAAAAGACGGGCGTTCCCGTTTTGATTTGATTGCTTTTGACAGGAAATCATCAGACCGCCGGCCAAAACCGATAAGAGCAGGAATTTGAACATTTAAACAAAAATACTCTTTAAGCCCAAAGCCGAAAGGGCAAAGGTTAAAGCTTTTTAAGTCAAAGCTTGAATTTTGTTGTTTTTGAGATTCTCTGATAATTTTAAACAGAATTGATCCTGGCTTCTTTTCTAAAAGGGGCTTTACGCTTTGCCCTTTCGGATTTAGGCTTAAGAAGATACCGTATGTGCCAGACAGGCGATACTGACTTTTACATCCGGACCCTCTAAAAGGACCTGGGCGCATGCCTCCAGGCTGGCACCGGTAGTAATAACATCGTCAACAAGCAAAACATGTTTTCCGGAAATTTTGCGGGGATCGCAGATTTCAAAGGTCGACTCCATATTTTTCCATCTCTGAATGCGGCTTTTATGTGTTTGTGTTTCAGTTTTCTTTATGCGGGAAATGGCATCATTAATAACCGGAATTTTTAATTTTTGTGATATCCCGTCTGCAATCAGTGATGCCTGATTATATCCCCTCTTCTTTTCCCTCGAGGCAAAGAGTGGTAATGGAATAATAATTTCACAATCGCTAAAACGCGATGAATGTTTTAATGATTCGCCCATCTGTTGACCAAAGTATATACCGATTTCTTTTCTTCCCTTGTATTTAAGCAGATGAAGGCTATGCTGAACCTGGGATCCGCCGGTGAAGTATAAATGAGCAGCCGCTGAATGAACTTGCACACGACCCCAAAAAATTTTCTCTATGGGATTTGCTTTAAAATATTCGAAGCGCGTAATGGGCATAGATGACTGGCAATGAATACAAAATAATATATTTTCTGTAAGCAGGTCACTGCCACATCCACAACAGGTGTGTGGGAAAAGGAGATGCAAAACTGACTGAAAAAAGAATATACGCGATGTCATCTGTTATCGTGCCCCAATCGCGAACCTCTAAAATAAATATTTGTAAACTTCTTCCACCTTTCCCATTAATATCACTTCTATCTGGTGCGGATGATTTTTTAAACCCTTCTGATTGTATTTTGAGACGAGTATTTTACTAAATCCGAGTTTCTCTGCTTCTGCTATTCGCTGACCGATTCTATTTACTGCACGGATCTCTCCATTCAATCCGACTTCACCCGCAAAGCAGGCATCAGCTGCAAGCGGAACATCTTCGAATGAACTTAATAAGGCGCAAAGCACTGCCAGATCTATGGATGGATCTTCCACTTTCAAACCGCCTGCAATATTTAAAAAAACATCTTTTATCCCAAAGTGAAAACCTCCTCTTTTTTCCAGTACTGCCAACAACAGTTGCAGTCTTCGAAGGTCGAAACCACTTACTGTTCTTTGCGGTGTTCCATAAACGGATGCAGTTACCAGGGCCTGCACCTCGATCAGCAAAGGCCGCTGCCCTTCTATGCTTGCGGCGATTGCACTTCCGCTAAGTTGTTCTTCTTTTTGTGTAATCAGGATCTCACTTGGATTATTTACTTCCTGCATTCCTTCATCTGTCATTTCATAAATACCTAGCTCCGCGGTACTGCCAAAACGATTTTTTAAAGTTCGCAGAATGCGATAGGTATAGTGGCGGTCACCTTCAAATTGCAATACCGTATCTACCATATGTTCGAGAATTTTCGGACCAGCAATATTTCCATCTTTGGTAATATGACCAATCAGAAAAACAGGTGTTCCCGTTTCTTTAGCATAGCGTTGAAATTCTGCGGCGCATTCACGGATTTGTGAAACGGTACCCGGTGTTGATTCGATATAAGATGACTGCAATGTCTGAATTGAATCGACAATGACAACCTGCGGGTTTAATTTTTTTATTTCCTGGAAGATGGCTTGAGTGGATGTTTCTGTGAGGAGATAAAAATTATCCCGATTATCCATCAGGCGATTTTTCCTCACTTTT
>JABDFX010000016.1:0-2986 GCA_013286315.1 Bacteroidota bacterium | reverse complement strand
TCACTTTTAGCCTGTCGGCCCGCATGCGAATTTGTTGCTCACTTTCTTCGCCACTGATATAAAGGGTAACAATATTCTTTAACATCAATCCTATCTGGAGAAATAAAGTGCTTTTCCCGATGCCTGGTTCACCCGCTACCAGAATTAAACTGCCGGTTACAATTCCTCCGCCCAATACTCGGTTGAGTTCCGCGTCCGGTGTTACGATTCTTTTTTCTTCACCACTTATAACTTCATGAATTGAAATCGTTTTGATTTCTTTTTTATCAGAATTTTTTTTCCAACCGGATTCTCCCATTCTGTCATCTTTGGTAACTACTTCTTCAGAGAAAGTATTCCATTGTTCGCAGGCGGGACATTTACCCAGCCATTTTGCACTCTCATAGCCGCAATTATTACAGAAGAAAGCGGTTTTAATTTTGCTCATTGTTAAAGATAACAGCTCAGATGGCATAAAAGTAAAAAGGCCAGCTACGAGAGCCGACCTTTTACTTACTAACCCATTAAATTCTTCCACTAAATTACAAAATCAGGTCACATAACAAAATAAATTTTTCTCCCTGTTAATAACTTTAATAAAGAAAATGAAACTTGTATTTATTACATAATTAATCTATATAATATTGATTTACAAATTGTTATAAGAGATTCTGGAATTGTAGTTTTTTCTTAAACACCTGAAAATGAGCCTCTGAAATGTATCTAAAATTTCCAATGAAGGATTCCAATCAATGTAATGACGAAAATGATGATATTATAATTAAAAATAATGTGTAATGACCCAATAAAGTCAAAAAAGGTGTTGTTATAGCTTGATTTCTTCCTCTTGTTTGTCGAAAAAATGGAACTCGGTCATATGGTAATTGTTATTTTCCTTGACCTTTATTGGCTTTTTGTATTTTCTGCGCCATTTCCATTTTTTTGAGAAGAACCAGCCCCCTTTGGTGAGGTAGGCATACATGATTGGGTGAACGGTGAGGATCAGATCCTTATGCTGATGATTCAGCAGGTAACTGAGGTTTTTTTCAATTTCGTCCTCCAGTATCAATGCGGAGGAGATTTTACCCGTTCCATTGCAGGTCGGGCAAATTTCCTGGGTATTAATCGTAATTTCTGGTTTCATGCGCTGCCTGGTGATCTGCATGAGGCCAAACTTGGATATTGGTAACACAGCATGCTTTGCCCGGTCCGTCCTCATAAAGCCTTCCATAGCCTCTACGAGCTTCCTTTTATTGTCAGGAAGCTTCATATCTATGAAATCAGCTACTATGATACCACCGAGGTCCCGCAGCCTGAGCTGACGGGCAATTTCTTCGGCAGCTTCCAGGTTCGTTTCAAGGGCATTTTGTTCCTGGTTATTGCTTACACTTTTATACCCGCTGTTCACATCGATCACGTGGAGGGCTTCGGTATGTTCAACGATCAGGTAGGCTCCACTGGGCAGGTTGACAGTTTTCCCAAATGCAGCTTTTACCTGTTTGGTGATTCCGAAATGATCAAAAATGGGAGAACCGTTATTATAGTATGATACGATATCCACTTTGTCAGCAGCAATTCTTTGAATATAGGCTTTGGTGTCGCTGAACAGGTTTTTATCATTGACTACGATTTTATTGAAATCCTCATTCAGCAGATCACGTAACATACTGGTTGTCTTGGTTTGCTCACTTAGTATCTTGGCCGGAGCCACGGCACCACTCAGATTATGCTGAATCAGTTTCCAGGTAGCAACGAGGTCTGTCAGGTCCTCATGTAATTCAGCGGTGTTTTTTCCTTCGGCCGCCGTACGCACAATCACGCCAAAATTTTTTGGCTTGATGGCTTCTACTATTTTTTGCAGCCTTTTTCTTTCATCTGAAGAATGAATTTTACGGGAAACGGCAACGATGTCATTGAAAGGTGTGATTACGACAAAACGGCCCGGTAAGGAAATTTCACAACTGAGCCGTGGCCCTTTTGCAGCGATGGGCTCTTTTAATATTTGAACGAGTATATTCGGTTTACCACTTAAAACTTCGTTGATCTTTCCGGTTTTTACAATTTCCGGTTCAACAGAAAAACTGCCGAATTCGAATTCGTTGTCCCTGGGAGATTGAATACTTTGCTGTGTAAACTTCAACAGTGAACGTGCATAGGGGCTCAGGTCAGTATAGTGGAGAAAGGCATCTTTTTCAAATCCCACGTCTACAAATGCAGCATTCAAACCCGGGATCAGCTTTTTTACCTTCCCCAGATATAAATCTCCCACGGCAAAACTGGCATCAGTTTTTTCATGGTGCAATTCCACCAGC
This sequence comes from Bacteroidota bacterium, assembly GCA_013286315.1. Taxonomy (GTDB): domain Bacteria; phylum Bacteroidota; class Bacteroidia; order Chitinophagales; family Chitinophagaceae; genus Puia. The sequence goes on along the minus strand of JABDFX010000016.1, from coordinate 695 downwards.
TTTTTATCTTCCAGCAGAGCTATTTCAACTCCCTGGGGGGCTGCATTAATGATCAGTTCCTTATTCAATGTTCATGTAACATTTACTGCCTGTCCGGTACACACAAAAAGGAGTCGAAATGCTGAAGGAGATTTAGGTTAACAGCCATACGGTAGCGGCGGCATTGTAAGCGTTAGCATATAAATGATTTCAGCAGAACAGGGCCGGAAGGTGTTCCGGCCGGAGTGCGTTATTTGTTCTTTTTCTTGTGACGATTTTTACGCAATCTTTTCTTTCTTTTATGGGTTGCAATTTTATGTCGCTTCCTTTTTTTACCACAAGGCATCGATAATTCCTTTTTAGTTAACTAATAAATTCTGTCTTTGCTCCGGTTGAGCATTTATTTTAAAGACCCCAATCTTTCATTGATCGCCTGGATCAATTCAGGATTGCTGGTCAGCTTTTTTGCTGCTTCATACCAGGTTTTCGCCGATGCAGTGTTACCTGTTCTTTCATACGCGTCACTCAAACTCAAAACGGCTTCCAGATTTCCCGGATCGAAATGCACGACTTTTAAAAGACGCTGAATAGCCCGGTCATATTGTCCGGATTCAATTCCTCCCAATCCCAGCATCAGTTGTGCATACATGTTCAGTGAATCTCTCCGGGCCACTTCCAGGATTTCCTGAATTCCCTTCATTACCTCCAATTAGCTG
>JABDFX010000015.1 GCA_013286315.1 Bacteroidota bacterium | reverse complement strand
GCTGATTTCCGTTATAACTTCCATAACGAAGAGAGTCTATTAAATTCCAAGACCCCATGTAACGATTAAGATTTAGGATGTTGCCATTATGATCATAATTTACACCAGACTCATCAAATCGTCTTGAAAAAGTCCAGCTTGACCCTCCGTTAGCCGATAGACAACCATACGCGGAGTTTGTAATTCGATTTGCCATATCATATTGATAGAAGTATCCCTGGCCAATTTCATCATAACCATTTTTCCAAATTTGTTCAGAGATATTTCCATTATATTGCCCTGTACCGCCAGGCATCGACGTATTGCCATAATGCAGCTCCATGTTAAACAAATCATTTTCCTCATAACCGGTTTCCGTTGTCAATGGACGATTGATGCCACTGGTCCATCCCCGAATATTATAGAAATAATCAAGCTTTTGTAAAGCGTTTGGATGAGAAGGCGACTGATGAATTTTTTTATTTAGCACCTGGCCTATTTCATTATAGGTATTTTGTGAAATGGTGACTACTTCCTGAGTATTCGTTTTATGAGTAATATTAAGTAATCTGTCCATATGGTCATAACTGAACACCTGTTGTGTAACTATCCCCGTTGTATAAAACCTGCTTGTATGGGTGTGAAAATCATTTATTAATTTCCCTTCAAAAGAAAAGACCTTAGAGATTCTGTCTTTCCCCCCAGCAGAATTATCATTGGTTGTCTGAATTACATGGTATTTATCGTCATAATAGGCGACTGCCCTATTAAAATTACTGGACCCCAATATTCGAGTTTGTACTGCAACAATTTGCCCGGTCAAAAAAGTATTATTTGCTGCGACTCCATATTCATTAAGGAAAGAATAACCCGAACTCCAGGATGGAAGATTTGAATACGAATCATAATGAGTAATTGTATAATTCGTTAGTGTATATGAACTAGACGATGGAAAATTTCCGGTCAAAGTATATCCTTCCGTGGCACTTGCGCTAACCGTTTCAAATCTGCCGGTTGCTGCCATGATGCTGGTACGAATTGTGTCCAATGCCCGTGTATCATTAATCTGCCCGGTAATTATAGGTCGATCGAGGGCATCATATTTTGTAAATAGAAAATTGTGACCGGCGCGCAAGTTACTATCTTGTTTAAGCGAAACCCGGTCCCATTGATCATAAAACATCAATACGCTATCTGCACCCGGCACTTTCTTCATAACCATTCTTCCTCTTTCATCATACCGGTAAAGGAACATCCATAATTTTATAAATGTTGATGGCATTATCCAACCAACGGCTTGTAATGTAGCTGTTCCTTCCGGCTGTATCACAGCCCGCAACATTTCCAGGTTGTCATACAAATAATAGGTTTGAAGCGAGTCATTGGCAATCATTACCCTTTTTAATAAAACGTGGCCAGATTTATCTGTAAATTCTTTTACTGATTGCTGTTGTTCATCGGTAGTGAGTTTAATAGTCAGAGATCCTGAATTATAAAATCCGGTCGAACTGATATTGCCGGAAGAATCCACATTAAAAATCTTTACATTATCATCTGACTTATTTACCAAATATTGATATTGAACCGCATGCGAGTAAGGGTCATATGCATTGGCTGAATTGGGTTGCCAGGTAAAACCGGGTGCACCCTGAGCTATTACTCTGTTAAGAGGAGACTGTTCTAAAATTGAGGCTGAAAAAGGCGAATTATCTGGATCTACATTTGGCAGCACGCCATTATAAAACGCCTGTTGATCAATATTCCATCGGTCCCTATAACTACCATTTGCAGATGAACCCTGATCAGCATAAGGCAGATATTTTTTTACTTCCCTGCCATAAGCATCATATTCTACTCCCGTAATGATATCCTTCTGACTGGGGCTACCGTTTGTAACAACAGTTTCCATTGGCCTACTGATACCGTCAAAATAATTAACAGTTTGAGATTTTCCCTGGGTTGCAACAGGCAAAGCATTCACGGCAGCTTCAGTTATAATACCCGGCTGTTTCACCGTATTTGACATCACATAGTTTTGGCTTGTCGTTACTTGGGCATAAGTTTTTATGTTAACAACCATTACAATAACAACCATTACGTCTTTTGCAAATGACTTTTTCATATTTGTCTTTTAAATTGGAATGTTATTAAAATAAATAACCCAGCCCTTCGATTTCAGTAATGTGACGGCAGCATCACTGGCCGAACTGCGGCTAGTTCCCCCTGTAAATATGCTGATCCCGCCGTTTGAAACATTACGCCCTGCTCCCGCCGCTATTTGATTTATTATATTATCTAATACAGATGTCGGTATTGGAGTCGGAGGATTTCCGGTCAGGTTATTAGAATGATTCTGATTCCCGTTCACCAATACAAACGTGTTCAAGTGAACAAGGGCCGATAGGTCTTCCCGATTCCAATGTTCATCACAAATAAATATTTGCTGCAGGTTTGTGAAGTAAGTATTCCAGTCACTCTTTAACGTACTTAGCTTAAATGTCGGGTCGAAATAGCAGATGTCAGACGGATTGAAAGCCGTTCTGATGGTACTCAGTCCTTTATTATTTTTCATAAAGTCCTGGGCATACCCCATATTCGCGCAGGTATTTACGCCCCCGTCACCACTGTTGAGATAAAATAATGTAAGCGAGTTAATTGTATTCCAGTTATAAATGGCCGAAATACTATTAGCTGTATTTTGCTGATAAGATGAATTAGCTATTCCCGACATGTGCTGTGGATAATTTCCTCTAACATTTTTTAACAATGTTAAACTTGTAGCCGGCGCCAGCGCATTGTCCAGCCCAACAATTTCAGTCCCATCATTGTGGTAAATAGTTATCGTCTTTAACGAGCTATCCAGATAATGATGCTCAAAATAAGCGTTGGTTAAAGTGCCATCATATGTTATAATTGAGGTTGTTGCACCTTTCAGAATATCCAATGTATCTGCAACTGTTTTACCCAGGAAAAGGCTGCTTCCGTCGCCAAAATCCACATATTCTCCAGTTCGTTTCAATATTCCGTCAAGCAAATTATATGACAAGTCATATTGATAATATCTGCATCCTGTTACAAATCCTGGAGAATTTTGACCGGTATTCACAGTTAAAATAAAATGCATGGAATCAGCTCCGGCGCTAAGTGTACCTATGGCGCTATTACTCCCATCAGCGTTCCAAATACTAATGTACTGTGCCTGCGTAGTAGCGTTTCCAAGCAACTGATTCCATTGATTAAATACTCCTACTGGGTAGCTGATGGTTGGAGTATTGGCGTAGGTCAGCATTGGAATATTACAAACGGTACATGCCTTTGCATAGTTATATTGGAAATTATTTGTAATATTTCCCATATAATCTTTGATGTTTTTAAGTCGTTGCAAACTATCATATTCATAGAAAGTTATCTCGCTGTTTAGGTCATTACTTGTAGTAGTACCTACCAATGGCGTGTATGTCAGACTTGTCATTTGTGACCCCTGAGGATACAATCTGAGTTCATCGATATAACTGGAACCTGTAACTGAAATTGTGGAAGCCGTTGTAGTTAAAACATGCTCGTAATATGTCCAGCCGTTAGTCGATCTTCCTATAGTGCTGGTCGATGTTGCACCTGAAACAGAAACGACGCCTCCTCTGCTCCAGTAAGATAACGTATATTTTTTCCCGGTTGTTAACCCTGTTTTGGTTATGGTATTGCCCGCCAGATTATAAGATTTTGAGCCCGTCAGTCCGCCATAAGCACTATTGATTCCGCCGTTTGCAGCCAGTTGGAAAACATAGCTACCAGCACTTAAACCAGTGACATTCGTTGTAGCGCTGTTAGGAGAAACTATTATCGGAGATCCTGGACCCGAAACTTTTGTCCAGAGGTAGTTTGAAACATTCCCTATAGAATTATTCGCGTTCAACGTAACCGATGACACGGGCAGAGTCACCGATAGATTATTTCCGGCACTTGGCACAGGAGCTGAACTTGGTAGGAACATAACGTCTACCCAGTAATTTGGCTGGTCAAACATGGTCGTGTAAGTTGTGGGAAACGCGGGTACTGTACTGTAACTGTATACCGCATTGTGACCATCGGTACCATCCGCCAGAGCGGTCAGCGGACCATTGATGACCGGATTGCCATAAAAGTTGGAAGTACTGGGATAGTTACCAGAACCGCTCCAGTAGGAAGCTATATAAGTCGTGTTTGCTGCAATGGAAACAGGCGTTGAAAACAAAACAGTTTGCCATCCGCTTGCGGTCTCTCCCGAAAACGTTGCCTGGGCCAGTCTTGTTCCTCCCGGATATGAATACATTTCACCAATATGTGTTCCTGTATTTCCGGTTGTTTTGTAAAACCTGATGCCGGTTATTGTTCCTGTTGTCGATGCTCTGAATTTTACTCCGACTTCTAGGGCCGTTCCATCATTCAGCGTGGCAGTTGGAACTGTCTGGTTGGTAAAAATGGTTGTCGGAGTTCCTGCCGCCTGAACATTGATCGTTACCTGTGAAGTACTGGCACCAGAATTAACAGACAATTGAAAAACATACACTCCCTGTATGAGCCCTGTGACCGTTGTGAAAGTAGATGTCGCTGATGTAATTACGGGTGTACTAGGACCGGAGATATTCGTCCAGCTAAAACTTGTTACAGATCCTGTGGACCCGCTGCCGTCAAGAACCACCGTTGAGAGAGGTAAAGTAGTGGTCTGTGTAGGGCCCGCATTAGCGTAAGGTGTTGTAGCAGGTGTGAAAATAACATCTACCCAATAATTGGCCGCCTTATACAACTGATTCGGGAACGCGGCAGCAGAAGTATATTTATAAGTGCCTTGTCCTGACCCTGGATCGGCGCCAATAGATCCGTTTGTTCCATCAGCTGCCGCCGTAAGAGGACTGTTTGTTACTGAATTTCGCAGGAAATAATTGTCCTGTTCTGTGTAATTTCCGAGACTGCTGAAATATGCTGCGGTATATGTCGTGTTTGCGGTGATCGAAACCGGTGAAGTGAAATTTACAGTCTGCCATCCCGTAGCGGTTTCGCCTGAAAATGTTGCCTGCGCCAGTCTGGTGCCGGTGGAAGAATATAACTCACCGATATGTGTGCCCGTATTTCCGGATGTTTTGTAAAAGCGAATACCCTTTATCTGACCCGCAACCGCTGAAGTAAATTTCACACCGAGTTCCTGGCCTGTTGTCCCTTGATTGTGATCGTTCTCTGTAACACCAGTGGAAGATTGAGTTGGAAATAAATTTACATTAGATCCGGCTGCATTTACATTAACCGAAACCTGTGATGTGTTTCCTCCTCCTGTTGTCAAATTCCAGTTCCCTGTTCCATCTGCTTCAAAACTGCTAAAAGCAATATCTGAGTTCACCGCATTTTTTACCTGAGCAATCGGATAATTATTCGCGTAGTCCCATAAAAATGACATTGGTATCTGGTCTGTGGACGTATATTGTTGAATATTGGCCAGATTGTCGTATAAATCAAAACTGATCATCTGACGGTAACGACTATCCTGGCTGGTTACGTTGTTATTAACTGTATAAGGATTGAAATTCGCTACCGGGCTCGCAACAGTTAACGAATACATCTTATCCTTACTGATCGATCCGCTGGACAATATCTTGTATGTGTTTAGCTTGGCTCCGGTTACAAATCCCGTAGAAGACCCATTAAAATATAAGCTGTCCCGTGTTTCTATAGTGTTGCTCACCATGTTTCGTTTGATCATACTGTCGATGATCGTATTTCCCGTAAGTGTATTGCCCACTGGTATATAGTCCTGCGGAAATTTTGTATTATTTACTATGGTATTGCCTTTACTGTCCTGCTGCCATGACCGGGTAACCTGGTAATGTTTGGGATTATCGTAGGCGTAATATTTTTTTGTCAACATGAACTTAGTTGGGTCTATCTGATCATATAATGTCTCATAGGTAGAATCAAATAGGATTTTTTCCGATTTGATCGACGGATAAAATTCCGCGAGGTATTCATTTGAATTGCAGTTACCGCCAGGACAATCAGATGAGTATCCACTTGTAAGCGATAGCATAGTGTATTTACCAGAATAAAGGGGCGTTCTGTTTTCGGTATGATAAAAATTATCAGTTTCTGTCACCGGGAAATACGTATTATTGGAGTTTCTATATACAATCTTAGAGAGAAGAGACCCATTCAGGTTATTTCCCATATTTGACACGCCTGGCAACGTAAATCCTGCAAATGGAAGTATCGTATCTGCTGAATTAAAATAGGTGTAGACAGTTTTGCCGATATCAAAACCCGTTATGGGGTCCACCATGTATTCCTTTACTGTATCATAACCCACAATATTTCCATTGATCGCACTGGTGACAGCCGTATTACTGGATCCCGTCTGCGTTAGACTGGTGCAATTATAACTACCCGACGCAAAACCAAGAGGGCTTCCGTAAGGCGGTGCTGAATAATAGAGATCCTCGTATCTGGCGTATTGTGGAGGCGCCATTAAGCGTCCATAGGTAAATAAGTTTGACGGCGTTTCATTATCGTATGCATACCGTCTTTTTTTTGCAGCAATGCCATTTGATGAATAGTCTGTAATTGTTTTTATACGGAGTCCACCGGCATCTAATGGTAAATGAGGATTATTTGCTGTAGCAATTTCCTGCCAGTTAAAAAATGCGGTAATTCCTTCGAATAAAGTATCAATGGATGGATCGATATAGACAGACCAATTATATGATTGACCACGGCTGATAATAATTTGAGTATTTATATGACATACTGGCTGCATTGTATCACATTGAGAGGCATCCACATCATATGTAACGCCATTAAATACAAAGTATATTTTACCTTGTGTATTCTTATATGGCGTCATATTGGACGCGGCTCTGAATGTCACAGATAGGTTAAGATTTGTACTAGTAGTTGTAATTGGGTAGAGATTACTTAAATCCAGGCTACCGCTTTGAGTACTTCTTCCGTTGTAGTTTAAAGTGAAATTCTTCGGAATCAATTTTAAGAAAGGAAAATCGACCGGACCATTTGAAGACCGAACCTGATCATAGTTGTTTAATTCATATTCGAAAGAAGTGTGGCCGCCTGTTGGATAAGTAACCTGTGTTAAGGAAAAGCAACTGGCTGACTGAAAATCAGATTCACGGTTCGCTCCTTCTATATCTATATAAGTACCATTTGCCAGCGCGCTAAAAGTTGGGATGTATGTCTGATTACCACCCTGACCATTATAAAAACCCCAATGGTCAACGGCGTGTCCATTTTTTGCAAGAAAGTTCCCAGTAGTATTATAAGTAAACCGGTAAGGCGGAAGGTTTATTCCTGTGGATAATTCTTTTAAGCTATCAAGCCTCAATCTTTCAAAATGAATCGGATCCGTATTTCCGGCTAAAAAATAAGAATAATACAAATCATATTCCTTTAGGTATGTTAAAGCGCTGGTGCCAGTTGCTTTCGTGTATATCGTGATCGTATTATATTTTTTCCCGTTCTGCAAGTCTTCCCGGTTTCCATCAATCTGAAACTGAATTTGACCCTTCGGAAAGTCAATTTTTTGAAGAGTGAGGTTTAAATATTGATTGGCTGCCGGTATATACGGGTGAGGTCCTGCACCAGTACATCCGGTTCGGTAAGTATCATAGGTATCAGCCTGGACAAAAGACCAGGAACTATCTGTCTGATATGTAAAGTTGATCACTTCACCAGACTGGGGAAAAATACTAGTCAACATCCAGGAGCTGGTTCTGTAACCAACATAATTATCAGATTCAACCAGTTCTTTGTTTGCGAAATAAAATACATTACCCTGATCATCCGTAATGGTGAATGCCGCGCCGCCGGGAGTATATTGTATATTAATATTTTCCTGTTTCTGCATTAACACTTTTCCCGCACGGGTAATAATAAATTTTCCACTGTGGCCAGGAAAATTATAGCTGAAGATATCCGGCTCCATGTCCCAAATTAAAGCCCCACCCTGCAACGCAGTAGTATAATTCAAATCTCCCTGGCCAGTATGCATGATATAATCACAAAAGAAAAGATATCCGTCGCCGAAAGACGTAGCCGGGTGACCAATGGCACCCTGCGGAATGATATTGGAGGTAACCTCCGGCACCGGTTCATTAAAATATTCACCTCCAAAATCGTCCTGATCTCTGAATTCCCTGCTGATCATGCCGCCGGCATTTAATGCCCAACCAAGACCAACCGGACCGGACTCGTCTTTAATTTTTACCCCCCCGGTATGATAGGAAATACTCACCGGAATAGTCAGGTCCTTAGTTTCAATATTAAAAAACGGAACACTGACGTCCGCAGTGCCATTGTATTTGCTGACCGGAACATCTGTGAATTTCATAAGCGCTGCTGCGGTGGGAGAAGGAGTAAGCACTTTGGGTATATATGGATTTCCCGACTGCGGATAAATATTCTCCAGGCGCAGTAGAATCAGAATAGTCAATAAAAAGATTTTAGTTTTCATATTTTACGAATGTTTAGTAAATCCAATTCCTTAGAAATTATATCCGACCCTGAACACGATCGGCTGTGTTTGTGGTGATTGATAATAGCTGAGAAAATTCCAGAGTAACTGGAGCTTCGTGTTCTTTACGAGTTTGCTTTTTAGTGAAACCATCTTGGTTATCCCGATCAGTCCGCTCTTTTGCCAAATGCCTGAACTCTCCAATTGACTGACTGTGTTAAAGGGATAGGCATAATTATATTCAAAGCCCCCACTGCCGTAAAAGCTCCCCTTAAATTTGATATCGCCGAATGATCTGAACCCGATGCCCTGGCTACTGATCGATATATGCTGGATATCTTTTCCCCAGCCCACTGCATAACTGATCCCTATTCCGATTGTATTACCCTCGGTTAATTTATAACCTGCCGTCAACGCGAAATTGGTTTGGCTTGGAAAGTAAAAATTGGATCTCGTGCTTTGCATGTCGAAGCCATATTGAATTCGTTTCCATAAACTTTTTGTATGCTGGCTATTGCCTTGTCCGTTCGGCATGGCGAGATCTGAACTGCCACTATTGAGTTTGCTGCGTAGATCGGTGAGCGTAGATTGACCATCCCCAATGTTCATTTGAGCGGTCTGTGATCCACTAGGTCCCATATTTGCCATTGTTTGCTGCATCAGACTTTGTACCTGATCCCTGGTTTGCAGTCCACCTAGTCCCGAAGTACTGTAATCATCTGGAAGATTAAACAAACCTGCAATCATTGAATTCTTTTTCATGAAATCCTGGAAGGCAGGAATCTTATTTAGAATCGTGATCGCCTTAGCTTCTATGCGTGAGGGATCATCCCAATCCTGTTTCAGTTCACTCATTGTCTGAGCGTAATAGGCCGCCTCCTGTTTGTATTGCTGAAGGCCCGGGAGATTATAACTTGCAAGATTCTGTTGGAGATATGCTTCGCGTTGCTTTATAAAGTCTTCTACATTGTCAGTTTTCTTAAACTGATCCTCCAAAGCCTTTACTTTGGACATCGCAGTGGTTACCTGTGAAACATTTGAACCGATCTTTCCGGTTATGTTAGTCTGTTGCAGGAATTTTAATGAGGTGATTGCAGAATCGATTCCCGGCACATATTTACCGCAGCTCTTAATAACATTTTCAGAATTATTCTTCAGATCATTTTGGAGTTTGTCGTAGGTCTGCTGGCTTCCGTTGAATATTTTTACCGCTGCATTGGTATCGATTTTATTGAGTTGCTTTTGTAATGTCTGCTCCTGAGATTTCAGTTTGTTGAGATACTGAACCGTTTTTTGCTGCATCTCTGACTGGTACTCTGCCGACCTTGAGCCAACGGCATTGATATATTTGTCCGATAGTTTTGCTGAAACAATACCTGATGTTGAATCAATGGGTGATCCGTTCTGCGCGAAGAGAGCGACAGGGAAAATCATGAGCAGGCACAAGACTCCTGTTACGGCAGAAGACATAATTTCTACAGTTTAATAGTTACAAGGAAGGGGTGTCGAGATCTAAAGAGTTATATCAGATCTAAAATATTTGAGCTATTAGTTATAAATTATTTCGAAGACCTCCTTTTTGATTCCATATTACTATTTTGAAATACACGATATATTAATGCAGCTAAAAAAAATATTTTTAGCCGTTCAATAACTGCAAGCACGAGAGACCAATAGGAAAGGTGATCAATTAGCAAAGGAGATCAAGTCTCAGGAGTCGTGGGAAATTAAAAAGTGGTTTGTACGGAAGGATTAGATATTATCGCGATGATTGTTACATCGGAGAAAAAATAATTACTAGAACGCTAATTATTTTTTACTCATGTAATATGAAAACATTTTTTCAAATCACAATATTTTTTTTAACAAATATTTTTTTTTCTACATGGAAACACTTAGTGCCCACCTAATTTTTAGTAGTAGTACTTCGTAAAAAAACGATTTAATACATAGAAACACTTAGCGTTTACTGATTTTAGTTAGTTACCATATTTAAAAATCCATCACCCTGAACAGGGTTAACCCTTATTTGAGTTAGAAATTAAGCGATGTCTTTTTCATTTGAATTCAAGCAAATGAAAATATCAACAATCGCCTTAGCTGATGAAGTATGTCATCTCATAATAGATCTTCGATTTAGACGAAAGGCGTAATAGCTTTTAAAGTAAGAAACTCTAATACAAAAATTACTTCCATCAATTTTTTGGATAACACTCGGCAGAGAATTTTTATGATTTATTGGAATTGGGGAAGTTTTATACAAGAACTTCCATTGAGCTCACCGGTTTTCGGTGAATTCACCGGTCTGTTTCCACAGTACTTTCGTTATCAGAAAATATTTTCCGTTGATTCATGCAGAGTTAGTCTGAATTAGGAACAGTTTAGGAACTGAATCACTTATATAGTAGTTCTATAATCGAATAGTCTTTGTTCAATCAAGTGCTGCTCAAAATTTCATAAATCGCTTGAATGGAGTGTTTAATCGCATCGTAAATGGTTCCGCTTCGATAGACTCGAACTAACAGATTATTGATCTTTTGATCAAGCGCTCTAAGATAAATTGAAAATTCGGTAGTGATCTTTCTTGCTGTTTCAATTATTTTTTATGGTGTCAGTGTATTGTTTTGTATAAAGACATTAAGTGGATCGGCATTTATCTTAAAAAAATAGAAGAAAAGTTTCTGGAACATATGGTGTATGATAAAAACAAAGAAATGGGCTGGAAAAAATTTTTTGGATATGAGGGCAGGAAAAAATTGCACGTACGATGGACCTGGTTGTTTTGGATACTTCAGATTTTATTATCCACCCTTGTAATCCATAAGGCTCACTCTATTTACTGTTAATAAAATTAGTTATTCTCTTGTTTTAGCATTGCTTCTCTCATGTTGCTTACAACAATCTTAAGTAATTTAAAAGGTGAATATTTGCAATTTGAACTCTTCTATTTATTTTTTTTATTATTATTTTAAACTTTTGTCAACCAATCCTCGACGATCGATTATAAGTATTCGTAAAAATCGAACGTTAAAGATTTATAGCATGAGAGACCCATACAAAATAGAAACGCGTTCGATTTTGAAGGCTGCAGAAAAACTGACGAAGAAATATATTTGCAGACCTGTTAGATCAAACAAAAGCTACATTCGTGATCCTATTTTACAAACACATTTGAGTTATGGAATTCTAGAAATTCTTTCTGGGGATAAAACTTTTGAGGTAAACTTATAGATTTCCCTTCATAAGGGTGAAAATGCATATCGTAATCCTTTTTTGTTTTGTTAAGTAAATTTTTAGAAAACCTAATTGTGTAATCCGAATTAATTGTCATCAAACCTTTGTCAAAAGCCTTATCGTGGAGAGCATTAAGGCATAGTCCGTTCGCAGGATTTGTTCGCTGTTGCAAGTTAATCGACCAAGGTATAATATGTCCAGCTACAAGAAGTTCTGGAATGGAAATACCCGTAATGCAGCACTTATTATTATAGGAAGCTAAAACGGAATTTCTAAAAAAAGACTGATTTACTCTCCTCTTTATAATGGCTTCGCGTTCTTTCCCTTCAGGAAGTAAATCTTTTGTATAAATATCCGCTGATTTTTCAATAGACTTGTTCTTATACTTTGCGAGAATCCGTTCACTTTCAAAAGCAAGTTCGTCCCAATTGCCATTAAATTCATCCCATACTTTCACCTCCCCTTTGCTTCCATTACTCATACCACTTAAGCCTCTATTTTGGAGGAAAGGATCTAACCGTGCAAAATTTGTTAGTTTTAATGCTACGGCTGATACAGAACGATGTATAGTTTTAGCTAATACCTGAATGCCGCTATTATTTAAGCCGATTTTAGAAAACGGCGTCTTACAATAAAGATTGAAAGCAACAATTAACTCATCGTGATTCCAATTGTTTCTAATCATTATAAAAGGTCTTTGATATCTGGTATACCAACTCTACTTGCGCTTGAATGAAGCCTTTGCAAAAACTCAGCTTTATATGGATTAACCTTCGTGCATAACAAAATAAGTTTAACTTTTTCGCCATTATAAATAAACTCATGCGAATATAGAAGCCGCTTTGACGCTTTAGGATAATTTATATGGTAGTGCTCTGAAAATTCCTTCACCACCATTCTAGATTTCAAAATTGCCACAAAATCTTGAAATGCATCATCAATAAGTAGTGCTTGAAAAAGATAAAACGAATCGTGATTATATGATCTTATTTTTCTATTGTTATCAGCATTTAATGCAAGCCGATCGCTATTAAATTTTATTAACTCTACAAGATCGATATACTGGGAAGATGATTGCTCAAGATCGCAATCAGGAGTGACAACAATTCCATATGCTACCCTTAAATTATCGTCTACTCTGTTAATCGTAACTATATCTCCGTTTCTTATAAATTCCGTTTTCGATCTAAAATAGAGTATTCTATTTGCTATCTTTCTTCGGTCCTCTGCACTTGCCCCTACATTTATGTGGCTAGCCAATTGTAAAATTGCAATAATCCCTTCAATAAAACCTGAATCGGAGACTAAGGAACGATGAAGCAAATTCAAAACTACATCATTACTCCAATCCACATTTAACCCATTCCCATATATCTTGTTTAGAACTCTTGCGAGATCAATATTTTGCAGTTCGTTTAGTTCAAACAAGACCTTTTCAAAATTTTTGGATATGCTTTTACGGTACAAAGATGCAATTTGAATTGAAAAATTCGTATCAAACAAATGTTGAACATGCTCGCTCAATATTTTAACATCCGTTTCGGCTTTAAAATACTCCAATAACAAATTTTCCGGAAAATTCAATTCGTTCTTATCCGTATTTCGATAATCTTCAACATTACCAGTATATATGAAAACTGGCTTAAAATGTTTTTCACCCAACTCCCTCAAGATTTCCTTACAGATCGCACTATCCTGATCTAGTACAAAATACCAATCCAGAATTACGGCATCAAATGGAATATCATCATTAATTGCCTGAAACGCTGTACTTCTATCAATGCATTTAATTACAGAAATATTATTAGTTGCAAAAGACTCTTCAAGATTTTCAAGTATTTGATCGTCATCATCTATAAGCAAAACTCTCTTCATGATTCGTTGTTGTCTTTAAACAATAATAAGAAGCGTGCTCCAGGTAGCATCTCAACATCATCATCTTCCGTCAATACCGCAATTACGAAATTCTTTTCATCCATTATTTCTTTAACTATATAAAGTCCAAGGCCCCTCCCATCTTCACCCTTCATTGAAAAGAAAGGATCGAATATTTTATCACGGTAACGAACTGCGATACCCGGTCCGCTATCAGAGAAATAAATAGATTTAGTCTCTTGATCAATAGTCATTTTAATCTGCCTTTTATCCTTTTCAGACTTCCTCGAACACCAAAAAATTGAATTATCTATAAGGTTATTAAAAATTTGCATACACGACCCCTCCCTCATTGTTACGAAAAAATTGCCACCCTCAACAATTATTTCAATTTCAGCCTTCTCAATAAAAGGTTCCTGAAGTGAGATGGTATTGTTAATAACATCACGGATATTTAAATTCTTTTCCTTTGCTACCTTCTTGATATAGAACATAGGACCCAATAACCGTATATCATTCCTTAAAGCCTCCAAGGCACCGCTTAAAGAATCAACTTCTTTTTTTATTTTCCCATCGTTTAGGTCTATCCTTTTTTGTAACCTTTCTAATGAAGCCAGTGCCCCATTAACCAATCTCGCAAATTCGTGAGTAAATCTCTCCGCTGCAAGACCAGTACCCGCAAGATTGAAAAGTATCTGCTTATCCTTTTCAAGTTCATCAATCGTATCTGTCACTTGTTGTTTTAATTCGGTAATTCGCTGTCCAACTTTATTTAAAAGTGGTGTAGTCTCTTGACCGATTTTAACATCAGACTCCTCAACTTTCCTTATAATTTCGCCAATATCTGTTTTAACAATGCTTACTTTTTCATCAATATTTTCATTTGTAGTTTTTGCCTTCCGTGGATAAACCCGCTCTCTGTCCTTTTCCCTTTCAGCTTCAAATATTGTAATTGTTCCTAAAATTAAATTTCTAAACTTTTCATAATAGTCATTTTCTATTAATCCCTCTCTGTTTGTTTTGTCTTTTAATGTGTTGTTTATTTCTTGATCTATTTCAACCATCCCAATAACCAAATCATTACTGATTCTTGTAGTTTGTTGAATTCTTCTATTGTCTAATTTCAACCAATCATTACCTTGATCACCATATGGTAAAATTCTTATACCATCTCTATAAACATTAATTCCAGTCCAATTATTAAGAACATCTTTTGGAATCTGAGCAATTCTAAGTTTATCAGGACTTTTATCGTAAACATAAATGTTTACCAAAAAAGCTCCAACACTTATTTTACGATTGACTTTATAACCAGTATCAGAATATACATTGGCAGTCTCAGAACTTTTCCTCCCTTTAAATCCCGTCATTTTGAATTTGTAATCATACTCAACCTCCCCATCGTCACCTACTATAGCATAGAAATAATAAGGAGCTTTTTCGAGAATATCTGTAGTATCTAAATTCTCGTATTTTTTAAATTCTTCTGGACAATTTTCAAATCTAAGTGTTACATTAAAGTCAGAAGCGCCTTTAAAGGGACTCTTCATTCTGAGTAGTGAGTTTGACACCTTACTTATTTCTTCTTCCCTCCATTCAGATTTCAAATTTGTTATTTCAAGTAGAGTTCCAGTCTTCTTGTATCCAAATTTATCAGACACTTGCATTTCATATTTTATTTTTACATCATGCAGGTCTTTTCCTTTAACATCAAATCTTGACCAATCAATATCCACAAACAGCTCTTGTTCTGATTCTATTGTTTTCGTAATCATTTTCAGATGTGCCCCTATTTGTTGTGCAGCAAATCTTCCAACTCCCTTTTCACCTAACGGCAGTCGTTTCAATTTTGTCCTCTCCTTTCTTTCCTTTTGCTCTTCTTTATGTCCTGTGGCCGGATTCATCCATTTGGAAATAAACGTTGGTAAATCCATTCCGCTACCGTTATCACGAATAGTTATTCTAGCATTCGGCGTATTTAATGATGACATAACGATTTCGACATCTGTAGCATCTGCATCGTATGAGTTTTTTATTAATTCAATTATACCAACAGCTGCATCCTTAATTAACTGTTCGCCAAGAATCTTTATAAGACGTGCTTTGGGTGTGAAATTAATTTCAGGCATATTAGTCAGTGTGCTCCCTATTGGTTTTACAAATTCGCATATTCGTCATAATTGGATGCTGATATTGAGGAGAAATAATTATACTTCTACCTTGACCTAAAGTTGGTACATCATCCCATATTGCTTCATTTACATTACCTCCAGAAATTTTTAAAGCATTCAAATTCCTATTACCAGTAGTTTGATGAATAATTTTCGTGTTGCACAATTCAAATATTTCCTCAGGTAAATGAGATGGTTGCTGTGAAATGAAACACAAACCAAGCCACCGCTTTCTTCCCCTTCGCGTGACTTCTCTTAAACGATCGAGTAATGCTTCCATTTTGGAGGCATTTTCCTTACTTACAAATGTGTGGGCTTCCTCAATAAAGATTATAGTTGGTGGCAAATCCGGGTTCTGAATTTTTCTGTCGAATATCTTTCGAAGTAAATATGCGATTACAATATTATTTACCTGAACTGTATATGAGTTACTCAAATCAAGTACACTCAGCTTTCCTGCCTTAAGAAAATCAGAAACATCCAAAGTGTCTTCCGTCGAATCAAAAATTCCAAACCTCTTTAATCTGTTCAAAAGTCGTTTTACTAACAGCCACGAAGCCTTTGAAGAGCCAGTTTGTCTCGTTATTTCATCATTTAGCTTATCCAACAATGAAAGTATCGTAAGATCAGGATATTCGGGCTCCTCCTGAAATTTATTTTCATCGATAGCTTTCCATTGATTTTTGGGGGGTTTGGAAGGGGTGGCCTTCACAGTAATATCCGCTACTAATTTATCCCACAAATCTATAAATCTATCTTCTTGCGTTTCGTTCATTCCCATAATTGCAGAAAGCTCGTAAGGAGAAAGACTTCCAAATGGGATACTAAATTCAAGGGAATCTTTTCGTCTGCTATCCGTTCCGGCAGGGTTATAAACCTGAAAAGATTTCAGTCCCTCAGGCACAATCTGATATTGTTCCGCTTTTCTTTTTAAACCTGGATTGTGTTCTATTTCAGAATTAGGTTTATCCATTGATATATACTCTCCTTCGACGTCGAGCACAATTACCGCCCAACCAGCTGCAACAGCTTCCTCTATCAACACCTGAGAAGAATTTGTTTTACCAGATCCGACAGTTCCGAATATCCCAATGTTTCTTGGTAAAACAACTTTGGAATTTGCATCAAGATATACTCGTATTCCCTCATATCCACTCAATTGCCCCAAATACATATTCCCTTTTAACTTTAATAGTTCCTGGATTTTGTCAGATGGCAGATTAAATACAGGTGATTTTGGATGCGGCCTGGTTTGAACGCCAGAAAGATGCGAGGAATTATAGTGAAATAAACCGATTAACTCACAATAGCCAATACCATGATAATCTGGCATAAATGCAATATCACCTGCCTGCACTATTGACGCCCTTGCGAACGCAGAATCTCTACTAACTGCGTCAGGCGTAAAAAAAGGCCCTCTTGTCAGTCGCGCAAGATAGTAGTTCCCGCTCTTATCATGCGGTATAATAACATACTTTCCCCTGGACAACTCTTTAAGCCTATCAAACGGGACTCTAATTTCCACTTCATTATTTGATCCAACGCCTGAATCAAAATTTACAAATCCTAACGCTTGTTTTTTATCCAGTTCCATATTTATTTTTGCCTTAAATTTTCTTCTGACATCTCCGACAGAAATTCTCCTTCCTTTGCTAATTGATATTCTATTATTTTATTAAAGTCGCTTGCCTTAAAATAAGTTGAACATAAATTATCGGCATAGTCCACCAGTAATGGGAATCCTTTTTGTTTCTGAAATAAAGAATCGCGGTAAATAAGACCTGCGGCTAAATCAAAAATGTCCTCATGCGCGTGGAATACGTATGGCCGTTGAGAAACTTTAATCAAACCGATCTTTATTTTAACAGCTCGTTGATTAATAAAATTATTTACTTTCAAATAATCTTCCTCTCGCCATCTATCCTTGTCACTTAACAAGGTTCTATCTTCAATAATTTCAAGTCCCACGGATTTTTTTAATTTAATATATTCCCCTGAGTTCAATGACAATCCGATGCGTATATAGGCATCGTTTTGTGATCTGGAAATAATGCTCAGGCATTTCTTATTTGCAATTATCTTTTCGAGAATTTCAACGGTTACATCAAGAATTTTTAGTTCTGCCTTACCGGGATTTGCTAACATTTCAAAAGGAATCAATGGTCCGTGATATATCTTATACTTGTCTTTGAATTTATCATTTAGTCCCAATTCCCTTTCACGGACTTGTAACGCCGCACGTAGTACCGGGTTAGAAATTACTTTATTTGAAGACTCATGCGAAAAAAGATATTCCGTAACGTCATTAATATTCTGCTTATACTTCGCTTCTGAAATGAAACATGAATGTTGAATTTTCTCATTTAGGTAGTTTACGGCCACAACACCAAGTTGCGCCATTGTTCCTGTTATTGTTTTATGCGTCGCAATAGTCCCATCAATTCCGACTACTTCTCCTGAAGTAAGAAGATTTGTTTCTTTTGAAAGATCAGCAGGAATATGTTTTATGTCAAAATTTCTTTCTATAAAGTTTCTAATATCTTTTTTGTGTCTTCTACCTTCTTCAATATCACTTGACAATTCAGTCGAATATTGATTAATTCCTTCTGCAATATATTCTTCATAGCTATTCCATGACTTTTGATTCAATATTTCTCTAAAAGTAATACTCACAGTCTTTGAAGTGATTTAAATATCGATTTTGCAATTTTTTCAGCCAACAGCGGTGGTACAGCATTCCCAATTTGCCTAAATGCAGCAGTTCTGGGTTGGCATTCTTTAATTCCCTCGAAATAGTAATCATCAGGAAATGATTGAATTCTTGCTGCCTCACGTACAGATATGGATCTTAATTGATCAGGATCATGATGAATAAAATGGTGTCCGTCCTTGGCTATGTGAGCAATTACAGCATGAGGTTGATTCCCGACAACTTTAAAACGATCAAGAAAATCCTTTATGTTACTTTGAGTCCTCAATTGTATAGGAATAGTATTATTCTTTATTCTAATTCCAGCTTCCATTTTTTCAATTGCCAGCTTATAAATTTCAAGGTCTCTTTTGTTATGCGGGCGGGTTATATGTTGGCTAACAAATTCTACACAATTTCTAATTTTGGTTTCACTTAAATATTCATTAATTGGCTTCGAATAGAATTTATACTTATTAGATTCGTTTGGTTTGATACTAGGCAAGTCAGAAAAAATATCATTTCTGTAATATTTATTTTTGGACGGTTTAATCACAGGGTAACTAAACTTTAATTTTTTCATCCAGCCAACTATGATGACTCTCTCACGATGTTGCACAACATCATGTTCATTTGCATTAATCAATTTTGCTTCGACATTATAACCAAGTCGTTTGTAATACTTTTGTAAGTTCTTAAAATAGGCACCTTCACCTGCACTTAATATACCTGGTACATTTTCGAATACAAAAATCTTAGGCCTATATTTTTTTAAAAATCGACCATATTGTATATAATAAGTATTTCGCTCATCAATTTTTTTATGCTTCAATGCCGCTCTGCCTATGTAAGAGTATGCTTGACAAGGCGGCCCACCTATAATTAAATCAACTTCCCTGTCCACTAGAAGAGAATCGATTTGTTTGAATATATTTTTATTCTGTTTGCCGATTTTTGCATTAATCACCGAATCCAACAAATTGCTAGGTGTGTTTTCATATAATTGTTTTCTTGATATTTCACCTTTTAAATATGACTGATAAACATTGTCTTTATCAACGCTTTTAAGAAAATGAAAAACACATCGCGTTTTTAATGTAAAACATGCAGGCAAGTTACTTTCAACATGCGCTATAGGCTTAAATCCGGCCCTTATAAAACCTTCGGAAAGTCCGCCAGCCCCTGCAAATAAATCAATATAGTTAAACTGTTTCATTATAAATTCAATGGACTAAATGTTTTCGAATTGATTTAATGAGATTCTCAATTGTTAATGCTCTTTTCTTCGTGGTCAATTCACAACTCCAAACAATTTTTACATTCCAACCCTCACTTTCCAATACTTCAATATTTATATCATCTTTTTCCTTGTTGCTCACTATTTTCCGATACCACCAAT
Source organism: Bacteroidota bacterium (assembly GCA_013286315.1). Taxonomy (GTDB): domain Bacteria; phylum Bacteroidota; class Bacteroidia; order Chitinophagales; family Chitinophagaceae; genus Puia. The sequence goes on along the minus strand of JABDFX010000015.1, from coordinate 23,414 downwards.
CTGTTCTAGTTTTCGGTAATACAAATTGTTTACAATTATCGTGGCCATGCCAAAAACATCCATGCACAAATACAATTGTCCGATATTTAGAAAGTACAATATCGGGGCTTCCTTTGAGAATTTTTTGATGAATTCTGTATCGAAAACCTTGAGAGAAAAGCATCCGCCTAACTATCATCTCGGGCTTGGTATTCTTGCCCTTGATTCGGCTCATATTAAAACTTCTTTTCTCCTTTGTATGAACGTCAGTCATCGGACTTTTTAACTTTAGTCGGTACGAGGAGTTCTCTAATATCAATGTCCAATGCAAAGGCTATTTTTCTTAACACATCAATACTTGGCTGACTGTTATTGTTACAATAATTTGTTACAACAACATAACTCTTACCTATTTTTTCAGCAAGCCAAGTTTGTGTTCTTCCCTGATCCCTTAAAACTTCTTTTACTCTATTAATATTTATTCTATCAGACATTTCTATAGTCTTATACTACAAATCATTATAAATTCGATCTATTTAGAATGTCAATTTTCAATATTAAATTATATCTAATTATCGAATATAAAAATATTGTATTTCAATATATTTATATCTTATATTATAATAATAGATGCAATGTAGAAAAATCAATAAAAGTTGATGCTTCCCTTTAGCAACCTGATCTTTTGTTTGGTGTTCTCTAAATCAAAAAACCAAGGATTTTACTCTCTGTATCAATGAGATGCTCAAGTATTTTAGGAGCGTGTGCTATACCATATAACGCGACAATCTTAAAACTACCGTTATCCGATATATCTATATTTTTAAATGGCATTTAATATTTCCAAGTTATTTAAGGCAAACATTACAATATTTATTTTTGGATAAGTAGAATTCCCCTCCTTTATTTCATTTATAATAATATTATTACTTTGGATCGCTTAATATCGAATTTAAAGAAGCAAATAATGCCCCCCCGCACTTGCCTGATAATCAGGGTTCGCAGAATTGTAATATCTATAGCGGAAATTACCAACGTAGTAAACAACGGAAGCATCATTATATCTTACCAGTTTGAGCAGATTTACGGCTGAATAAAAAAAGTAGAAGGGTATAGTATTATCTAATCGTATCGATGTATCATTTAAACCATTGCTCAAAATTCCTTTCTGACTATTTTTGAAAGCGAGTCACCATAAGCAAAAAAATTTTTGATAAAATAATTTCTCATACTGAGCATGCAAATTGATACTGAGAAGCAAAAGGATTGAGAAAATATATTGTCTCATCACGGACATTTAAAGTCATTTTGGATACATACCATTTTACACCGGATTTTCAGGATGCCGAAATAGTCTTAAAGACTCCACCACCATATTGGCTCTTTCAATGCGTTTTTCGGTAAATAAGATGAGTCGATTTCGGGAATAAACGAATCAATTTTATCATCTTTGTATCTCCGGTTTCTTTTCGCTGCGGCTCTTCGGGTATCTTCCTCATATTTCTTTATGGGACCTTCAACCTGGCTTCTGATTTTTGAGTATGCGATGCAAGGGTTGTTCCATATTGTATACATCAACTCAGTTCTCAAATAATTAGTATCCGTAGTACAGGGCATAAACGGTTTTCTATTGAGAATTAAACTTAAAATCTTTTCGCTCCGATCGTTTTTGTACATAGCCACGGACTTAATAAAACTTATTGCATCATCCGTTTTTTGATCCCTGCAAATTTTTCTATAAAAACTCCGGGGATAATATTTTTCATAAACATCTAAATAGGTTTCATTCGGGTAATCCTCCATTAGTCCAAAAGAAATTTCACTCAGACGACTTACGTTAGACGATAAAAATTGCTTTATTGCCGGAATGTCCTCTTTTTTCCGATAAGCAGCCAGAGCATAAAAAGCCTGTTCGTTATCATAAAGGTAGTCGCAGAAACTTCGTTCACTCTGAGACATCTCTTTTATACTGGGATAATAAACTTCCATTCGCTCTAAACCAGTGAGCTTCCCATAGGCAGAACCTAAATAATTATGTTTTAAAACAACCTCATCGATAGTCCTTTTCAAGGCAAAGGTATCTTTCCACCTTCCATGCTGTAATACCTCGTCAGAAACCCGCCTGTATCTGATCCCCCATTCGCCGTCATCTATTGAAACGATCGCCGTGTCATCCAGATGAGTCATTATCAAGTTATAGTGATCGAAAGTTGGTCTGTCCTGCATTTCCCTGAATGCTAATGTCCTTAAAACCGGATGTTCAGACTGACTCAATCGTTTTAAGTCTTCGTCCGTTATATGTTTGATAATAAACCTTGTCGCGGTATCGTGTCCTACAACTCCTTCTGAAACAACGCTGACTAAATAGGGCTGAAGAGTCTTACTAAAATCCCGAATTGCATAGGTGGTCCTAACGTCGTGGTTACAACCTGCTAAAGCAAGCAAAATGACGGGTAATGAAAAAGTGAAGAATGGTTTCATTTTGCAAAGGTTATCACACATACGATGGCTACCGTTTGGCGGGGCTATTATAACTATAGATTCAGAAAAGTTGAAACTTCATAAAAGTTTGTAAAATAAAAATTCGCAACGCCTTATCAAATTGAATTCACCAGATATTTTAAAAACGGTAGGGCCTTAGGACAACTCCTTACTATGTTTATCAGATAAGCAAGGTTCCGAGTAATCAATTACTCCTTCTTTTTTCAGATCAATCAACTTCTTCTTAATGGATGTATATTCTTTATCAAATGGAATTTCCATTGAGAAGTAACCTTCGTTCACCTTTTCAGAAATACAGCCAGATTCATTAAAGATGTTTCGAATATTGTTGATATCCCTGGTCTTATCCATCAAAACAACCAGTACAATTGAATTACCGGAATACTCAACTGTCGTTCGATAAGTTAACATCTTTTCATCGTCGTCATATTCAGCAAAGACAATGTCATCAGACGCAACCATGGGACCATAATAAGGAATACTATCCAGTTTATAAAGGCCTTTGGCAGTATCTACAATAATTGCCCACATGGTTTCAACCGTCCATTTATCTAAAATATGGCTGTAATACCTGAAAAGTATCTTGACATGATTGCTGTCGTGCTGAAACATTGTGGCGTGTTATTTTGAAGAATAATCGTCTGTTGACTTTACCAAAGACCAATGACCTCACCTCCATTTGTTCCAACAATTGATTTTAACTATTTACGGTGTGGGAGGTTTTAAGATTATCAGTTTGTAGAGTGGGTTTTGTTTCCATTTATGATTTCAATAGCCTTTTCCAGAAATTCATCTCTCCCCTCTTTAATTCCCTTTATGGTAGGATGCATAACCATATCAATTTTTACACCCTTCCTTTGCGTCTCTGTTCCGTCGGGATAATAAACACCCAGACCAGAAATCGCTGTCAATATTCCTCCGGGTAATGAAATTTGTGAAACATTTCCGTCTGCGCCCGCAGTCATACTTCCTATAACAGTTACATTGGGCGAACTTTGAAAAGCCATCGTCGTGTATTCAGCCTGGCTGAGCGTCGTTGCATTTACGATGATCACAATAGGGGCTTTATAGTTATTGAAATTAACTTCGCCGTTGCTTAGCAAATCACCAAAGGCAAATGAACCGGGCATATTAAGATCTGCACTCGTGAATTTTACAAAGGGAGATGGAATGGATTTTATATAGGACCCAAAAGTAAAAGGCATGAATTCGGATGGATAACATCGCATATCAATGATCATTCCCTTTGTACCTGCGAATGCTTTCCTGATACCATCCAGCTGGTCGTTTCTATATTTACCAGGGAAAAGGTACCCGATATTACTATTGATAATTTTATAACTGCTGTCGGTGGGATTGGGATCATAGTCCAGTCTCATGTCCAGCCTGTTTGCCGGAAAAGTTTTCATATCAATGGTAAAGATTTTTCCATCCCTGTCGATCTCTAATGGCAGCTGACCTGTTTGAGTACGTAAAAGTATTGCCGGAAGGTCGCGCAGCTGCGTTTCGTAATTCGATGCAGGTGTCAGGTATAAATTTTCCTGAATGAGCCGCGCAATGTCTTCTCCATTTATTTTTGTTATAACATCTCCTATTTTAATTTGGTCCTTTATACCTAATGTGTCGATGTAGTAACCTGTAATCACCAGTTTATTTTCGATCATTTTTGCCTGAACAGGTGCCCTGTATGTTCCGCGAATTCTTTCCAAAACATCATTTCTCCCCCATATATTGGCATGTGTATCATGCACCCGGGCAATCAATTCCAGGCATACTAGTGTGTATTGCGCAGTATCTTTCGCTCCAATAAACTTCGGAATAAATTCCTTCAATACCAGGTTCCAGTCTTCACCAATCAAATACCTGTCCGGAAAGAAATACTGAATAATATTCCAATACCGAAACAACGACAATAAACGATAGCCGGCATCCGGATAGGACATGTTATAATATGGCTTTTCATTCTTAAAAACCGGATTACCTATTCCATTCACCGCATCTATGTAATATCCCTTTCCATGATGGCGGTTCTTTTTTATGTCTTCGAGTTTAGCGGTCAGCGTTTTTCCCAGATTATTTTTTTGAAAAATCCATCCGTAATCCGGCGTCGACTGGATGCTGCTATCTGCCTTCAATGATTTATTACAAGTATCACAGGTAACGGGTTTTCCCAGGCTGTCCACCCAGTTTTCAACGACGGTACTGAAGGCAGATTTTGATGACGCCCCCAACACTTTCGGTAATATTCTGAACAGTTCTGCATCCCAGTTGAACCCGCCATTTCCAATAGCAGGATGATAGTATTTTAAAAAGCCCCATAGCATGCCCAGATTGGTCAGGTTATCAACCTGTATTTTATTCAGTTCCGACATTTGCACCCCGGAACCTCTCAAAAAAGCTGTATCCAGGTCTGCCTTCCGTTGCGCTTTTTTTGAAACGGGTGCCAAAGAAATGTCTTTTTCATCCATCAGCAAATGAAAATTATCCAGCCATATTTTACCCTTGCCTACCAGCAAGGCCCCGACGTAAACACTTTTAGCTTCCTCCTCATCAAAATCTATACTGATGGTATATTCTTTCCAATCGTTTGTGCCTTTTAAATTCTGGCCATGCATGTTATCGAAGCTCAGAACACCGCTATTACCATCTACCCGCATCCACAGTCCGGCGAAACCGTCCGAAACGTTTTCGGTCTTTATATAACCTTTAAGAGTTAACTTCTTTCCGCTGAATCGGGGTTCAAATGAAAAACTGAATGCTCCGAACTTTGCATTTTGATCTATTTGCTCCAGCGACACGGAATATTTGCCATGTTGCCTGATCAAAGAATCTACTGAGAATAAATATTCCGACTGTTGATTTGAATGTATGCCTTCGGGCAAACCGGTTGTTGCATTTAATGTTTCGAAGTCAAAATTGTAGGAATTTTGAGCGTATGTGTATGCATAACCAAATACAAAACACGCGAAGAGGAAAAAAAATCTATTAAACACGAATATCCAGATTTTGATGAAATCAATGTATTATTCATGCTCACAATTTCCGGGAAACGCTTATATCAGTCAGGTGTACTAAATACTGGTAGATCGTCTTTACACAAAAGCGTTCTTACTAAATTAAGATAACACCGTGAGTATTTTCAACAATTAACATTTTTAAAAATAACTTCCCTAAATAGAAATGATTCAATCACCCGGGAAATGAATGCCGGTGATATGTTCGCACAGCGATAGAAATTTTTCCTGCACATCCATATCGCCGGCTGCAGGCAGAGGACGTTTTTGTTTCTGATGATAAAAATAAGAACCGCTGACCTTAGCCTGTTCATCATTGCTGACAGCGAGCCAGGTCTGTGTCTGGAAACCTTTTTCCAAATCATCCGGCGCACCGGCTCCGCCCATTTTGGTCGGTACCCAGCCGGGGTCAAGCGCATTCGAATATACTTCCGGCCATTTACGCGCTACTGCGAACGCCAATATCACATCATGCAGCTTGGTATCAGAATAGGTTTGATAAATCCTAGCAGATTTTGGAGGACTCCTGAGAATTTTAAGAGACTGGTCGCCTCCCAAATGCGAGCCCGAACTGAGATAGATCAGTCGCTTCGGCTTCCGGATCAGGCAGGTTAATATGTATGGTGCGAGGGTGTTTATATTTATCATCACTTGTTGAAAGTCGCCGGCATCCTGGCGGCTTGGCAGATTGTAAACACCGGCATTATGAATAACTGCATCGAATGCTCCCACCGCATTCACATCCGCTGCTAATCTTTTTGTCTCTTCTAAACTGGACAGGTCTGCTGTCAACACTTTGTCAGCCCCTGGTAGTTTTGCCAGAGCCTCCCTTCCCCGCGCTGCATTGCGTGCATGCAGGACAACATGATGACCCTGACTGACGAGCAACTTTGCCGCCAGATGACCGAGACCGTCGGCGGAGCCGGTGATAAATATGTCTGCCATCTGAGTGCAATATGATTAGGACCCACGCAAATGTACTGCCTCCGATTGGAGACGTTGTGGGGAACCGTCAAAACTTAATACATATCATCTGGTCCCATGAGAAAACAATGTTATTTGGGGCAAAATTTTTATCAATATAAATAAAATACAAGTGATATTATGGGCAACAATGCCGAAATAATAAGGTTAAATGATCCAGGACGGCAGCTCATCCTGCTTAAAGACGTAATTATAAAACCAATCCAGTTTGGATCTAATCTTTAGAATTACTTTTTTCTTGACTTCCTGGCGTCTTAGCTCTCCCTATTTGATCTTAGTAGCACCACGTACCGAAATAACAGACCCCTCAGCTAACATTACAGATTGCGGCAAAGAGTCCTTCAACACGCCAAATTCAACACCATAGAGTTCCCCGAACCGAACTGAGATTTTATGACTCATTATATCATACGCCTGCCATCTGGGATGTTCGACCTGATACTCTGATGTAAATCGATCGCCTATTTGTGTATAGCCCCAGTAATGCTCGGTAATAAATTCCTCCTCGCTTCCGGAAAGAATATCCAGACCTTTTGACGAAGCAATAACCTCCACTGAATCCCATATTCTCTGGTGTCTCCATTCATAACCAACCTTAATGATATCATTATGCAACTCCCAGTGATGCCTGGTAGGAAGAGTTACATATTTCTCGCCATAGAAAGAATTTGCCACAAAAGTTAATGCTGCCTTTGGAACTATTTCTTTTATAAAAGTAACCCCACGTTTCCAGGTGTCTCCGTCTTTGTACCGGACATAGAAACGTAGATTTATCTCTTCAAAATCCCGGTGAAACGGGATAGAAAAGCCTTTTAATCTGGTGTTCATGAAACGAAATCCAACAAGACTTACATAACATTGACCATTCCAAAGATCCAGTTCTGTTTTATGGGGGAGATAAGGAATAAGCTTATTTGGCTCTATCAGATAATTTACAATTATCAGCTTTCGCCATTCTGATGTTAAAAATGTTTTTTGCATTCAGGTATAAAAATAAGCGTATTTGCGACAGGTGGGAACTCTCGAAAACACCGGACATCACCTGGTATTTTAAAAATGGCAAGATGCTATCTCATTTAATATCCATCCCAACCACGATCACTTTCCAAAATCCCCAAATTTAGTGTATCAAATTCGTCCGTTCCCTTGTCGGGAATAACACCGAAAAAATTTAAAACCTGATTAATGGCATTGCCGCTTGAAATAATCTCTTCTATCCTTTTACCATTACTCCAAATGATAGCAGATTGATCGCCTTCCCCTCCCCAATAAAAGGCCTCCATATATGCAATCGTTAAATCACCAATAATCTTCAAAAGATTCTTTTCTATGCTTGTAAATAGATATTCAAAATTTCTAATGCGATCAGATTTTACGCCTTCACTGATTTGATTGAATAACTCCTCCTCCAAATGGATTAAGGAGAGATTATACTTTAATGGTAAAACCGCTGGAATATTGTAAGCGCCCTTTATTACATTTATATCTTTTGGCTACCAATAAAAGCTTGTAAATAATAACCCATTATCTAATTATATTTTCCTTTTACCTATTGGGGGTTTTTGTTTTTTTAAACAATGAAAATATTCTTTCGGTCAACAGACCATAAAAAACGCAGTCTATGATGAATCCTATAATGTACAAAGGAAAAAATCCGACATTGAATAGTGACAAAATACTATTTACCGGAAACCAAAAAAAGTACAGCGACCAGGATGTCAATTCTACAAAAGACCCGTTTCCCGATGTTCCTTCAAAAAAAGATACTGAGTTTATAAAGGCAAAACTTGCCAGAAGTCCAAAAACATTTGTCGCAACAATAAATATACGATAATTGAAATTCTTCACTATTGAGTATTAATATCGTTACAAGTAAAAATCGACATGATTTCAATTTGCCGATCATCTTTAAATCTTTCAGTTTAATAAGATGGCCGGTAAAATCGTTCGCCATTTCACTTTAACATGTTCCAGTAATGAGAACAGGGCAATTAGGTTTTTCATCGTTCGCCGAAATTGACAGCACGAATATAGAGTCGTTTTCCTGAATTGGCGTATGATGGCATGGGTTGGCAATATGACAGCGTGGATAATAATTCCGGAGGCCAGCTGGCCAATATAAAAACTTATTTGCCTTATTTCACGATGGCAGTATTGCCCAAATATCAATTTAAAAATAGCGGGTTTGCTGTTTATGCCGGGCCTTCTTATGGTTTCCTGCTAGCCGCAACAGTTAAAGGCTGGGGTGGGGAAATTCATGAGGATAAAAGAGACTATACAGTGGGAGATTTCGGAGGGATCGTTGGAGCAGAATATTATTTGCCTATGGGGCTTGGTATTTCTGCAAGGTACAGGGCAGGTATATCCAATATAATAAACCATCCCGAACCCGAAGAATCGATGCATACATCTACTTTTTCCATCGCCCTCGTGACCAAAGGAAAAATCATCCGAAAGTGAACAACAGAATGACCGTTATCAATTTAATTAAAATGCGGAATTCGTTAACGAAATGATTGGACTTGAAGTGCCTATATTTATGAAATTTTCTTACACACATGAGAACTGTACTGCTCCTGATTTGGGCTTTTGTTTCTGTATTATCTGTACATGCCCAGGATTCACCCGAAAAAAATATATCCGAATACCGCGCCACAGCGACCAAACTGCATGATCTCGTTCATACCAAACTGGAGATCAAACTGGATTATGATAAAGCCTGGCTCATGGGAAAAGCCTGGATCACCCTGAAACCTCATTTCTATGCCACCGATTCCTTGTTGCTGGATGCCCAGGGGATGGATATTCATCAGATCGCCATTGTCAGTAACGCGGGCCCTAAGCCACTAAAATTTGTGTACGACGGAATGATATTGAAAATATTCCTGAACAGGTTCTATACCAGCAAAGAGCCGTACACGATATACATTGATTATACGGCCAAACCGAATGATCTCAGGGCAGCGGGTAGTGCAGCGATCATCGAAGCCAAAGGATTGTATTTTATCAATCCAAAAGGAACGGAAAAAAACAAACCGATAGAAGTATGGACCCAGGGAGAATCGCAATCAAACTCTGCCTGGTTCCCCACGATCGATCGTCCTAATCAAAAAACTACGGAAGAAATCATACTGACGGTTCCTTCAAAATATGTTTCCCTTTCCAATGGGAAACTGATCAGCAGTAAAGAAAATGGGAATGGCACACGTACGGATGACTGGAAAATGGATCTTCCGCATGCACCCTATTTATTTTTCTTCGGTGTAGGTGATTATGCCATTGTAAAGGACCACTATAAAGACAAAGAAGTGAATTATTATTTGGAGAAAGAATATGAACCGATGGCCAGAAGAATTTTCGGTCTTACACCCGAGATGATGGCTTTCTATTCCAAAACACTCGGCGTAGAATTTCCATGGAATAAATATGCGCAGATGACGGCCCGGGATTATGTGAGCGGTGCGATGGAAAACACAACGGCGACCTTACATAGTTCGACCTTCCAGCAGAATGCCCGGGAATTGACCGATGGAAATCGTGCTGAGCAAGTCGTGGCGCATGAATTATTTCATCAGTGGTTTGGGGACCTGGTGACCGCAGAAAGCTGGAGTAATATTACCCTGAATGAATCCTTTGCCCGCTTTGGTGAATTCATTTGGGTCACTTATAAGCACGGCAGGGAAGCCGGAGATGCCCTGGTCTATGATCAGATGAAATCATATCTTTCGGATACTGCCTTTTCCAGGCGTGACCTCGTTCGTTTTTATTATGCTCAAAGGGAGGATGTGTTTGACTTCGTGTCGTACAATAAGGGTGGACTAATTCTGAATATGCTGAAAAATTATCTGGGAGACAGCGCGTTTTATAAATCACTAAATCTTTACCTGAGGACTAATCAATTCAAATCTGCCGAAGCACAGAATCTGCGACTGGCCTTCGAAGAAGTGACGGGTCAGGACCTGAACTGGTATTGGAACCAATGGTATTATGGAAGTGGTCATCCGGTTTTTGATATCAGTTATGCTTATGATGATGCGGCCGGCCGCGCCACCGTGATTATAAAACAAACACAACAAACAGGAAAAATATTCCGGATACCGCTGGCCATTGATGTATATGAGGGAGATGTGAAAACCCGGCATATGGTCTGGATTCAGAATGCTGCAGACAGCTTTGTGTTTTCCTATAAAAAACGACCTTCCCTGATCAATGTGGACGGAGATAAAATCGTTGTCTGTGAAAAGCACGACGATAAGAGTCTCGAGAATTATATTTTTCAATACCGGCATGCAGGCATGTATGCTGATAAAGTGGAAGCCGTTCTGTACTATGCGAAACATCCCGATAATGTCGAAGCACATAAATTACTGCTGACGGCTCTGGCTGATCCTTTTTATAAAGTAAGACAGGCTACACTTGACGCGTTGGGTTATAAAGCAGATCCTGCACTGAGTTATCTGGAACCCGTCCTGGAAAAGATGGCGGCCGGTGATTCCAATAAAATTGTGAGAAGTCTTGCCATTGAATTTCTTGGCAGTTTCAAAAATGAAAAATATAAACCTCTTTTTTTAAAAGCAACTACAGATTCCTCCTACTCTGTTGAAGGCCGTGGCCTCGAGGCGCTGGCACTGATAGATTCGGTCAATGCTGTGGATATCGCCCGCAAACTGGTGAAGGAAGGGCCCAGGGGCAGGTCATCCATCGCAATACAAAACGTATTGTCTAATTATGGAAATGAAAGCGATGCGGCCTTGCTATACGATAACTACGAGAGCATGGAGATGGCCTCCAAAACGCTGACTTCCGTCGCTTATATAAAATATCTTAACAAAGTAAAAGATAACGGGCAGCTAAAAAAAGCGGTTGATCAGATCGTTGCTTTCGCCGATAAAAATAAACGTGACAGCCGGCAGGTACACGCGAACATTGACAAGGCCCTCAAAGAACTGACAGATCAAAAAGCAGCGGAGGGTTTAACGGAACAGGCGGATTATATCAGGGGGCAGATGAAGTAGGCTAAGGCGTAAGGCCAAGGCGCAAGGCTAAGGCTAAGGCGTAAGGCGAAGGCTAAGGCAAGGCGCAGGATCCGCGAGCAGAACCTGGGTGTTAACGAATCTCTCTTGAAGTTAAATTAAATCCAGAATGCTTTCAAGTAATTCGTCCACCAATAGTAATTCATCGCGCAAACTTTGGGTAATGCAATGCGGTAGTTACGCATCCGGGAAGGGTGTTATCCACTTTGACCGGTATTTTGCCTAAGTATTTTTGCAATTCATCCTTCTTACCTGACACATGATTACCAATATACAATCAAAAGTTCCCATTTTGGTAACTTTTTCTTACTTTTACAAAATAATATCCCTGTCTTGAGAGTTATAGCAAAAAAGAGTTTAAGGGATTTTTGGTTCAAATACCCGGATTGCAAACAACAGTTAAAATCCTGGTTCAGGGAAGCGGAAAAATCAAAATGGGTATCTCCTAAAAGTATAAAGAAAGATTATCCGACTGCCAGTATCCTTGAAAACAACCGGGTGGTGTTCAATATAAAGGGAAATAATTATCGGTTAATTGTGAGGATTAACTATGATTATGGTATAGTTTGGATCAGATTTATCGGCACCCATAGCCAGTATGATAAAATCGACGCAAATAATATTTGAAATGAATATCAAACCGTTAAAAACTAAGAAAGATTACAATCTTGCCATGTCAAGGATGGAAAAGATATTTGATTCAAAACCAGGTACACCTGAAGGTGATGAACTGGAAATTCTGGCAATACTGATAGAAAAATATGAATCAGCTCATTTTGCCATTGATTTTCCCCATCCCATTGAGGCAATTAAATTCAGAATGGAACAGCTTGGGTATAATCAGACTGATCTGGCAAATGTTATTGGTTTCAAAAGCCGGGTAAGCGAAATTCTGACTATGAAAAGGAAATTGTCTCTCGACATGATTCGAAAGCTCAATAGCTCTTTAAATATTCCTACCGAAGTATTAATAAAGGAATATTAAACAGGGCCATGATTATGAAAGAACAGCGATGACGAATCTGGTAAATAGCCTGCGCTCTAACTACTGATATCAAGTTCGACTGATGCACAATACACTTCACGAAACATTTGGCAATATTGATATTTACCTTTTCGACCAATTACTCAAGGCCCGTTACGATAACCTGAATAAAGTACTGGACGTGGGATGTGGCAGCGGAAGAAATCTACGTTACTTCTTACGGAATGGTTACGAAGTTTTTGGCATTGATACGGCACCGCAGGCAATTGAAGCCGTTAAACAATTATCGGCTGAGCTTGCGCCAAAAAATTCTTTAGAAAATTTTATGGTTTGCACCGCGGAAAGTCTGCCTTATGACGATGCATCATTTGATTTAATTATTTGCAGTGCAGTACTTCACTTTGCCCGTGATGAACAACATTTTTACAACATGCTGTCGTCGATATTCAGGGTTTTAAAATCCGGAGGCTATTTTTTTGCGAGGCTCGCTTCTGACATGGGTATCGAAGAACTGGTCAGGCCTTTGGGCAACAGGCGATATTTGCTGCCCGATGGCTCGGAACGCTTTCTGGTAAATGAACAAATGTTACTCGCATATACTCATGAGTTCGGAGAATTATATGAGCCGATAAAAACCACTAATGTTCAGAATATGCGGTGCATGACTACCTGGTGTGTTCAAAAACGCTGATGGGCGTAAGCTCAATAAAATTTGATGTTTTTTATTGTGGCGATGTCCAATTTGAACCTGATGGATTGTTAATAGTGTAACGGTGAAGCATTGCCTGGCAGGAAGATTGATACTTTATTAAAAAAACAAAAAATATGTTACACACTGCTCCCTTTCTTTTATTTAATGGAAATTGTGCTGAGGCAATGACCTTTTACCAAAGTTGCCTTGGCGGAGAACTAACCCTTATCAAGTTGCGCGATACACCTATGAAAGCACAATTCCCCGAGGAAAAGCATAATAGAATTATATACGCTCAGCTGAAAAATAATCAAATCGATTTTTCGGCTACGGATTGGATGGCCTCTCCGACTTTGGAACCAAGACAAGGGAATACTTTTAGTATTTACATGACAGGGCAAACCTATGATGAGTTAAAAACTGTTTTCGATAAACTTGCAGTGGGCGCAGACAAGGACAAAAGAACCTTTATCGAACTAAATAAATTGCCGATGGGCATTTATGGACAATTCACAGATAAATACAGCGTATCGTGGATTTTTAGAGCAGATTCCTAAATGTGACACTAGCGGCCACTTATCAAATCAACACTGTTTGGGGTAATTTTAATTTTATTGAGCGTCTGCATCATTTCCTCCAATTCCTTATCGTTCAGATAAATCATATTTATAACCAGGCTTACACGTCGGAATTGTTTCATCATCCAGAGTTGATGGATTGTTTTCCCGCTTTTCAGAACAATACCTTTCTGAATACCGCGGAACACAATATCTCCTAAAGGGAAGGAGTGGATTCTGTTAGCTGGTAATTCTTTGGAAAGCACGATTTGCTCGACGGCCTTCATGTATTCATCCTCTGAAGCGAACCGGTTTATCACAAGTCCAACTTCCATAGCAGGGCAAAAGATACTGTCGATAGCCTTGCCGGCTAAAATTTTTTCTTTGTATTTGCAAATATGAAAAATAGTATGTGTTTCGCCCGGACTCAATGCGTATAAAGCTTTAAAGCTTACTTTTTTTTCCGGGTCAGTATAGTATTGGGGAAGCTGGTTTACGTCGTCGGATCCGATGGTATAGAAAACGACTGAGCCCATTTCCTCTGACGGATAGAACCAACCATTTATCAGAGGCATGGAAAGTTCCAAATCGCCGTTATTATAAACCCATCCTTTGTAAATATATCCTTCGGTGGTCTTTGTAGAATCCTTATAATTTTTTAAATTGGTTAATAAAGCAGGTGTTATCGGATATTGGTAGAATATTGATTTGGTTATACTGACGCTTGATCCCGATTTTTTGCTAAAAATAATTTTACAGGAAGAATAGGCCTGCAAATCTGATATGGTGGTTATGATAGAGCCAAGAACCTGCTTCGCCCTGAACTCGTTGAGGCTATCGTCCGGTATTTTCGAATCAACCTCCAGGTTAATAATGATCATCGAATCCCGGCCATTAGTAATCTGGACGCCCATCTCAATATTTTTAGCGGGCTGCACGGTCTGTATCTGATTTTCCATCAAAGTTTCATTTACGAATGCATGGCCCTGCCTTGTAGTTGTAAATGTGCAGGAAACAAAGGCAAGAATCAGAAATGAGGCAGTCAGGGGTTTAGTCATATTTCAAATGTAATCAGAATCATCAATCTTTAATATAAGGGTAATTACTTAGCTAAGCCTAACCTGGTAAAACGGTACTTGCATATATTCGTACAGTCATCCGGGAGATATGAAAGGACTGAAAATATTTCTTTACGTAGTTATTAGTCTGTTGGCGTCTGTTTCTAACAAGTTTGATAATGAAAAATGGTCATGGTAACCGATGACCACCATCGCCGGATGTGTAAATTCGTTACAATAAAATTTATATGCAAGATTCCAGGAACCCGGTAATTAATATAGATTCAGAAAAATTCAAGGAACTGGGACATCAGCTGATCGATCAGATCGGGGATTTTTTAGCAGGCATAAATAGTCGTGCTGTTACCACCGGGGAGTCACCTGCTGTTTTGAAAGCCCGCCTGGGGGACCGGAGCCTGCCCGAAAGCGGTGAATCGCCGGATAAGATTTTAGCCGAAGCCCGTGAGCTGCTTTTTAATCACTCACTCCTGAACGGGCACCCCAAATTTTTTGGATATATCACTTCTTCGCCAGCGCCACTGGGTGCCTTAGCCGATTTGCTTGCTGCGATTGTAAATCCCAATGTAGGAGCAAACATTTTGAGTCCGATGGCCACGCAAATAGAAAGACAAACGATTCGCTGGCTGGCCGAATTAATCGGCGTGGATATATCTTATGGAGGAATATTGGTAAGCGGAGGAAATATGGCAAATTTTACGGCGTACCTGACAGCCTGTAAGGTGAAAGGCATGCGGTCGCAGAACGGTACTGATTCACAAGAGCGGGCATTCACTGTGTACTGTCCCAAAACAACCCATACCTGGATTGAAAAGGCAGTCGTATGTTTTGGACCTGGCGCTGAAGCGCTTCGCTGGATCGACGTCAATGCGTCCAATCAGATAGACACGCAAATGCTGGAACAAACCATCCGGGAAGATATTTCAAAGAACAGGAAACCCATGATGGTCATCGGCACTGCCGGAGATGTGAGCACAGGCGCCGTAGATGATTTAAAAGTTATCGCATCTATCTGCAAAAAATACGCGCTGTGGTTTCACGTGGATGGGGCGTATGGTATGCCGGCAGCGGCCGTGTCATCTCATTCACATCTTTTTGAAGGAATCAGGGAAGCCGACTCCATTGCCATCGATCCGCACAAATGGCTTTACAGCCCTTTGGAAGCGGGATGTGTATTGGTAAAAGATCCGAATCACCTCACCGAAACTTTCTCGTCGCATCCGGTCTATTATAATTTCAATATAGAAGATGGTCCTGCCGGCATTAACTACTATGAGTACGGACTGCAAAATTCAAGGGGATTCAGGGCGCTGAAAGTCTGGACAAGCCTGCAACACCTGGGACGCAGTGGATATGAAAAACTCATTGGAGAAGACATTCGATTGTCGCAACAGATGTTTTCGCTCGCAGACAAACATCCTGAACTGGAAGCGGTCAGTCAAAATTTAAGTATAACCACTTTCAGATATGTCGGTCCGGTTCCCGATGGACGAAAAATGAACGATGAGGAGTTGAATCATTTGAATGAAAAATTGTTAAACCTCATTCAACAAAAGGGTGAGGCATTTCTTTCCAATGCAGTTATTAAAGCGAAATTTTGTTTGCGGGCCTGTATTGTCAATTTCCGCACAACCGAAAAAGATATTCAGGAAGTCATTCATATCGTTGTACGGGAGGGCCGGGAATTATTGAAAATAATTTCTGCTTGAATTTTTCATGCTACTTTTAATCTGACTATCATACCTAATCAGCTCAATTATTTCATATGAATCTTATTCTGCGCCCGGGAAAGCCGGAAGATGCCCAGGCATGCGGTGTTATTTGCTACAAGGCGTTTAAAGCCATTGCGGATGCACACCATTTTCCACCGGATTTTCCGGAAACAGAAATGGCTGTTGGCCTAATGAACTTTGCTTTTTCCAGCCCGGGAATATATTCTGCGGTCGCTGAGGCGAACGGGGAAATCGTCGGCAGCAATTTTCTGTGGGAGAGTCGTTTTGTTGGAGGAGTGGGCCCTATAACCGTGAACCCAACCTGCCAGAATGCTGCAGTGGGCAGAAAACTGATGGAACGGGTTCTTCACCGGGCAGAAAATCTCAAACTGGCGAGCGTGCGATTGGTCCAGGCTGCTTATCATAGCCGGTCGTTATCACTCTACACAAAACTGGGATTTGATGTACAGGAACCTCTTTCTGTCGTACAGGGCGCTGCACTTAACATAAGTTTTCCTGGTTATCATGTTCGCGCGGGCAATGACGCAGATCTGGATTCCTGCAACCAGTTATGTTATGAGATACATGGTCATGACCGCAGTCCTGAACTGGCAGGTGCTGTCAAAACAGGAACATTATCTGTTGTAGAGTACGACGGAATGATTACCGGATATACGACCCAGGTTGGTTTTCTGGGGCATACGATAGCATCAACGAACACCGGGCTGAAAGCACTGATTGGCGCATCTGCTATTTTTTCAGGCCCGGGATTTCTGCTTCCATCGCGTAATGCAGACGTGCTGCGCTGGTGTTTACAAAACGGCTTGCGTATTATTATGCCGATGACGTTAATGAGTAAAGGATTGTATAACGATCCGGCCGGTGCTTTTCTTCCGTCTGTTCTATATTAAAGTCTCGAAAGCTATTTTGCTTATAATCAGGATATAGATGTACATCCGCTTTATCCCTATAAAGATTTTCCTAATAAACAATTTTCCAATTCAATCTGAATGGAGGGCTTTATGAGTTAATAATGAATTTAACGAAAATAATTTCAGATCCATAAAATTTACCGGGGGAACAATTGATGGTTATTGGTCTGCGCTGATGATGAAAGGATAATTGTTCATCTGAGATAATCATTTGATTATATATTGTCAGCGGCTTCGTTACTCGCAGGCTTATTGTTGCCAGGCTAATGGTTTATACTTAGTTCCAATTATTCAGTCCCTTGCATATATTCGTAAAGTCATCCGAGAGATATGAAAGGACTGAAAATATTTCTTTATGTAGTTATAAGTCTGTTGCTGATTGCAGGTTTGTACTCCAAAATCCAAGGCACAGAATTTGGCTATTTTTCCACATCAGGAGATAAAAATGGTGTAAACCATAGTTTCTCGATTATTTTGACTGGCAATAGGATATTGGCTTTCACTTTAATATTAGCAATCCCCTTAATAATTATTTTGTCAAATAAAAAGGGTAGGCGCTAATCCAAAAATTCTTACTATCCAATTAGTCTAATGTGTGTCGGATAACAAAGTGAAATGAAAATATTATTTATTCTCTTACTTTCTTTTACTGGATATAATTCCCAGGGGCAAATTAAAGTCAGCTATACATTTCGAGATGCCTGTAATGACAGTCTGATTAAAATACCCTATGTGCTATTTCAACCAGGCAATTCAAAAAGTTATCGTTTACCTATGAAAAATCTGATTCTTGACAGCCCTGGTGTGTATACATTCGGCGCGAGTATTTGCAGAAATGGTGAGGATATGATATTTACAATGGAAAAATTTTACAGCACAGGTAAAACATATGCTGATACCAATTTTATTCCCAGACTCTTACCTTGGGACTACTTCGGCATGAATGAAGGATATAATGTCTTTTATTTTTGCGGTTCAAGGGCATCCGGATTAATAAAAGATTATTATCAGAACGGAGTTATCAGAATGGAAGGGAGTTTTTTAAATGGCGTCCCGAAGAGCGATTTTAAATATTATAATGTAAATGGAAGGCTTGTAAAAAAAGAAATATATAGATCAGGACAATTTATTGAAATAAAATTTTATAATAAACAAGACAAAATCGATTACTACTGATCGGTTGATAATTTTAACACCGCTTCAATTTTCTACTAAAAATCACGATGACATTTGAACAAAAGAAAATATACATCATTAGTCTAAGTATTGAAAATATAAATACGTAAAAAGCAAGTGTGGCTGGACTCTCGAACGCTTTTTCATCAACCGAATTCAGTGATTTCACCCTGTGGGATTACACCTGTCAGATGTATATTGAAACTACACTGATCAATGAGGAGGATTTCATAAGACCGCAGGTACTGGTTTTGAATTGTAATTACAAAGTAATAACTTTGTTTCATGAAAACCAATTTAATCCAGATAGGTAATTCCAAAGGGATAAGAATTCCTAAATCACTTATTGAACAGTATCAACTAAGTGGAGAAATCGAATTAATTCCTTCCAAAAGCGGGTTGCTCATAACATCTTCATCGAAGCCCCGAGATGGATGGGAAGATGTATTTAAAAATTCAGCGCCAGTCCAACAGGACTCTGATGGAATAGGGTGGCGAACCGTTTCAAACAAGTTTGATAAAGAAGAATGGTCATGGTAGTACGTCGTTTTGAAGTCTGGCTGGTCAATCTTGATCCTGCAATTGGTAAGGAAATAAAAAAAACCAGACCATGTCTGATCATCTCTCCGGACGAAACAAATAAATATTTAGACACGATTGTCGGAGCACCGATGACGACTATTATTCGCAACTATCCTACCCGCATACGTTGTGTCTTTCAAAGGAAAAACGGCCAGGTCGCCATTGATCAAATCAGATACCTTGATAAAACCCGGTTAATAAAAAAATTAGGTACTCTGCATGAGCAGTTTTGCAAGGTGGTTTGTAAAACTCTTTTAGAATATTTCGCTTTTGAATGAGAATGATGTGGTAATACCGGGACGTTAATAAAGAAAATCAGCGACAGTACCCGGGAGAAAATTAAAATGACGTAGAAATACTCGGCCCACCCCTGGGCAAAATTATTGTCATCTGTTACTCATTTCGTAACTTAATATAAACTCTTATATTCTGCTACCCACCACTATTATTTTTCATTTAAAACAACAAGGAGGTTATTATGAAATTCATGGTAACATGGCGGTTACACGCCGACAAAAGACAAGCTGCTCTGGCTGCCTTTGCCCAGATGACAGCGGCAGACGATAAAAGGGATATGGGTGACAAAATTAAACTCATTGGCCGCTGGCATGATTTCAGCAGAGGCGGCGGCGTTGCTGTCTATGAGTGCGATGATGCAAAGGCAATCGCACACTGGGTACTTAACTGGAGCAGTTTTATGGATCTTGAAACGACTCCTGTTTTAGATGATGCCGAGGCCAGAGAAGTTGGTAAAAACAGGATGGCCGGAACGGCGTGATCAAAATGAAACGGTGCTTTTAAAATTCAAATTCATCTTTCAGCAATTTACCGTACAGAGCTTCTCCCGGAGATGATTAAAATTCTCCGGAATGAGACTTTGATATAACCGGTCGGCCTTTCGTGGGCCGAACCGGCTGTTATCACTATTTTATATTAATACCGCTGCACAACCCGGTACAGAAAACGTTCCGGCTCACCGATTACACCACCTTCGACTCTCCTTTTTTTAATTGCATCTGATTTATAATAGGCAAAGGCTTTGGCAGTATCCGTAATGGCCGTTACCAGCACGATTTTTTTATCATTATCGAGATTATGGCCATAAGCCCTGGTGGCTATGCCGTTATCCAATCTTTCCTGTTTACCCGCTTCAAATGCTATTTGCCATGCAGACCAGTCTTTAACCATATACGTTGTTCTGGCCCGGAGATCTGTAGAAATTGTAGCGGTATCCTGGAAGACCATCGTGGTAAGGGTCATTGTGGGCGTGCCTGTCACGCCTCCCTTTTGCATCGCTTTTTTCAGTCCGGGATCTTTGGCAAATGCTTTTGCCTTGGCAGTATCATCTACTTTCACAGCCACCAAAACCATATTGGAATCCTTCAAACCGCGGCCAATGACATAACTATGCATGCCATATGCCAACCGGACAGAATCATGTGCATCATAGGAAGCTTTCCATTTCGCATAATTGGCCACTTTGTGTGTTACTACCAGCATATTTTGCGGTGTTGTAACAGTAGTTACTTTCGGTGTAACTACGGCTGCGGTTGTGTCAGTCGCAGTAGAGTCTGTGCTGGCCTTCTTTTCTGTTCCTCCTCCGGAGCAGGAAACCAGTAAGAATACCATAGAATAAAAAAGCAAGCCGGAAAATCTGGATTGTTTCATTGATTTTGATTTAGATGCGTGATAAATAATTAGCTAATCAGGGCCGGCAGTTTGTTACAAGAGGTAGGAGCAGTGCGGATTCGTGACGGGTTCCGGATGGTATTAAAATGGAAGTAAAAATACATGTCCTAAACGGGATATGGATACCTGAAAATGGATTTTTTTTATTCTTCAGGACCCGGTCTGAATTTCATGGATATATTTCGGATATCTGACCGGCCTGTACAGCGACTCTGGATCGAATGGCAATTACACGGCCATTGACCCTTGAGGCTATGGCCGGGAAACTGAATGACCGGTCTGTATCCGGGCTGCAATTTATATTTGTACCCGGATCTGCATCCACAAGCTTTTACATGATGTTATTTGTCAGAAGATTAAAAAAAGCAATTAAAACACTGATTTCAAAGGATACCATTTTAGATATCCCAATAGACGGGATTTTTAAAATGGCCGGTGAATCCAATATTAAAACCTTTGTTCAGATAGGATCCAATGATGGAAAGAAAAATGATCCCCTGCATCCCTATATCAGGAAAAATGGCTGGAAAGGAATCCTGGTGGAGCCGGACTTAGCTAATTTCAAAAAACTGGTGAATAATTACAGCCAGGCGGGAGGGCTCATTTTTGAAAATCTGGGGATAGGCCCGGTAAGGGGCGAAATGCTATTCTACAGATTAGCAAATATTACCGAACTGGACCCCGGCTGGTTTGATCAGGTGGGTTCATTTGACAGGGAAACTTTTATAAAAAATATTAATTACGGACAGGATCTGGAAAAAAGAATGATCGCTGAACCTTTACCCGTCATAACATTTGAGGACCTTCTTCAAAAAAATAATTTCCGGAAGGTGGATCTGTTGCATACCGACACAGAAGGGTTTGACTACAAAATCCTCCGGTCAATCAATTTTGCAGAACACGATATCAGAATAGTGCTTTTTGAAGGGGAATGGATGACGCAATATGAACTCAGGGAACTCATTCAATATTTAAGGAAATACAATTATAGCATCTTCAGATGTGGCGTTGACTATGCGGGCGTTAAGGTGTGACGGTAGACGGTTGGCGGTTGGCGGTTGGCGGTTGATCGTTGACCGATGACCGATGACCGATGATGGTTGACGGTTGGCGGTTGACGGTTGGCGGATTATGAGAAAGAAGAAAAGCCCCGGCGGACAATTGAAAATATATGCCTCAGCTTATCACCATTGATCAGCGCCTGCCCCAATCTCCTGGTTGCCTGCAAATATTTTTTCTTCGCAATGCTTGTTTTTGCTGATTCTGCGAGTTCAGTTGCCATACGCTTCCGTGCTATTTTTGCCAGTGCTTTTTCCGGGCGGGAGCGAATGAAATGTTCGTACATAGCGGCGGTACGATCATGACCCTCCTCAAACGCATTCGTTGCGCGTCCCTCGTGTTCCCTGATACGAACTAATAAATCAGGCACAGCCAATACTTCTGATTTTAAAGCTAACCTGAGTACCAATTCGTAATCTTCACGGTAGATCAGTTTTGCATCCTGATTGAATCCACCGGCTTCCTCGAAGAGAGTTCGTTCAAGCATTAATGTGCCGATGGTTACGGATGCTTCTGTGGTAAGCACTTCTTTAATGATCCATCCTGAAATCGGACGAAATTGTCCCGCTTTGTTGGGAATTGTTTGCATCTCATCATTCATTAACTCAAACCCTCCATACCCCCAACGCTTTCCTTCCTGGAGCAGGAAAAATAATTGTATTTCCAGTTTTTGCGGAATCCATATATCGTCAGAATCCAGGAATGCCAGCCATTTCCCGGATCCCTCATGAACCCCGATGTTGCGCAACAATGCTATATTCCCAGCATGCGGTTTTGTCAACAGTTTGATCCGGGGATCATCTATTGTATTGATTGTTGCAGGTGTGCCATCATCCGACCCATCATCCACAATAATCAATTCCCAATTCCTGTATGTTTGTGCGATAACAGATGCGATGGCCTGTTGAACAAGAGCAAGACGGTTGTAAGTAGGAATTACCACAGTGACCAGTGGGTTGGAAGATATACTTTGCAAGACAGTGCTTTCGTAAATTTACACAATTCCGACCGGCTCTTCCGTCCGGTTCTTCATTCCTGATCAACCATCAAAATAAGAAAACACCGACAGATAGTCATCTTTATAGATCTGGAATACTTTTTAGCGGTTATTATTTCTAAACGACTGCTATGAAAGGGTGGATCAAATTCGTCGATTGTTTATTCGTTTCCATAGCCGTCATAGATTTTTATGATTCACTGGTTTTGTATCCGGCGATCATTATACCTGCTCTGTCCCATTTTCAACCCACGCTCTTTTTTTTCAATCAACTACTGGGCATCGTCTGTTTATTATTTGCGCTCATCTATCCTTTTCTCTGGCATCGTCAGGAAATCAAAGGCAGGGCGGATTCCGCACTTCGTCACGCCTGGTTCACTGGAATCATCCGTTATTGGCTGGCCGTGGAAATATTCAACTACGGATTTGCCAAAATCCTGGGTTCG
>JABDFX010000014.1 GCA_013286315.1 Bacteroidota bacterium | reverse complement strand
TCCAGCCGGAACGGGCGTCTGTGATGTTTACCTGATGACAAATCCCCACGAAGTAAAAAAATATGTCAACAGGAGGCCGGCTGCCAGTTTTCTGATGAATGACTCCCGTGAACATTATGTTTCAGGCGCTGTCATGGTAAAAGATTTTCTCGATGGTTCCTGCTTTCTGGTCTTTCGGAATCCCGGGTCCTCCCGCGGTGTGCATGTCAATATTGAAGTCACGGCTATTGTATTGTCGTCGACAGTCGGTAGCAGTATGGCGATGCAATAAATGGAGAACACGAAAGGATCAATAAATAGTTATTTCTGCGCGGATTTCCAAACAGGCATGTAGTCATACGTCGGGTAAAACTCTGTGTTGAAAGCGCCCCAGGCGCCTTTCTCAATCGACAAATTCAGTGTCCGAAGTTCCGAGGCAGGAATTTTAACCGTGACCACCTGTCCAATACCCATCATCACATACCAGGAAACAACACGTGCGGATTTTGGCGGAAATAATTCACCAAAATGGTTTTTCTTCTGAATCATCTGTAACGAGTCGAGATTTTTATCCTCCTGATGTTTGAGGAAAATCGTAATCATGATCGAGTCCTGCGATTGCTGTGCATGTGCACTGCCGCCCAGTATTAAACTGATGATTAGGATGACGAACGGTTTCATGCTTTCAGAATTGCCAAATCCGTGCCATGGCTGGCACGATATTCAACGTAACTTTTAATAGATGAAAAGGATTCTTGCCATAATAATCATTATTACCGCGGGGTGTTCGGATCATAAAAATAAAATGAAGGATGCATCACATCACACCGGAACGGAATCTGCGATAAGCAACCTGGTTGATAGTTTTAAATATGCTTATGGATCAGCGACATCCACTACGGCTAAAGATGCTGTCATGTCAATCTATAAGGTAAAAACGGAAAAGTTTCTGTTAAAGCATTATCTCAATCATATACGTGTTCATGTTGATTCCGTAATCATAAACCATCTGACAATCGATACTAGGTTCCATGCGGGAAAAAATCTGAAGTTTACATCATCTACTGAATTTCGCAAGCCCATGCCCAAAGCGGAAGATTCCCTTTACCATTTCATGAAAAGTTTAAAGCAGGGCACCGATACGAATATCGATTTTATGTATATCGGGAAATTTGAATTGCATCGTCCTGATGATTCTCTACACCCCACTTTGATTGTGAACGCCTATCCCCTGTCCTATCAGGTTCATGGACGCTGATCTCTTATAATGAGAACAGCCACCCAGGGGTGGCCGTCCAATAATACTTTTCGTACAGATCAAACTTTGCTTCGGATTTTCTCAGGATTCGGTTGGTTTTTTCGAATTTGGATTCTTCGTTTTCCAGGGATCAGGATTTAGGCGTTCGGTTTTGGATTTAGGACTTTGGGCTTTGGCTTTTTATAAGGATTTAGGGGTTCAATTTATTTTCAGATTTCAAAGGATTCAGTTTTAGGTTTTGAGCTTTCATAAGATCATTCGCGCGCTTCAACAATACAAAGATGCAACGGATTCCATCCTTCCCATAACCTATTCGGCGAAGCGTCAAAAAGCTTCGATTTTCGGTTTTAAATGATCGTTTTTCAGATTTACCGGCGACGAATGCCGGATGCTCTGCAATCGCCGATCAGGGTGATTGAGATTACCGGTTAATATCAATTCGTGCAGCAGTTGCTCATCGTCACTGTGTAAATTTGCCTGAAATACGGTCGGTCATTTCTCAAAAAATAAAATGTAAACAATGACAAACCTCACCTTCATATCGCCTTTTTTTATTGTTTCAAATGTAAAGACTTCGGTTTCATTTTATACCGACAAACTCGGATTCCAGGTCCGTCATATCGGTCCGGATAATGATCCTTATTGGGCGATTGTTGGCCGCGACAATATTTCCATTATGCTGAAGGCTATTGCTCCTGATATAAAACCGGTCCCTAATCCTACACGCCATGAATGGGCTCCCTGGGATGCATACATTTCTACTGCAGAACCAGATGCGTTGTTTGAAGAATACCAGTCAAATGGTGTTTTATTTAAAAAGCCTATCCATGACAATACTGATAATCTTAGGGGTTTTGAATTGGCAGATGCCGACGGGTATGTTTTATTTTTCGGACGTCCTAATCCATAGCAATCAATTTATCAGTTTCCCGTTAACCAAACGAGTTTTAGGCATTAGTTTTTCGGCTCGACTACGTTTTCGCCACTTCCCTTATTTCAATATTTCCATCAAAATTAAAAATTGGACAGCTCTTTGAAATTTCAATGGCCTGCCGCAGGTTATCGGCCTTGATTTTGATATAACCGCCGATCATCTCATTATTTGCGGCATAAGGTCCTGCAATAACCTGTTTGCCTTTACCCTGGACAAAGGCTGCATCATTTCTTGTTACACGATCACCTCCGCCATATATTCCTTTTTTTGTAAGTTCCTCCGTCCAGTTTTTCCAATTCATCAATACCTGTTGCAATTGTTCGGGTTGAGCTTGTGAAAAATCGAGACCGCCTCTGAAGAAGAATAAATACTCTTTCATAAAATAGTGATTGATTTAATAGTTTGGGCTATCAATTCTTATGCCTTTTAATGATGCATTTCCAGTCTTCCAGTCTTCCACACTTTCTTAATGGTGAATGATGCTCGATTTGCACTTATTCTTTCCAAAGTACGTCTGTATCTCGCTTGTATCCCGCTTGTAAGTCGCTTGTATATCGTCCGGGCCCTGCCGGCCGTTTCAAACCGTGTTTGTCTCTGCTTTCTCTTAAGGCGCCAGGCCCCCTTTTTTAAACTGCGGACGCATAAATTGTAATAGTTACTACTTTAGCTTACGAAAAATAAACGATAGATAACGGTTGATCTTACACTTAAATTTGAATCGGCAGCTGAACAACAAACTCAGCGAATTCTCCTTCCTTCGTTTCCACTTTAATTTCTCCTCCATGTACTTTAATGATATCATAACTCAATGACAAACCCAATCCCGTTCCTTGCCCGATGGGCTTTGTCGTAAAAAGGGCTGGTAGATTTTATCAATGACTTTTTGTGGGATCCCATTACCATTGTCTTTAACCCTGATTTCAACCATACCATTATTCTTCTTCGTGGTTACTGATATCGTCGGCTCGTAGCTTTCTGGTTGCAGCTTTTTCATTTCAGAAACCGCATATAAAGCATTATTGCAAAGGTTAAGTAGGACGCGGCCTATTACCTGACGGACAATATTTATTTTACCAATACTTACGTCAAAATTAGTATTCAGGGTAGCATTAAAAGCATTGTCCCTGGTATGTGGTTAAGACGCTGGCGACGGATACGATTTAAATATCAGCACAACCATTCAGCAAACTATGCTGACTAGCAGTGTGAATGTTTCGCCAAATGCGGTTCATCTCAGTATCCGGATTAGCAGCCCCCAATCCGCAACACGGATAAAGATCATTTACCACCTGCCTGGCTGCAGTTGACAGCTTTCGACTTGTAAGAGTAATATCTTTTAACAACAAGGACGGGATAGAACGATTATTTAAACATTCTTGCCATGAATTTTGTGCCACTTCATAAAACAGCTGCCTGGCATCCTCCATTTTCTTCGATGCATTTTCCAGATGCGGCTGGATATAGTCGATTTCCTTCTGCCTGAATAATATTGCGCACAGATCGAGAAAGCGCACGCCCATGCCGGAAATGTTGACGGCTAGTGTCGTTTCAGCAAAGGCAAGAAAGGGATATTGATAAACTGGCTGCGGAAGCATCGCATATTGGCCGTCAATATGAAAGCCCCTGTTTTTCTTTATCCGGAGCCTCGATACTTCAAATGAGTGACTGCCGGTGGCAATCATCCCCATGCTGTTCCAGTTTTCATGCACCTTGACTTCATCTCTTAAAAATAAGAAGGGTTGAATCACCTGATTTCCGCCAGCTGCCACCACACAATTCGCAGTAAATGCTGTAGCATAATCAGCTCCTGTTGCGTAGTCCCAAATTCCTGTTATCTCATAACCGTCTTCCACCATCTTTGCAATACCGGCGGCCTTTCCGCTTCCTGCGATGCAGGTTGCATGAATATTGAAAACGTCTGAAATAATTTCCGGTTCAAGAAATCCAATAAACCATCCGGCCCCACCGCAAAGTGTCACGGTCCACCCAACAGAGCCGTCCGTCCATGCCAGGGCTTCTTCCAATCGCAATGCTTCAGGCAGGCTGAGTTCAAGACCGCCATATATTTTCGGCACAAATAGTTCAAACCATTTTTGCTCATGAATTATTCTTAATTGCGAAGGATGCAATTGCTTTAATTTTTCTGCTTCATGGGCTGTTTTCCTAATGATATCGACCAACTCTTCCGGGATAAATTCAGATGGATGGGAAATAGTATTCATACTAAAGACAGTTTTCCCTGACTAATTATTTTTCGCCATTCGAAATATCCGAAAACGGCAACCACAAATAAAAACAAAGTAAGCGCTGCAAAAAGCGGCAACTTTTTATAGACTAATAGTGGAAAAGCAAATAGATTTGATATGTTGAGTAATATCCAGTTTTCAATTTTTCGTTTGGCAAGCAGCCACATACCTGCCCAGGCAGTCGCACTAACCCATGCGTCCCAGACCGGAACGGAAGAGTTAGTAAAATATTTCAACAGGATAAAAAGCAGGAAGAAACCACCAGCCACAATCCATATGACCCTGATCCATTCCCTGCGAGTACAATAAGTGATCTCTACGGGAGGTTGGTTTTTCTTTTTTATCCAATACCACCAGCCATAGATACTCATGGCTACATAATATCCGTTCAGCAGGCTTTCAGCAAAAAGGCCGGCAAGTAATAAAATGTAGATCGATAATAATGTGCCGGCGATACCTGTTGGATACAGCCATATTTTATTGGATTTCGCCAGTAATACTTCTGCGACGCCTAAAATAACAGCCAGCCATTGCAACGCATCCGTGCCTTTCATTTGATGCAGAAGCAAATCCCCCCACTCATGTAAACTCATATTTTATCTTTTGTTCCTACGCCGGCATTATCCGGATCAGGTATATGAAAGAAGTCTTTGAATTTTCTTTCAATGGGTATATTCTCAGCCTTTTTTCATCGGGAATACAACCACGTTTGCATTCTCCCCGAAAGGCACCCCTTTGTATTAAAAAATAAAGATAAACAGTTTGATTTACCCGATTGCCATTATGCGCCACTTTTCCAATCTGTTCAATGATTGTTTAAAAAATAGTCGCTCATACATTAGTTAACCCATATTTTTCCAGTACATCCTTCGGCACGCCTTCCCATTTCCCCGGAGAATTTCCCTTATAGCCCAGGTCCTGGATACCTATTTTGCTGGTGAAGAAACCGATGGCGGTTAGATCACGCATTTTGTTGAAGAATGCTACGCCGGGTTTCATTATGGGGGTCGCTTTCGCCGGGTAAGCGATTTCATTGAGCAATTCTGTTTGTTGTTGCAGACTGCAATCTTTAAATCCGTTATTATACCGGTTCATGCATTGGAGGTTCAGCCAGTGCAGACCACCTCTCATGAGTAACTGGTGTTCCGGCTCATCTTTTACAATGAATTCAATAAAATCCGGCACTCCGGCATCCGATGCAGATCCACTGTGTTCATCTTTGGGAATGATAAGGTCGGCCAGTACAGTGATGGCTGCCATTTCAACGGGATCAAAAAACTTTTTGGCTTGCAAAGATTTGTCACGGATGATTTCAAATTCCTGTCTCCCGGTTTTATCAGCAACGGTTTCTTTCGCAGCCTTTGTATTCTCCGTATCTGTTTTACAGGAAGCGAGCAAAGCAGATGCCGATAAGGTTCCGATGCCCAGTGTTTTTAAACTTTCCCTTCTGTTCATGATGAGAATTGATAAGATTAAACATTCTGTTTTTTGCGCTGGTCAATCAGATATTCTGCGGTACGCATGGACAAAGCCAGAATTGTCCATGTTGGATTTTTTTCAGACTGTTGTGTAAATACGGATCCATCGGTAACAAAAAGGTTTTTGCAATCATGGGCCTGGCCCCATTTATTAAGGGGAGCCTTTTTCGGATCGTTTCCCATACGAACTGTGCCCACTTCATGAATTCCCTTGCCCGGTTTATCCAGTCCATAATTTGTTTCCGGGCCTGCAGGAGGAACCAGGGAAATGGCGCCCATTTCTTTTACGATGGCCTGACCTGTTTCCACCATATGACGGGCCTGATAAATTTCATCCGAATTCCATTTATATCTGAATTTCAAAACGGGGATCCCATATTTATCAACGACTGCCGGATCTATCTCACAGTAATTATCTTCCCTCGCAGTGGACACGCCATGACAGCCTACTCCCGCCATGGTTCCATAAAAGCGACGGTAATCATTTTTTAATGATTCACCATAACCACCTCCGTCCTTCATCTTTCCATCCGCTCCCGGCAGGAATCCATTGAGGAAGGGAACAATAGAGCCTTCGAATCCAAAATAACCGCCATAGCCCGGCATCCACATACCACCGAATATTTCGAGATGATATCCCCGGGGGAAATCCAGTTTCTTATTGTCAAGCCACCAGGGCGCATACAAATGAAGACTGCCAACACCATCTTCATTAAAACGTTTTCTGTCTATGAGCTGCGGAAGTATGCCTACACCACCACCTTGTGTAGAATCATGCAGGTATTTTCCAACGACATTGCTGCTGTTGGCTAGACCGTTTGGATGGCGTGCAGATTTTGAATTCAACAGAATCCTTGCGGACTCACAAGTACTGGCAGCCAGGATGACTGTTTTTGCATTGACCTGATATTCCTGCATATCCAGCCTTCCCACATAAGAAACTCCATTTGCCAGGCCCTGATCGTCCGTTAATATTTCACGAACAATGGCATCTGTGATGACAGTCAGATTTCCAGTTTTGATGGCAGGTATTACGAGACAGGAAGAGGCAGAGAAATCACCGTAGATTTTACAACTGCGGTTGCACTGTCCGCAAAAGAAACAGGCTTTTCTGTCAGCATTTCCAGGGAGCGCTTCAGTCAGCACAGAACCACGTCCCGCAATGACTTTAATGCCCAGACCGGTGGCCGCTTTTTTAACGAACAATTCATTGAGACGTGGTTTGGGTGGCGGAAGAAATATGCCATCCGGATCATTCTCCAGACCTTCCATCGAACCATACACCCCGATCAGCCGGTCTACTTTGTCGTAGTAAGGTTTTATTTCATTGTATTCGATGGGCCAGTCGTCACCCACACCGTAATTGCTTTTGCATTTAAAATCTTTGGGACCCATGCGCAAAGAAATTCTTGACCAGTGATTAGTTCTCCCGCCGAGCATTCGGGATCGGAACCACTGAAATTCAGATCCGTCTTTTTGGGTGTACGGCTCCCCTTCCATTTTCCAGCCTCCGTAGGCCGCATCAAAATCCCCCATGGGCCTGGTAGCATTTCCACCCCGCCTCGGAGAATCGTAGGACCATTTTAATTGCTGTGAATCGACTGCGGGATCAAAAAACGGTCCGGCTTCCAGCATCAGCACTTTAATACCCGCGTGGGCAAGAACATAACCCGCCATGCCACCGCCTGCACCCGAACCGATAATGACGACATCATAAACAGTTGAAGATTTTTTTATCTGCATGATTGAAGGATTATCAGAATGAGAGATCAGGCTTCGCTGCCCGCTTTTTCAACCAGGGCCTTTGTCGCTGTAACCCCTGCATAGTCATCCAGGTACCGGCTGTCTTTATTATACGATTTCATTAAGCCGCCTTCATATTCAATACTGACCCATCCCGTGTATCCGGATTTTTTTATGATCTTAAACATCCTGTAAAAATCCGTTTCCAGATCATTACCGTTATTATCGAAGAGATGGGTTTTTGCATGAACGCCCTTTGCAAAAGGCATGATTTCCGTGATGCCCAGATACCGGTCATATTCTTCCAGGCATTTTGTTTTCATATACCCCGCGATATCATAGGTTTCCGGTTTGGTGCGGTTAATACAAAAGTTTCCAAAATCAGCCAGAGTACCACCGTGCGGATTATTTAACTCTTTCATGACACCTGCCAGCCAGGCACCATTGCAGGATATGCCCACATGATTTTCCACAATCACATCTGTTTGTTGTTTCTTCCCATATTCTATCAGACGACCCAGGCTGTCAACGGCTGCCTTGGCAACATCCTTCGGATTGCCTTCTCCTTCCACGTTCACCCGGATCATGGGACAACCCAATGCTGCCGCGGCGTCCATCCATTTATAATGGTTCTCCACGGCTTTGAGACGTTTTGTCTCATCGAGATCACCCAACACGCCTTCCCCATCTACCATGATGCGGAGATTATAACTTCCTGCGTCTGCAGCGCGTTTTTTTAGTTCATTTAAATAGGTTTGGTCCCTGGCTTTGTCAGCAAAAAACATCGAACAATAATCCAGTCCACGGATATCCAGTTCCTTTGACTTGGCAGCGAAGTCAAGCGGATCGAGTGTCTTGTTCCAGAACTCAGTGGCAAAAGAGAATTGTGATATCGCTATCTGAAAAAATAGTTCTTTACTGCTGTTTCCGTATAAAAATGCAGGTAATGATGAAGCCAGACCCATGCCGGTTACTGCTGCTGACGTGTTACGGATGAAATTTCTCCTGTTCATATGCATCGTTAAAGTTTTTTTGATTTCGGTCTATTTAGTGATAACTACTAAATGAAGGTATCCATAATATTTCTATTTTGTAATATTTACTAAATAAATTTTTTATAACCCCGGTCTGACTATTTTTGCACAATGTATACTCAGGCAGAAATCAAAGATTTTATATTAAACGGCCACCTGCATTATGTACCGCATGTGTCCATCGACTGTGCCATTTTCGGATATCACGGGCAACAGCTAAAGATCCTGTTAATCAAAAATAAGTTTATCAAAGGCTGGTGCCTGCCGGGTGGATATATAAAACGAACGGAAACTTTGGTAAAAGCGGCTAACCGGATTGTAAAAGAACGGACAGGTATTGGTAACCTGTTTTTACAACAGTTCAAGACCTTTGGTGATCCTGACCGGGCAAAAACTAAAGACTTCGATGAAGAAAAATGGTTTGAAAAAACCGGCATACGTATAACGAAAAAAAACTGGCTGATCGATCAGACTATTTCTGTTGGTTTTTACTCTATTACGGATTTTGAAAAATCAGTCCCCAAGCCCGATCTCATGTCGGATGAATGTAAATGGTTTGATATTGACCACGTTCCCAGGGTAGAATTCGATCATAAAGAAATGATCAGGGAGGCACTCCAAACCATGCGTATACATTTATATCATTATCCGATCGGTTATAATATGCTGCCTGAAAAGTTTACACTGTCTGAAATTCACTGTTTGTATGAAACACTACTGGGGAAAAAACTGGACATCAGCAATTTCCCTAAAAAGCTGATCACCCTGGGACTATTAAAAAAGCTAAGTGAAAAGCGAAGCATTGGCGCACATCGCGCTCCTCACTTATACAAATTCGAAAAGGCGGCTTATGATAAAGCGTTGAAAGAAGGGGTGGTTTTGAGTTGACCATCTCAATTTGCGTCATTTATATATCCGACCTCAACATCCTGCGAATCCTCCAACATCCATTCAGCAGTTCAGTCCCTCAAGGAAGAGAACTGGAAGTCATCAAACAGATTAAAGCCGGGCATTCCTCCAAAGAAATCAGCGTAGCACTTGACATTTCAATCAAAACGGTAGAGGTACACCTTCATAATATTTAAAAAGCTCCACGTAAAAAATGCGGTTTCACTGGTTCATTCGATGAAAAAAGTGCAGTTCAGATTTGAGTTATTCTATATAACTACAAAATCAGAGTCCCCTCCTATTTTACGAAGTTGTTTAATAACATTTTACTAACAAGCGAGTATGTAAATGACATACATTTTACCAACACGATAAATAAATATTATTTTTGGATCCATATTTATCCCTCAAACCAGCCAGTCACTT
Organism: Bacteroidota bacterium; assembly: GCA_013286315.1. GTDB lineage: Bacteria > Bacteroidota > Bacteroidia > Chitinophagales > Chitinophagaceae > Puia. Next base: position 33,294 of record JABDFX010000014.1, on the reverse strand, counting down.
GCCCGTTGTTTTCTAAGATTGATAGGCGTTGTCTCACTCCAAATTTATCAGCAATGCAAGCCCAGGACCCAAAGGCAGAGATCGCTGCATTAGAGATTGAATGTTTTCATTATAAAAGACTTTTAGCCACAGCTATTTCGGACAATGTGGAATTATTAAAAACGAAGATTATCTACAGGAAGTTGAAAGCGATAAACAAAAGATTAGAGCAATTAAGAAAACTGGAAGCGAAAAAATAACGAAATCACTGCCTGGTATTTCATATACATACCATATTTCCTATGGTATTTACAAAAAAGCCTTACTACATTAGAGCAGAAAGTCCGTCGGGTACGGATTGTAAAATGCTGTCTGCTAATATCATTTTTGGTGATCCTTATAAAATATCGTAAAAATACGTTAGCACAATTTTTGATGGTATTTAAGATTCTTAAATACACTAACTTCTGATGCTTACCGACTTAAAAGACCTGGAATTATCCGCACTTTATGATTTGTTAGCTGACTACACATCAAAATATACTCTTATGATGAGGTGGGGAGGCGTATCTGATGGATTTGATGAATGCAGAGACGTCATACTACGACTTCAAAACGAAATTGATTCCAGAAAACCTCCAATGGATACGCAAGAGAATAAAGATTTAGATGACGGGATAGAATTAGTCCCTGCGATTGCCTGATGGATCTCTGTTATTTTAAAGAGCATATTCACTGGTATAATGTTGATAGTGTATTATTTGTCTGATCATTGATAGCACCGAAAACAACAGCAAAAAATTTTTGGCATACAAATGGTATATTTTGAGGGGAAGTTGCGCCTGCTATTCATCGTAGTACATCTTTGAGGTTGATAATTGATGTATTACTCAAAATTATCGGTCATGCAAACCTCGGAATTAAAAACAGATATTGCTTCCTTACAGTATCAATTTGAACACTACAACGATTTACTTGACAAGGCCATTAGTAAGAATGTAAAGTTTACAATCAAAAAAATCATTTACCGGAAACTGAAAGAAATTTCAGAAAGGCTAAATAAAATCCGGGGGCTCTGGGAAGCCTGAGTTAATTCCCCATAAACCTTTCTTCCTGCAAAATAGAAACACCTCCCTTAGGGTGCAAGCGCCCATATGTTATCCAGATAAAGCATAGTTATCATACCCGGTATATTTTCATCTTCCCTTCATCTTGGGGTTCTATGTTTGTTCCTGTTATTTATTCATCAACTCTAAAAAAACTTTATGAAAACGAATCTATTAATGGCAACGGCCATGTTATTATCAGCTGCCAGCTTTGGCCAGCAGGCTGATACTAAAACCACTCAGTCAGAAACCGTACAGGCAGCAACAATTAAAAATGGAAGCGATGCCAGTGTACAGGCATATACAAACACGGGGATAAAATCCGAGGCTGTGGACCATTCCGTTACTTCGGCAAAAAAGAAGGTTAAAAAGACGGGTTCTTCCGTCGAAAAAAAGGCAAAATCGGCTATTGATAAAAACCAGGGGGCAACAGAAGGAAATACCAGCGCCCATGCCTCTTTACAGGCCAATTCGGGCGCAAATGCAGGCTCCGGGAACAATAAACTAAGCCAGGATGCGTCTTTAAATACGGGGCTAAAAGCCTCTTCTGCAGATGCAAAAAAACAGGCAGAAGTGCTCAGCGGAGAAGCAAAGGCAACCGGGTATACTAAAACAAACGAATCCCTGAAAACTACTGCCAGCATGAAAAATGAGGCAGACAAAAGCATAGCGGAAACAGCCGGTAAAACGAAAACGGATATGAATAAAGCGGAAACAACTGCAAAAACCAGTGTGGGCGCAGGCTCTTCAACAACTGTTAAAGCAGCCGGCGGTATTAAACAATCCATAAAACCGCGGCCGGTTTCGGTTAAGGTGCACAATCAGATTAAAACAAATGCCGGGTTAAAAATTAAATAAAAAAAGACAACAGGTTTTCAGAAAGACAGCTGAAAACCTGTTGATTCAAATTCAGTCAAAAAATGATATCGGGGAATTGGTCTTTCAAAATATTGTTGCTTGGATCGGTTTTACTTACAGCGGAGGCATCTTTAGCTGATAAAGGCAAACCGATACTTGTATCCATTTTGAAAAAGGACGTAGAGACGGTGGGTTCCATGTGCGATTCCCTGCCTCAGAATAAAACAGTCCAGGAAAATACGACTGAAAATAAACAGCCGGCTGTTATCAAGGAGGTTCCGAAATCAAAAAAGCAGGCAGTACCCATCAGTGTCCCATCTACTGTAAAGACCATAAAACCAATAAAAGTGATTAAACCAACGATCATAAAACCTACTATAAAAATACATTAGAGAAAAAAATTATCCCTTATGAAACTAATCATCCTTCTGATCTCTGCAGGCTTATGGAGCCTGCATTGCTCAGGACAAACGGATAGCACCGGAGCGGATACGACGGATAGTCTGGCAAAAAAATCCACCCTCACACTGGGGGCTACCTATTGCAACAATGCGGACTACTATGGGCAGAAAGCTGAAGAAAACATTCCCTATGTAGCGGCGTCGGCCACCTATCGCTTTCGTTCCGGCATCTATTTTTCGGGCCTCGCGTACAGACTCTTGAAGGATACCATTAACACAGTGTCAGCAGAGAATCTCAGAGCCGGATTTGAATTCACTATTAGTAAAAGGCTCTCAGCGGACATTAGTTACAGTCATACATTCTACCCTTCCTATTCACCTCTGTTACAGGCTTCCAATCCGGACAATGTCAGCGCCACCCTGACCTATGAAAACTTTCTAAGTTCCAAATTAACTGCAGACTACGCCTTTGGGAAATCCAACGACTTCTTTGCTACAGCGGGAACGGGCAAACAGATTAATCTGGGTCATCTCACAGAAAAGGATATTATTACCATCACACCGACGGTAGCTGTTACCGCAGGCACGCAGCATTTTTATCAAACCTATCTGATTGAAAAAAAACTACAGGACAGCCTGTTGGGAATAATTTTGCCTCCACTGACCGGCCAGCAGAATTCTGAGGTTTCCCAGACAGTCACAACCACACAGTTTAGTATATTATCATACAATTTTAATTGTCCGCTCGCCTATAGCAGGGCCGGGTATATGATTGAAATAAATTATCAGCTTTCCCTCCTGAGTAATAAAGCAGAAAGCGGACCGGGACAGTTGAATTCATTTTTCAGTGCAAGTTTTTATTATCAATTCTGAAGATCATGAACGTACTGATTGTAGAAGACGAAAAATCCATGGCGCTGGAAATGGAGTTTTTTTTAAAAAAGGCCGGATACCTGTGTGATCTGGCCTTTACCGGAAAGCAGGCCCGTCAAATAATGTCAGATCATCCTTTTGATTTTATATTGCTGGATCTCGGACTCCCCGATCTGGACGGCCTGGAAGTCTTGAAGGATGCCAAAAAAAATTGTCCGGAGGCTTCTTATATCATTCTTACTGCGCGGGGAGATTTGGAAGACCGGATAAAAGGCCTGGATTTGGGAGCGGACGATTATCTCCCGAAGCCGTTCTCATTACTTGAATTGCAATCCAGGATGCAGGCCATATCACGCAGAAAATCCGGGCTGAACGATTCAGTTGCGCCGCTGGGTGATTTTATCATAGATCTGAATAAACGCATGGTCCTGTTTAATGGGGAGGAGATTGAATTGTCGCGCAGGGAATTCGACCTGCTGAGTTATCTGATGCTGCATAAAAACAGGCCGCTTACCCGCGCTCAACTCAGCGACCATGTCTGGGGAGATTTTTCAGACGATGACTATGACTCTAATTTTATTGATGTACATATAAAAAATATCAGGAAAAAAATGATGGCATTCGCCTCCGTGGACTGGCTGCAGACTGTTCGCGGAACCGGCTATAAAATTAAAATCTGAACGTGAAGCTCTTAAGTAAAATAACCCTCTACACCACACTATCAAAAACAGTCATCGTTCTGCTTTTTATATGGCTTCTGCCAGGCATCGTGAAAGACGTTACTTCCCAATACACCAATCACAATCTTCAGGAACAAAAAAAGAAGGTATTGGATAATATCCAGAAAAGGGGCATTGACTACTATTTTGAAGGCGATTCCAGTTATGGAAGTTATACCCTTTTGAAAGAGGAATTCATAGCACTGGAATCTTCCAATGGCCATGCCCCCGTTGATACCATATTCACGGATAGCCGGATAGTGGAAAACGATACCTTAACCTACAGGCTGCTGGATTATACATTTGAATACAAAAATAAAAACTACCTGCTGGAAATAGGTAAGACGGTTTCTACGATCGATCAGTACAATCGCCCGTTGCAAAAAGTTGCATTATACACATTGGCAGGGTTAATTTTTTTCACACTCATTCTCGATCTGTTGTTTACCCGTCTCTTACTCCGGCCTTTGAATCTGATTATAACTTCCAAAATTCTGAATAGAAAATTTCCCTTTAAAGAAACTATTTCGCCGGTAAAAACCTCCACTACCGACTTTAAATATCTTGACCAATCATTGACCAACCTCGCTTCCAAGATTAAGGAAACATTTGAAAAGGAACGGGAATTTACATCCAATGCTTCCCATGAACTGATGACGCCCATAAGCATTCTTCAGAATAAAATGGAGAATGTGATGATGGATCAGGAACTTAGTGAAACTTCCCGGGAAAAAGTGGTCAGTATGCTGACTATCCTGAACCGGTTGAAAAAAATTGTACGATCTCTTTTATTGATTTCACGTATTGAAAATGACCAGTATGTGAAAACAGATCAGATAAAACCGTATGTGCTGCTGGAAGAAGTAGTGAATGAACTAAAAGATCGTATTGAATTACGAAAAATCCGTATTGTGCAATCGCTTTCCCATTCCATTGTACTGACGCGTGTCAACCGGGATCTGATTTTTCAGCTCATCTATAACCTGATAAACAATGCAATCAGATATAATCAGGAAGAAGGAGAGATTGAAATCACAGATCAGATTATTCAGGGGAAATCATATATTATTCATATAAAGGATGCGGGAATTGGTATTCCCGCACATGAACTGGAAACCATATTCGACCGGTTTAAAAAAGCGGGTAGGAAAGCAGACGAAGGATACGGATTAGGACTTTCCATCGTTAAAAGCATTGCTCAATATCACGATATAAGGATCGCCGTTCAATCTCAATACGGTAAGGGCAGTACTTTTAGTATCCATTTCCCTTACGGAAATTAGCCAGTACAAGTTGAATTAATATAACAGCTGCATAATGGAGAAAAGGATTCTGGATTAGGAAATGAAATTAAAAAAGCCCTATCACGGTTTAGCAATAAGGCTGGTTTTGCATAGGCTTCTATGGTCGGGTAAAATTATTTCACTTTTTTATTTCTTATTTTTTAGTTTTTCAAGCCTGTCTTTTATTTCTTCTATTTCGTGAATGATCACTTTTGCCTTTTGAAATACTTCATTTTTATTAAGAAACGTTTCCAATAAGATTTCTTTTTGAGCTAATTCCAGTTCTAATGCTTCTATTTCAGATGGACGGTCCTGGGATTGCATTGCTGATAAATTCAGAGTGACATAACACTTATCAGTCTTGCATAAAGATGTACGGAAACTTACTTAGGAAAAAGGTTTAGGGGAACCATATTGAGCTTAACTCACTGAAAATACAAATTATTTTTGATTGAAATATAAAAACTTTTGCCATCGTTAATAGTGTTTTGATTGTAAATTAATCCAGTCTATTAACTACTAATTTGTCAGTGCGTCAAATCGGCATCAAATGAAAATCAGGTAGTCTCCTCGTCAAAGAATACTACCTGCTTATTCATTCTCAGGTGCCCGGAACAGGAATCATCCTATCGACATAAACATTTGATTATCAAATGATTACACTAACATATCTATTGGGAGTAACAATACAGTAACGAAGATGTCAATTAATATTGACTTTCGCTTACCGAAAATAAGTATTCAAGCCCAGCGCGGTTTTCATCATTTCGAGATACATTCGAGGTACATAATCCCCCAAAGATTTTGTTAAACCAAATTATTTGTTTGCCAGCCCTTTTAGTTTTATAAAATCAACATATATCCCGCGATAATCAATCGAGGGATTATCTTTTGTAAGCCTTTCAAAGTCGAGGCAAAAAGCATTTGAGGCTGATTTAAGTTCAAAATATCCTGTGGAGAACACGACTACTTGGGTATGAAGTTTTTCATTTTCCACCTTAAGTATCGCGCTATCTTTCCTGACCGCATTAAGGTCAACCGCTAATTTCTGCTTGCCGGTTAATTCTGCATATTTTTTCTCTTTTTCATCCTGAACGACAATAATTTGCCTTTTCAAATCTTTCTCTACATCTGTAAGTGAATCTATACGCAGGTTTAAAATATTTGTTGAGTCCCTAATCTTGTTCTTATATTTTTCAAATGTCGTTTTATTAAAGCTTAAACTATCCTGCTGATTTTGTATCCGCTTACCGCTAACATCAAAAACATTTGCTGATACAAGTATTTGAGCAGTGAGCATAACTGAAATAAGGGCGATAGTGGCAGGTGCAAAAGTTATATAGATCTTGTGAATACGATGCGCCCACGAAAATTCCTTTTTATTTTCGATCCGCAGTTTTTGAATTTCAAGTCTCTTTTTTTCATCATCTAATGAATCCTCCATCTTGTAATCTTTTTAGGGGTTATCAAATATATAAAAAAGTTAACGCCCGTGTCTGTTTGTAATGGGAACCTTACAACCCCTACAAGCAGCGCTCCGGGCGCTTGGAAGAACAGGGGAATCGTGGACAGGATACAAATCAATTCAAGCCTCCAGAATATTCAAATAAATGGAAACCCTTATCTCGCATAAAAATTTCCGGCTATACCCAGGTAGGAATACGAACCGGATTGTTCATTCTCGTCTATCCATTCTTCAGAAAAGAAAGAGAATATAAAATAGTTCGAGGTTCTTCTATAAACCGTTCCTTTAGGATCTCCAGGACGACGAGCGAAGTTTCTAAAATCACTTATAGATGGATTCAAAAAGACAAGTAAGATCAAAATAGACCCGACAATTATAAGCGACCATCTTAATGCCCGGTTACGCATTGGAATTCTATTGACACGGCGAAGATAAATAATCACCCGTAGTAAAGCTCTATCCAGTTTCCGAGAGCATAAACTAAAACCGGATCTTGTCTGGGCATCTCCCAACCTTCAGAAGTATAGTTGATTACTCCTCTGAATCTTAGTTCCCAACATACTAAAAATGTTCCTGGCACACTTGTAATATGTCTCAGCTGATTTGACAAGAGATACCCCTCCAGGGATTTTTTGTTATAGAAAATCATAAAAAGAATATCCCAACCCGTTCCGGCATCCGGGTACATTCCTCGTTCTCTTGCGACCCTTTCTTCGAGAGTTATACATGCAATAGAACGTTTCTTAAAGGGGTCGAAAGGCTTTAGACAAAGCCAAATATTTTAGCAATATCAATTTTCGAAAAATGCTTCCTTTGCAATGCATTAATGGAATTGACCGCAAAGCCCAGGAGGGCAAAAAAAATAGCTACAGGCTTAATCTCACTCTTCATTTACAAAATAATTTTCGATGGTCGTTTGATCGTTTAATATTTCGATATGTATCTCATTCTTAGTAATCACATCAATAAATTTATTGTAGGAATAGCAGATTTTTTTAGTCAAGGCGGATATATCTGGAAATACAACTGACACGTTTGTTTTATTCAAGTGCTTCAAAGAGTTCTTTATTTAATTTTGTTCAGTTACAATATAGCTTGTGCATAATCATGATCCGCTTATTTGAATCTTATTAAGGACAAAAGTTTTTTCTTACGGTAATATTTTAAACACAGGGATTTTGGCTTCTTTGGCAATTAAAAGAATTCTGACTTGAATTGATTCTGATATTTTCATCCCTAATATCATCTCTTTTAACTGATCGTTATGCGTAAGCTTTATCGGACAGATGACTCCATTTATAATTAATATATTTTTATATTAGGATTTTGGAAATTGTTCAATTGGAAAATGGAGTGTATCAATTTAAAACCGCAATCTTTTATTACACATCTTCTTAACCTAACCCAAATGTGGCTGCTTTAACAGCTTCCAATGCTTTAATAGAAGCAGCCAAGGTTTGTAGGACGGTAAAAATAGACTGAGTATTAGTTAAAATTGACTGAATATCGTCTAGGGCGCTGTCGGCGCTTCCTTTGTGTCCTTGTATAAAATTTAATAAATCTTTTGAGTGATCGTAAATATCCCCTATACTTTCACCTGATTTTTTTGCATTGCCCAATATTTCAATGATGTCCGTTTCCATATTTTTTGCATCATTTGCTAGATCCTCTATATTAGTTTTCAGCTCCTTACTGCTTCCCAATAAATCATTGATATGGCCATTCAATTCGTCGGAATGCTGGTGCAGGTTGTTGGTAATATTTGTAACCTCCGTTCCATTTTCTTTTAATGAATTGATATCGCTTATCAAAACATCTGCGGCTTGCTGTACCTTGTTGATATCGTCGTTCAGTACATGCGTTTGCGTGTTTAAATCTTGGGTATTATTTAATGTGTTTTGTGTTTGCTCATAGGTATTCTTCGTTTCGCTGGTAAGGTTTTCTGAAGTGGTATTAAAAGTAGTGATTGAATTGGTGATCTCTGTGCTTCTCGTATGCAACGCTTGAATATTCTGTAGAATTGAGTCTGTCTGTGTCTTTAACTGCTGTGTGTGTTCGTGCAATTGTACGGATTGATTCTCTAATTCTGCAGCATGGTCATGTAACTGACCAATATGAACCTCTAACTGTCCGGTATGCTCGTGTAACTGGCCAGTATGGTTGTGCAGCTGCAATACATGTTCAGCCATTTCGCTTGTATGGTCGTGCAGCTGTGATGTATGGTCGTGCAGCTGTGATGTATGGTCGTGCAGCTGCGCCGTATGGTCGTGCAGCTGTGATGTATGGTCGTGCAGCTGTGATGTATGGTCGTGCAGCTGTGATGTATGGTCGTGCAGCTGCGCTGTATGGTCGTGTAAATGGCTGGTTTGATCGTGCAGTTGTCCAGTCTGGTCAATCAGCAGACCGGTATGGTCGTGAATTTGAGTAGCATGATTATTAAGGTTACTGATAATATCGTGCAGCTGATTAGTTTCTTCTTTCAGGTGTTGTGTCTGACCAAGTAAGGTGCTGGTTTCCTGGTTAAGATGTTGGGTTCGATCACGAAAAACTTGCGCCTCCTCATGCAAACCATGTGTTTGATCATGAAATGCACGTGATTCTTCATTTAAATGTTGGGTTTGATCGTGCAGTGTTCGGCCTTCCTCCTGTAGACTATGCGACTGGTCTCGAAATGTATGACTTTCCTCGCTTAGCTGTTGTGCCTGATCGTGAAAAGACTTTGTTTTTTCTGTTAGTTGTTGCGCTTCGCTATGAAAATGGTGCATGTCATTTTGCAGTATATCACTTTGTTTATGTAGGACCGCCGAGCTGTCAGATAATGCAAGCGCTTGTAGCGCAAAAGCTTCAGTTGATATCATAAATTTATCATTTGAATGTTTTTCAGTTTAATTGATCTCCACGACGGCTTTGAAGAATATAAAATTTTTACAAAAAGTGTCATTAAACGCGCAAATATGGCCGATGTATTTTTTTTGGTATTCTATGGCTTCCTCAACAGATGCGACATGGTCTTTAATAATGTTTTTCAAGTAATCATAATTGTTAATTTTATTCCCGAATACAACCTCCGGTTGATTAGCAATTTTTAATTCTTCCTGATATACAACTTTGCCATTTGGGCTTAAGCTATTTATTATCTGCCAAACTTCTAGTTTGGTCCTTAACTGGTTTGAATTAAAGATGTACCTGAATTCCTTTTTCATAGCCTCGGAAGGCTGATCAATACAATAAAAATCTATCACACTTAAATACTTGGCGCCCGATATTGCCATTACTTTTTTTAACTGGGTCGTAAAGCCCAGCATATCACTTTCCTTAATATAACTGAAAATACTTTCCAACATCATCAAGTATATTTCCGGTGTCGCGTTGTGCCAATCTGTCAAAGCGTCATAAAATAATATTTCACGATTGGCGCCAAAGCGTTTTTTTGCCTTTTCAATAAGTTGGGCATTTACATCGTAACCATATAATTTTTTGAATCCCATTTTTTGTAAAAAGAAAAGTGATAGGCCGTTACCGCTACCGAAATCAAGAATGCCCGATTCTTTAGAAATTCCGGGAACATTTCTAGTTACTTTGTAAGTTGCCAGCAAACCGCCGGGATGAAAGCAAATACCAGGATTCATAAGCATGAACAGGTTATAATCCAATAGTTCGGTCACAATCATATTCATTTTATTAGGGCACTAACAATGCAGCTTCCACTGCTTCTGCAGCGGTTTGTATTGCCTGAATGGCTTCCATAACAGAATGCGCTGTGTCATATACAGACTTAATGTCACCCACAATGTTTTCTGCATTACTTTTGTTTTCAGAAATTGCATCGAATACATGTTTTGCATTGCTGAATACATCTTCAATATTCGACACAAAGTTTTTAGCATTATTCAACAAGTCCGTAATGTTGGTGTGCAGCTGTTTTGAGTCATCCAGGACGCCAGCAATATTTTCTTTCAAATCTTTGCTTTCTCCAAATAATCCCTCAATGTGATCTTTTAGCTGATTAGACGTTTGTTCCAGGCTATGGATATTCTCTACCAATTGTTGGCCATTTTGCTTGAGGCCTTCTATATCCTGTTGTAATTGATGAGAAGTAGCGTTGACCGTTTGTGTATCAGCTTGCAAGGCATGTGTCTGCTGATTGGCGTTCTGTGTATCAATCAGGAGTTGGTGGCTTTCGGTGTTATATTGCTGTGTTTCCTTGGTAAGCCCTTCGGACGTTGTATTTAATTCGGTAATGGCAGAAGTCAGTTGCTCACTCTGATCGTGCAGGGTTTGCGTCTGATCATGTAGGGATGAGGTTTGGTCGTGCAGTTGCAGGGTATTGTTGGCCAGCTGTATAATGTGATCATGTAATTGCACAGAATGGTCATGCATTTCTCCCGTGTGTGTATGCAGCTCATTGGTATGATCGTGAAGCTGATTCGTATGATCCATCAGCTGGTTGGTATGGTCGTGCAATTGGCTTGTGTGATCGTGTAATTGTGCAGTGTGATCATGCAATTGCGCGGTGTGATCATGCAACTGACCGGTTTGGTCGTTCAGTTGGGTGGTATGATCATGTAATTGTGCGGCATGATCGTGTAGTTGGCTAGTATGGTCATGCAATTGCGATGTTTGATCGTGCAGTTGATTGGCATGGTCGTGCAATTGACCCGTGTGATCGTGTAATTGAGATAGGTGATCATGCATGTGACCGGCATCTTCAGATGCATGCTGGGTCTGATCATGAAGTACTTGAGCTTCGTCATGAAACTGTTGTGTCTGGTCATGGAGTGTTTGCGATTCATCATGCAGTTGTTGTGTCTGGTCATGGAGCGTTTGCGATTCATTGTGCAGGTTTTGTGTTTCATCGTGAATTGTTTGCGATGCATCGTGCAGGTGCTGCGCCTGATCATGAAAAGCATGTGACTCGTCGTGTAAATGTTGTGTCTGATCACGAAATACTTTGATTTCTTCAGTAAGCTCATGAGCATGATCGTAAAATTGCTGCATCTCCCCTTGTAATTTTTCAGATTGGGCTTGCAGTTCTTTGTTTTCGTTAGTTAATACATCGGCTTCCTGGTGCATTTCCTCAAGAGATTTTGTCGCCATAACATTTAATTTTTATTATTTAAATTTCTTTTTAATTCAAATCTTAAAGTGGTTTTTCCAAGTCGAATGGAATCTCCGTTATTTAACCACGCAGGGTTACCCCTGTATACATACCTGTTATTAACCAACAGGTCTTTATTATCTGAAACGTTCTCGATATTATATGCCTGTAACTTTTTTGTTATTTTGCAATGGGTAGGAGAGATTTGATCCGATGTATCAAATGCCAGGGCTACCTGTGATTCTTTTCCATTTGAACCAATAAGCACATATCCGAGATCTGAACGGTTAAGCCATTTGCTTATGTAAAATGGCTTGTCTGAATTGTAGTTGCCGCTGACTACTTTCAGATAACAGTCTTCAAGTTTATTGATCACGATTGATAGTACCATGGACAAGGCGCCACCCAAGAACATTTTTGCAACGATGTCGGAAACCGATCTATAACCGGGTGGAATAACCAGTGGAAGTATTTCTACAAGCATACCCCCAATAATGCCACCGATGGCGCCACCTATAATGGCATTTTTATAATTCATGTCACTTACTAATGCAAGTAAAGAAGCAACGGTTACCCCAAATATGACCCAAATTAAAATGGAACTTAAATATGGGATGTTGAAATAGCGTTGAGTAAATGAGAATATAAGGACGTTTATTATAAGACAGGCAATCCCTGTAAGTACCGGTATAAAGAGAACTGGTTTTATCAGATTTTTAAAGCCCTTATGAAAACGGTTTTTGAATATACCAATACTCATGGAGATGAAAAAGCCTAGAAAAAGTCCGCTTAACCCAAATGATATTGTTGACTTACTGATAAAAGCCGATTTTTCAAAAGAACTGAAAAAGGAAAAGGTCAGTATTTTATCAATAAACAATTTGGTGGCCAACCCGGCAATGATGCCACCTGTGGCGCCTGCAAGTCCGTTGCCAATAGCATCTACTTTAAATGGATTTTTAATTAGGTTAAGAACACCTGATATCTCTTGTTTGCCTTCTTTGCATTTTCCCCTTGCATACATGACGCATGAATTGTTGTTATCTTTCCAGCATTCGGCATGTATTTTATGAGCGCATTTATTTACGATAATATCTCCTGTTACAAAAGGGTTACTACAATAAGAACACGTTTCGGAACCATCCGATGGGTTATTATATATTATGAAATATTTTGACTTAAACGAAGACGTGTAAAAAGCTGGGTATATAAGCAATGCTGCAAACGCAATCAAAAGAAATATACACACCGGAATGACAATGTATAAGAACTTAGAGATGGAATGGGTTTCCGGGTTATCGTTGTTTGGCCAGATACGAACAAATTCTTTTATGTTAAAGGGATCAGCATAAGAATACTCTTTCTGGTTATCATCTTCTCTGAATATCTGACCTTCAATAACAGAACTTAATTTGAAAATTCGCTTTTCTCCCTTAAAAACCTTGTTTTCCGGCGCATAGCGGATAACATATTTTGATTTGGCTTCTTTGGCTATCTGATTAAAAATATCGTTAAGACCGGAAACATTAGCCGTAAAGACTTTATCGGTAGCGTTAGGTGTATGGTCGCAGACTGCAGTTAGAAATTTTTGATCTGCTTCAACTCCATAGGCTATGGGATATATGGCAATGGACTTATCTATTGATTTTAATGCATTCAATACCTTTTCTTGACCAAACCCGTCAGTTAAATGTCTTTCTACAGCCAGAGGCTTTTTTTTATGCAAATACTTTGTCTCGTTTATGTCAAATCGTCCATCCGTAAACAAGATAAATACTTTCTTGCCTGTAAAGTCCTTCAGGGCTGGAATTACATCTTCATTGTTTAAATATTCGGTACCAATCTCTAACGCGCCATACAGATCTGTATCATATGTTGTCTCGTTTTCATTTTTTTTGTCAAAGAGATTCTTGAATTCAGCAAAACTGTACTCTTTACCACCTGGTTGTATATCGGTAAAAACGTATTCCTCCGGCTCTCCGTCAAGGTTTAATTTGTATTGTGGAAGCGAAACATAGCTATCAAAAGTACCAAAGTACAAAGGGCTCTTTGTTGCCTTAGCTAGACGGAGAAGTTTTTTAAACGAAATGAATACTTCCTCCAACATTTGCGTGGACATGGAGCCGCTTCTGTCAAGATAAACCAATATAATATTTTTCTCCTGATAGGAAGATGTTTTGCTCGTCGGATTTGAACTAATGTTTTCAGATATTCCATCATTCACATCAACTGACAGAACCTGTAAATGAGCATCATCTATATCATAGGTTCGTCCATTGACTACTTCTTTCACATGAAGACCGCTGCGAAACAAATCAATTTTATCGCGCAATTCCGGATCGTTAGGAAGATCAAAATATACATTTATATAGCCGCTGTCTTCTGCGGGAACAATCTGGTTAATTGTTATCTCTTTCTTATTTTGTAAGGTTTGGCAAAAAAGTAAAGAAGGTTCCAATACTAGCAATGACCAAACAAGTAAAAGACCTTTATAATTCATAACTTATTATTTGACATAAATTAAATTAGTCCAGCTTTTAAAATTGGTTTCATTTTTATCCTTGCTATTGTTTATTTCTTTCTCTGTAAGTTTATAGCTAAATACGCCAGTTTTAAATTCGTCATAACTTTCAATTACAATTGCAATCTGGTAAGGAAAAGGGAATGCCTGCAGATGTGTTTTTAGATCAGGTTCGGAAAGAAATATCCCGTGACCGGGGTGTGTATGCAACCAACCAACTTTCAGGCTTCCGGGTGTGTTGTTCAAATAATCCAGCTCATCAACGCTTATTTGAGCACTGAAAGTAATCGTAAAATTATCTTGGTAATTGGGCGTTCCATCTTTAATAAATTTGTCAATAATTACATCCAGTTTTTTTGCATCAGAGACATTCGTTTGAATTCTGCCCATCAGGAATCCCCCCACTTCAGGCGCAGGCCTCGTTTTGACCGAATCAAATAAAAGCAGAAAAACATCCCTTGCGGCCTCCTCGCTGATATACACGATTGCTACAGAGGTATTAGTAAAATACTGATCGAGGTTGATTAATTCTTTATGGCCATCTAATAAAACTGGCGAAAGATTGCTAGCGGTTTGTTTTTTGTCAACCTGTAGGAGGGCAAAATCGTCCAAAAAGGTTATCTGCGCATCAGCCGGTATATTTTCGTCGGCCACGCCGTTATTAAAATTTTGGTTGTGGTCAGGATTGCTTGTGGTAATGCTCTTTTTTTTATTAAAATAAACATAAGCAATTCTAGCTATCACCAATATTCCAATTAGTAGACAGGTATAAAAAATATATTGGTATATATTTGAACTGGTAGTTGTTGGAATGTCAACCGCGGCAGGAATTTCGGCTGCTTTTCTGCAGGTAGGGTTATCAAATTTTATATTTCTAAAATTGCTGGCATCGGTAAAATACTTTTTTTTGTTGGTAAGAATAGTTATAGTAAACAGCAGCTCGAATTTGTCTATTGGCTTAAATATACAAATAAAGGAATTGTTGGCTTTATTATAATGGATTGATTCAACTGTTATACTAAAATTTGTTAGAGTATTTCCTCCCTGTTTAATTTCTACATCTTTTTTGGTAAGGGCATGTATTTCATTTGCCAGAAACACGGCCTTTAGGAATAGGCACTCTCCGTCATGAACAGTGTCAGCATATATTTTTTCAAAATTTCTATTAACTGGTGAATCTGCCGCATGTTGTGGAGTGCCTCGTGTGTCGGAAGTTATATTTTGGTTGTTTTTTTCTATCTGCGATTTTTTCGCCACAGTGTTTGCTTCTTTATTCTCTTTTTCTTGAAATGTAATTGAAACATCTTTTCTTAGTGATGTATATCTTTTGCCGTCATAGTTGACTACAAGTTTAAATTCATAGTCATCATTATCTGAAGTCCTGTTAGCCAGTTTAAAGGTGATCAGGATGGCATTATCTGGCTCACTGGGGTCGACGTGATATTTTGACGCACAGAAATTAAGAGTGTTACTTGAAATTTGATAGACAGTTATCTTTTCAATTTTTGAAATGTTAAATTTTTTTGGCAAGTGAGTAAGCCGCACGTTTATACCATTCTTTGTTTCTTTAAAACTATCAGCGTCGAAAATAAATTTTCTGTTGCCGTTTCCTAATGATGAGAAACATGTAAGACAACAAAGTGTAGCTAAGAATAGCAAAATTTTAGTCATACGACTGATTAAAATATTTTGAGGAATCCGCAGTTAGTTCAATATATAAGGTTCCCTTTGTTTCCGTTCTCACTTCCAGTATGTCCAAGTCAGGAACGCCGATAGATTTTAAACTGAATTTATCTAGTGGTGTTTGTGCGGTTAAAACCGTTGTTTTTTCCTTTATAAAGATCCTGTTGTGTAAGTGATCGCTGTCACAGTCGCGCATCTTCTTCTTGTCAAGATATTGGGCGAGGCCTGATTCTTTCACCAGTGTCTTAAAAGTTTTGCCGTCTATTTCTCGTTGTACTTTTGTAACCACAGGATTTCTTAAAACTACTTCATAGTTGATATTATCTGTCTCACGGGCAATATAATCTTTCAGTTGAGATATCGTAGATGCAGATGAAAGGTTTGTCATCTGAATATATTCCATCCTTTTATGGCTTTCGCTGTCAGCTTTTATTTCTGTTCCCTCGGTAAGAAAGAATTCATTTTTTCTCAGGTCAAACCTGAATTCGAAGCCGGCTAGTAATTGCTCATCATATCCGTGAATAATTTTTAGGGCTTCAGACACCTGCACAGCGCCAATTATAGAAGCAGATATAGGCGTGGTAGGGGTACTACCTTCTTCAAAAAAAGTTCTTGCTATATCAGGACAGCCCAAGCGGAATCGTATATTTTTCCAGGCAAAATCGCTGAGCTCAGACTCATAATCATTTACGCCTGGTTTATATACAGTACAGATTCCTTCTGCATCAAGTATACCGCAGTTTATCCAGGATTTATTGAGCCAGTAACAATAGCGGTTGATCATCAATCTACCAAAGCGGCTGTCAATACAGCAAATGACTGCATCCATTTGTCTGAAAACACCCAAGCCAATATCGTATACTATATCAGCATTGCGGGCGATGATATTGCAATCTGGGTTTATTTCATTGGCACGTTTTGCAGCTACAATAGATTTGTATGATTTTTTTTTAGTGTCCCTTTCGCGAAAGAGAACAGCACGGGTTAAGTTGGATTTTTCAATGTTGTCAAAATCAACTATATAAATATTGCCAACTCCAAAAAGTGCGAGGTTTTTTATTACTTCATTTCCAACGGCACCCGCACCGATCACCATTACTTTTGCGTGACGGATCTTCTCAAAATTGAGAGTCTTAATCATTTCCAGTCTGGTGTACCTACCGTCTGCAGCAATATCTGAAGGTTCTGGAGTTTGAATAAACACTTATTATTCTTTTAATTTCAAACAAATTGAAAGAAATCTACTGAATGTTAAATAAGTCGGCAATTCTAAGAAGCCATTCCTGTGGGTAAACGCGATTCAAACATGAAACGATTATGGAACAATATTTAAGCTGCAATTATTGTAGATCGCACGATCAGTTGATCACCATTTTGAACTCCGGCATCTTTAAGCGACTTGGTCGTGATTTTTTTGCCCAAACTAGCTTCTCTTTTTCCTGCCACAAGTTCATATACTATAGGATTGCCACTGTCATCGGTGCGATTTAATTTTCCGCGGTCAATCATTGCTTTAATAATCTGATCCCCAGTAATGGAGTCGGGGAGTTCCATCTCATGTTTGGCATTATTTGAAGAATCGAAAAGTGTAAGTTTTATAGTTGCCATAACTTAAGGTTTAAGGTTTATAAAAATATGATTCCAGGCGGCTCAGTATCAGTGATATGTTGCAAAATATCAGTATCGGAAACTGTAAGGATACGCGGTAGACACAAAAAATTATAAGATTCCTCCACCAAGTCAGAAACTTCGTTATGGCCAGCGTCCGTAAATGCAATGACGTTTCTGAAGTAAGATTCTTTTATAATTCTAAAATCTACTTTGGATGGCAACGGATTGGGATAACGCAAGTGGCTAATTGCGTCTTGGGTATTCATTACCGGACTAGTCATAAAAATAATTAAAGTATACTAACGGACATCTCTTTCTTCTTGTCCATGTAATTATTGAGGATCTTAAAATCAGCTACTACTTTGGATTGCTTTAACAAAGCAAAATTAGTAGTTTCATTATAAATATAATTGACCTCCGCCTTTTTGCCACTGAAGTTCTCGACTGCTTCAACCCGGATCTTCCGGTCTCCTCCTAAGAAAAATCGCAGACTGAGCGTCAGATTTTCGCCGAAATCCATTTCATTAGATATAACGATAATAACACGTAAAAATATATTTTCCAAATTTTCTTTCCCTTTCTCAATGATTTCAAAATAAATTCTGTCTTGCTGTATAAAACGGCCCTGTACGATGGCGCTGTAATAAGCCGGAATTTTGAGGTTTTTGTCAAATAATTTAACCCTACCTTTTGAGTCATTTTTTTGGTCGTAAATGGTTATGTAATAATCTTTTCCAACAAGGCTGGCCGTTTCGTTTATTTTTATTTTCGATTCGTAAAAACTGCTTAAATTATAAAGTGCAGGGGAGATAAAATCTTTTAACCCGTCTATTGCCTCGCACGTGATATCTACCGGAGATATGCGGTTAATTTGTTGCTCAGCCATCTGCTTTATATAATTTGATTGAAAAATGTCGTTATAAATTACCATACGTGGCAGTTTGGAAGTAACACTTTTAGTTATTTGTCGCAAGAAAAAGTCAATCTCTCCGGTAATAGCTTCAGTAGGCAAATTGTTGTTGAAATTTATAAAATGGATGCAATTGTTAATTTCTACCGGAATGCAGAAGTTGTTTGCGGCGGCGCGGTTTCCAAAGAAGACCATTATATCCGAAAAGGCATTGTCCAGTCTTAATTCATCTATCTGGCTCAATTTTACCTTTTGCAGCCCTAATGATGAAAGAATAAGCCCGATGATTTTCTTCTTAAAGTTACCTGTGCCATAATCTAATATTCCAGCAAGATGATTTATTCCATTGTCTGATTTGATTAAAAATGTCTGCTCAAAAAAACTGACACTTGTGATGCTATCAAAAATACTTTTCGGCTGTCGGGTATCGAGCGACAAATAATCCAACAAGTTTTCAAACGATAAAATTTCATATGGAATGTCTGAATTGAAAAGTAGGTAAGACTCCCTAATAAAACGCTCTATTACATCACTAAAACGGACCGTTGGTATAAATAGAATGCGATCGATCTCGGTAAAATTGGAAACGTAGTAAGCGTCAAAAACTATTTTTTTGATTAGCAACGCAAAGCAGGATTGGTTAGATACATAATTTGTTGAAAAAAATGGATTTTCAAAAAAGACCTGCAAAAAATTCCTTTCATAATAATTGAGGTTAGTACTATTTTCAGAATAGTCTTTAAGAGGTTGTATATTTCCGTTGATACCTAATGCAATACAGTTTGCATATCTTCCTAAAGCTGCATAATTTTCATTGATGTGGATAGCACAGGGATAGGTAACACTCGATCTGTCGTTAATATCATAGACTGGCATAGTATCATTAGTTAACGAATCGGTTAGAAAAGAGTTTATCTTTTCCGCATCAATAAATATGCTCAGTAGTTTCATAATGTGGTTTGAATTTGGTAAGGCTTGTAAAAATTAATAACCAGAATTCAAGCGAAGGATTTCGAAGGTTGTATTTATTTACAAAGCGTTTTTACTGCAGCTGTATTTGTTTCTTTTGCCCCTAGTAGGCCGAATAGCTTTAAGATCTAAATTTCTGAAATTCATCAATCTTTGCGCGGTTCACCTTCTTAAATGCTTCAAGTTCCAGTAATTTTACCTTTAAATATTTGTTGTTGTTTGAATTTTCTCCGGTACGCAACATATATTCTTGGTCTCGTTCATCAGAATAACTCTTAACAAGATCTAGTGCTCTTATTAAGTCATTTTGCAAATCGGTAAAGGATTCGTTTACAAAATCCTTGATATTTTTGTTTACGCCTTGTAAAATCCTTTTCGTGTTAGATTTAAGTTCATTTTTAATATTTCTTAAGTTCCTTTCCTCTTCATCGGCTGCATATTTTTTCAGGGACTCTTGGTATTCAATATACGACAGTGCCATCAATATAACGGCTATTACCATTCCAATTGAAGATCCTCTGCCGATAAACCTGGTAGGAGTTGTTTCAATCAGATCAATTTGATCTGTGTTTAAGATGTCAGGTGGTTCTGAATTTTCATCTTTTAGCGTGCCATATCCTTCTGCAAAGTAAAGAACCTTTCCCAGCAGGGTAGGTTTAATTTCCCGCCATTCGGTCACAGGCGTTGTATGTGTTAAATCTTTACTTTCACCTTTAGGATGGGTATATAGTACATTTCTTGACTTAAAAGAAGGATTGAGAAAGTTCAGCATCATCACAAAAATCAACAATTGAAATGCTCCTTCGCGTAATGACTTTATTTTAGGATAAACACCCACTTTACCGATATATGATATCTCAGATATATAATCGCTTACAATACTTTTATCAAAACCAAGCCGGCTTAGTTTTCTGTTGAGATTAATCTCCACCGCTGTTGTTGATAGTTCAACTAAGTTCTTTTTTACTAAGTCTCTGTTAATATCAATGTAAATACTTGTAAACACATTTTTAATATCGGGCACAATTTTTTGGTTGAATTCTCTATCGAGTGAATTGTCAACTTCTGATTGAAATTTTGGGATTTCTGTTTGGTTTAATAATACTTCTTTAACATCTTTTTTGTGGGAATTTTGTATCACAAGCGAAGATTCTGTGAGGTTTTCTATCGCTTCGTTAAGTCGTTTAACTAGCATTCCGGT
Organism: Bacteroidota bacterium; assembly: GCA_013286315.1. GTDB lineage: Bacteria > Bacteroidota > Bacteroidia > Chitinophagales > Chitinophagaceae > Puia. Next base: position 12,617 of record JABDFX010000014.1, on the reverse strand, counting down.
ATCCGAATTGTAATATTCATCTACCCTTGCATTTGTTCTTTTTTGAAAATCTGCCGCAGTATCTTTAATATATCTTTCCAATACAGATTTCGTAGACAGAAAAGAACTGTTTGATGAACTGCTTAGTGAGGGTTTGTTCGCCGATATTACTTTTAGCGTTGCTTCAAGATTCAAAATATCCAGGTCAATTTCTCCATCAATTTTAAACAGCAATGCAATGAATTTTTGCCACAAAACGGCAATCATTGTATTTGTGTAACCGATAGTATTTTGTTCTGTTATGTGTCGTAAAAAACGATTGGTCAATTCTTTATTGTATAAATCGGTATCTTTTACCTGAATTATTTGAAAAGGGATTTTCGGGGCGAGAATGTCCCGACGCGTGGTTTTAAAAGATGCAATAATAGTAAGCGAGATATACCGAGACTCAATTTCTGTGTACTGTTCAATAATCCTGTTCAATTCATACTTCTTCGTAACAAACATAAAAGCAGAGCCCATGCCATCAGGATTTATATAGTTTTCATTTGTATAAGAAGTAGGTATAGGAAAGATTTTGAATTTTGTTGTTTTACATCCATTTAGAGAGGGAAAAATATTATTCATTAGAAAAGCGGTACTATCAGTTGCCGAAGCATTATAATAAATATCCACTGGAAAAAAATTATTGAGTATTTGGAGTTGTGCCGTAATCCAATTCAGCATACCGATGTTTTTTTCGTATGCCCTTAAGCCAAAGAATTTCGATTTTACTGCATTAATATATGACTTTGCCAACATTGAATAGCCGGATGCGATATTTGGTGTTTGTACACCTGACGCTTCTTTAGTTAAAGAGGATGATGTAGCAGTTGCGGCTGGCATTAAATAGTTTTGTTGTGAAATATATATAATTTTTTTTAAATTAGTTAAACAAAAAAATGATCCATGGCAACTTTCGACGGAAGATCACAGCGACTGTTAAATGAAAAGCGTGCTATTGAGGATCTGTGTAAAAACAGTAACACTATTTCCTTCGCAGTTCATAAACCGATGATTGGCACAGACATTCCCGAGATATATGATATTACGTTTAAGCTACGGACTTTTATTGGAATTAATAAAGACAACACCCCCATATTTGGGAACAAACATATAATAAGAATTGATTTAAGCAATAATTACCCGACATTTCCCGCAGCTATTACTGCATTAACAGATATCTGGCACCCCAATATAAAATATTTTGAGCCCGGTAAAGGCCATGTATGTTCCAACCAAGACGGAATAGGCAATGAAACAATGTTTAACCTGCTATTGAGGTTGAAAGATATTTTATTGTACAGGAATTACTGGGCAGAAAATGCGCCGCCCTATCCGGACGATTTGGAAGTTGCATCTTGGGTAAGAGAATATGGCGAACCTAAAGGATTTATAGAGGCCTTGCTTGCAGCAAATGCAGATGGTGCGGTTAAAGTAAATGAAGATGGAAAAATTGACATTGAAGAGTTGGTGATTGATTTTATGGATGAGGTATTGAATATCTGCGCTGACCCGGTGATAGTCGAAGAAGATGACGTTGATCCGAACCGGCTGATGAAAATGTTTACGGAAAGATATAAAGACCTGTCGATATTGAAAGATGCCACCAGCCTGAAAGAGTTGATACTTGCCTATACAATTGAATTAAAAAATGACGGAAAAATAATTCTACTTTTTTAGTCTTGTTTTCTGCGTCCTTAGAATAATTATGTTGGTTTTTCATCCCTCCTTCCTTAATTAATCACCCCTTTATTATGAAAAACAAATCACTAATTTTTGTTTTCTTACTGATAAATTATTTGTGTGTATCCGGACAAATCAAATATATCGAATGCAAGCCCGTCTCCATATTGATAGCAGATAAAGACAGCATGCGTTGCGTTTTCTTTTTTGCAGCGAAGTTTGCCCAAGTGGATCACAGAATATTTATGTTTACGAAAAAAATTGATGTTCTTGATAAAAACGAAAAACAAGTAAAGGCACCGGATAAAGTTACAAGCAGACTTAACCTAGAATATCTTGTTGTTGAAGGTGTGCAAAATCCTGTAATTGAAATATCGATTGAAAACAAAAAAAAATTTTTCGAAAACCAATCTGCATCGATATTAATCCACTTTGATTCTGTTATAAATAAGGTATTGGAAATTACTATTACATTTTCTTTTAACAAGAATATCTTTAAAAAACTTTCCAAAGAGCTACATGTGGCCTTACCATTGACAAGTGTAACTGAAGGAATAGTCCATCCTTTAATCGATTCGATTTCCCCGTTAGTGATAAAGTCTAAATCCAGAGAGCGTGATAGCATTACAATGGCAGAGGAAAATAAATTAATTAAGGAAAAACAAGTAAAAGAACAAAAAGATTTTGAGATAATGAAAGATAAACAACCTGATTTTGACAAAGGGCTCGGGCCACAAGTTGATGCGGCAATTAATGAGTTAAAACAAATTGATGCTTCATTGCAGGCCACGGCCGCAGACAATGTACAGCCTTTACTGAAACTGAGAGAAAGAATTATTTCTTCGGACAAGAATATCGACGGGTTTAAAAAAACTGTAGCGTCACAAATTCTAGCATTTAACAATTTTGTGAGTGCTGTTAACCTAAGTATCTATAGAAAGTATAATAACTCTGAAATGTTTTTGGGAGTGGCTAAAGATGCAAAACAAAAGGTGAATGCCTTAATCAACATTCAATATAGCTTAGTATCAAATGCTGATCCCTTGATTCGAAGTTTAAAAAACAATCCTAAGATTAGTATGAAGCAGCTTGATGAAACGGTAGAGGGTAAAATATACCGGAGTGTTATTCCTGATTTGCAAAATTTGGAAGATAAAATACAATTTATTGCTTCAGGAATAAACCTTCTGGAAGAGAAAATAAAAATACAAACCAAAGTCCAAACCCAAGGTACCCATATCTGCGATAGTCTGTTGAGTCTTTATGACAATGAAGTTGACTCTATAAAAAGCTTGGAATCTGGGATTGCTGATGCTAAGGCTCACTATAAATCAAAGCTGACTGAGTTTAGGAATGTGTTAAAAGTTAGTACGCTCGAAATAATTGACAATAGCATAGGCGAACTGGAAAACGACCAGTTACCAAAGATAAAGGAAAACATGAAAGAAGCTGGCCAGCAACTTAATCAAATTGAATGTTCCCCAAACAAGTTTCCAATAATTCCCGTTACCATTCTTGCCGTAGTATTATTAATTGCCAGTGGATACGCTGTCTATAAGAAGTATAAAAAGAAGCGGCTGGAGGATCAAATAAAATTCCTGAATTAAGGATTGGATTACTTTTTAAACGGTACAAGATGCTACAATAATTAACTTGGTTAAATTTGGCAGTGCCACTGATACGTGCTAATGCTCCACTAGAAGGGTCTCCGATATATAAATCTGTACTATCAGAAATACTACCAGATGCTAAAACAGGCTAAAAATAGCCTCAGAAATGATTCTAATAGAATCGGTATACCGACCTTTTACCGTCTAATGGTTTCCACTTATAGGGTGTGGTTTAATGAACCACTAAATTTGAAGTATGAAGCATGAAGAGAAACTGGAACTGGATATACTCAGTAAGATGAATGAAACAGGGAAGATTGAAATGGTAAAATTTTCAACTCTGTTTCCTGATTGGGCTGACTATGAAACTACATTTACAAGGTTACAAGGTGAGGGTGTTTTCAGTCAGACTTTTGATAGTATTTATGGAGTTTATAGCTACTACTTTGAACTTAACAATCATGGAAAAGTAAGGTTGAAAAGCCTTTTAAAGGAGAAAAGTGACGAAGAAGAATTTAAAAAGTGGCAGTCTAAACAGTCCCTTGAATCTAGCAGCGTTAATAATGGTACTAAAATACTAGTGGCTATTGGAATTGCAACACTGTTCATCGTTATTGCTACACTGTATTACACCTGTAATCCATATCACTCAGACCCTCCACCATTTATAAGAACGGTTAAAATTGATACAACCGGTAAAAAAATAAACCCAGATTCATTCAAAAAGGCATTCCCTCCTATTGTAGTGGATACAGTTAATCATTAAACCAAACTTATACTGGAACAAATATTGCGGAAACAAAAAAGCCCTCCGATATAGAGGGCTGAAAGAATAGAACAACCAAGGAATCAGATATAAATATCAGCGTACTAAATGTCTAGCCCAATCTTTCTTAGCCTGTATATCAAATCCTGCTAGATAGTTCTGAGTAGTGGTCAGGTTACTATGACCAAGAGCCTCACTGATGAAGCTGATAGGCGCTCCTGAACGTTGTAATACAGTTGAGAATGTATGTCTTGCTGTGTACGTGGTTATCTTCTTTGGCAGTTTCAGGGTGCTGCTGATGGTTCCAAGTCCCTCATTAACCAGCTTAGTCATAACCTTTAACCTGTTCCTTTGCTGATATGCTGTCAGTGTAGGGTCAATGAATGGGAAGAGTAGTTTAGTTCCTGGTTTACTATAGCGGTCAATGATAGTCTGGATACGTTCTGTAATGGGTATCTCAATAGGTTTGTTATTCTTCCTGATGGTCTTAGCTCTTCTGAAGCTGATAGTACTGTCAGCTATGTTATCATGTTTCAGGTAGAGAATATCCTTCAGGTTCATACCATTGCACAAGTAGCTGAAGTAGAATAAATCCCTGGCAATGGTTTCCTTTGAAGTCATATCATTCAGCTTGTACAGCTTCTCAATACAGTCAATACTCACTGCTTTCTTGATATTGCCTCCTACTGGTATCTGGTACTTTCTCTTACCGAATGGATAGTCTGGAACTAGGTCTTTCTCCTTCGCTATATTGATGATAGTTCTCAGGTTCCTGAGTTGTATTCCTACAGTGGTTAAGCTCTTACCAGCACTGGTAAACGAATGCTGGAAACCTTTAAGGAAGTCTACAGTAATATCCTGGATATTCGGTTCCTTGTCACTGTTATACCTGATAAGATTCCTCCAGGTAGTTTCAAAGCCTCCAGCATAACCTAAACGTTCTTCTTTGTAAAGGTTGTCAATGTAATCAGTAAACAGCTTCTTAAGCGTTACGGTGTTCCTTACTACAGCTTTAACAGTAGCCTGAACTTGTAGCTGATACTTCTCAGGATTCAGCTTACTGTCAAATTCTGCAAAGGTGAAGAACGGTATTGTTCTGATTATACTCAGAGCATTAGCTTCCTGAATCTTCATATCAGCTAACAACTTACTGTACTGCTTTGGTGGAACATTACTGCTGATTAACTTCCATTCCTGTTCAGTAACAGAACTCTGTTTAGAATCCAGTTTGTAATACTTTCTGATTCCTTGATTTGCAACTCTTAATTTGATTGGAAACGTACCAGAATTGGTAGGTCTTCTTGTGTCGAGAATGAATGAAATCTTAGCCATTTTTAATAGATTTGATTGTGAGAAAATCAAATTCTATTAACTGTTATTCTTGAGGTATCAAATCCGTGCAAATCTAATCTCTGTAGTTAAGTAGTCTTAGATTACTTTACAACTCATTGATAACCAGGTGCCCGGAACAGGAATCGAACCTGCACTACCTTGCGATAACCAGATTTTGAGTCTGGCGCGTCTACCAATTCCGCCATCCGGGCTGAAAGTTCAGATTATTGGGATGCAAATGTAAGGATTTGAGCCTATTAAAAGCGATTCCGGATATTGTTATTATGCCTGAATAATCTGCAGATGTTCCGTCAATATCTGGCTTACAATCGCTGATTTACTGTATACCATCAGGTGCTCGCCGTCTTTCACCGGAATCGCCTTCATTATCTTTTTATATGGCAGAATTTTATCTGCCGTTCCATGTATCCGGAGGAGGTTTGGCGGTTCCCAGTGATTGTCCCAGGAAAACAATTGCCGGATAGCCCATTCAAAAAAATCGGGATCTGTGTCCTCAAAAATATTCTTCAGCAGGTTTTTGATCTCGGGTTTATATGCACCGAAAAGGCGAAAGGCGATATTATTCGGCCTTAACAGCATGCGTGGTCGTAAAATTTTATAGATCCCGGATTCGCCCAGAAGAATATAAAACCAGGGAACTTCTTTTTTAAAACAATAACTGGAGATCAACACCGTCTGTACCGGAGAAAGAAATTTTGACAACTCAATAGCGATCACGCCTCCAAAAGAAAGACCCACCAGACTAAAGGGTTCCTGCTGGTTGATCTGACTGCTCAACCGCCTGCAATAAGATTCCATGGACTCGTTTTCTGAAACGGCCATCCATTCTATGTGGTATATTTTAAAAACTTCCGGGAGAACCAGGTTTTGAAATATCCTTTTGTCTGCACCCAGTCCGCTGATGAAATAGAGATTCATTATTTCTTTCGTCTTCTGGCCGGATGAACCTTTTAACCATCCCGCTCCTATTTATCAAACTTAATTAACTTAGGAGGACAAAGTACAAAAATCCATGAACCTGCCGCATGATATCATCCTCAAACTGCTGCTTTCCATTGTTATCGGGGGCGTGATCGGCGCCGAAAGAGAATACCGCAGTAAATCTGCCGGCTTTCGAACGCTCACGCTGATCTGCCTGGGTTCTGCCCTCTTCACCGTTTTTTCGGAATTGATCGGGGCCGGAAGTAATCCCGACCGCATTGCTTCAAATATAGCCACCGGTATCGGTTTCGTTGGCGCCGGTGTAATATTCAAAGGGGACATTGGTGTAAACGGGATCACCACAGCCGCCATGATCTGGGTAACCGCCGCATTGGGCATGGGCATTGGCGCAGGTTATGAATGGGTGTCCGTGATTGCCTGTGTCCTGATTCTTATCATGCTTTTTATTTTCGGTCTGGCGGAAAACTGGATAGATCACCTCAACCAGACAAGAAATTATAAGATTCAAACCGATTTCAAAGAAGAAACCATGGGTAAATTTGAACAATGTTTTCATGCCCATCACCTGAAATTTAAAAGAGCCCGTGAAGTGAAGGAAGGTGATACCATATCAGGCGAATGGTATGTCAGGGGATCCAAACAAAACCACCTCGATTTTATCAATGAGATCTTGCACGATCCGGAGATCAGTCGTTTTGAATATTGAAAAAAATAATACAAAACTTTCAGAATCTATTGTATGACTTACCGGGTCGCCGATCAGAAAGACCTGCCTGCGCTTGAGGAACTGGCTCTTGCATCCTATGGTCGTTTGAAGAAAAATCTTACACCGGAAAACTGGGCAAAGATGGAGACGCTTTTAAAATCTGATCAGACTTTTCCATTACTGGTGCGCGACTGCCATGCATTAGTTTGTGAAGAAAACGGACGGCTACTGGGCATGGCATTCCTGGTACCAAGCGGAAATCCAACCAAGGTATATTCTGCAGAAACAAGTTATATACGCATGGTGGGTGTGCATCCCGACGCAGGCGGAAAAGGAATCGCACAGGCACTGACACGACTTTGCATGTATAGAGCTAAGGAAACGGGAGAAACGATGATCAGTCTGCATTCAGCCGAAATCATGTATGATGCGCGACATATTTATGAAAAACTCGGATTTAAAAAAATCCGTCTGCTGGACGAACATTACGGGCTCATGTACTGGCTCTACGAAATGAAATTGATTTAAATTTAATAATTATTTATCTCCATAAATTAAAAATTTTATGAACAGGGTTGTGCATTTTGAAATTCATGCAAAAAATCTCGACAGGACGCAGAAATTTTATCAGGAAGTTTTTGGATGGACTATCACGGATATGGGTCCGCAAATGGGTAATTACCGGGTAGTTGAAACCGGGCAGAACACAGCCGATAGCCAATGGAATGGTATTAATGGCGGAATCACCCCAAGACATGGCGAGGCCCCTAAAGGGGGTGAACCGGTAAACGCATTTGTATGCACGATTGAAGTGGAAAATATTGATGAGACTTTAGAAAAAATTGCAAAAGCCGGTGGAACAGTCGCACTGGAGAAAATGGAAGTCCCGGGTGTCGGCTTACTGGCCTACCGCAAAGATCCGGAGGGAAATATCTTTGGTGTTTTGCAACCCTTCAAACAAAATTAAATTATAATGCGGGCGTGCGGCCGCCATCCACCGCGATGTTGATGCCATTTACATAGGAAGCAGCCGGAGAAGCAAGGAATGCAATTACGTTTGCAATCTCTTCCGGAATTCCGAATCGTTTCATAGGAACACTTTCTTTCAATTGAGACTCAATGGACGCTTGTTCTTTTTTCACGGCGTCAGCTGTATGTTTCACCAGCTCATCCAGTCTTTGGGTTTGGGTTAGTCCGGGAAGAATATTATTGACAGTAATATTAAATTGCCCGATTTCATTTGCCAGGGTCTTGGCCCAGGAAGCCACGGCCAGCCGGATAGTATTAGAGACACCCAGGTTTGCCAGGGGTGTTTTTACGGAGGTTGAAATTATATTTATGATTCGTCCGTATTTGGCTTCCCTCATGCCCGGAACAACCGCTTTGACAAGAATCTGATTATTGATCAGATGCTGACTGAATGCCTGTTCAAATGCCTCAGTAGATGCTTCGAGGATAGGTCCGGCTTTCGGTCCGCCCGTATTGTTGATCAGGATCTCTACCTGTTGTTTGCTTACAATATTTTTAATCGCTTCTTCTACTGAACGGTTATCGGCGAAATCTGCCGCTATCCATTGATGGTACTGATCTCCTCTTACCGCTAATAGTCCAATGGCTTTTTGCAATGCTTCCTGATTACGCGCCATCAAAATACAATTCGCACCATTGACCGCCAGTTCCTTCGCCGTTGCCAGTCCAATGCCTTGTGAGCTTCCGCAGATGACGGCCGTTTTTCCTTTTAGTGAAATATCCATACTGAACATTTGGATACAAAGATAGGACGGTTGGCGGTTGGCGGTTGGCGGTTGACGGTTGACGGTACTTCCAGATTTCTGGTGTAAAGCTCAGCACAAGTTAATTTTTGAATTTCATCTTTAAAGCAGCCAGCGCATCTTCCATAGAAGTCATTGGCTTTTTATTTTTTTCTTTAGCAACAGCCGGCTTCCAATTTCCGATCTTTGGTTTTGCGTTAAGCGTTTCGCGTTGGGCGTTGGGCTTAACGGAGGCTTGTTTTATCGACAGGGCAATCCGTTTCCGTAAAACATCCACCTCCGTCACTTTCACCAGAACCTTATCATTGAGTTTTAATATTTCATTGGGGTCACTAATATAACGGTGCGCGATTTCACTCACGTGTACCAGTCCATCCTGCTTCACACCGATATCAACAAAGGCACCGAACCGCGTAATATTCGTGACTACACCCGGCACAATCATACCCACCTGAACATCTTCTATTTTATAAATATTCGCAAATTCAAATTGTTCCAGTTCTGTTCTCGGATCCAGTCCGGGTTTTCGTAGTTCATTTAATATATCACGAATCGTATGTTCACCAACATTTTCACTAATATATTTCCTGACTTCCACTTTTGTGATCAGATCCTCTTTACCGATCAGAGATGTAAGATCCACTCCCAGATCCAGGGCGATTTTCTCAACCACCGGGTAGGCTTCCGGATATACCGCACTTTCATCCAACGGATTTTTACCCTGGTGGATTCTCAGGAAACCGGCAGATTGCTCAAAGGCCTTTTCACCCATTCTGGGAACTTTCAGCAATTGTTTGCGATCAGTAAATTTTCCGATTTCGTTTCTGTGTTTTACAATATTCTCTGACAGTGTATCACCGATTCCGCTCACATAACTTAATAATTTTTTGCCGGCTGTGTTCAGGTTTACTCCTACCGCATTCACACAACTGACAACCGTTTGATCCAGTCTTTCTTTGAGTCTGACCTGATTTACATCGTGCTGATACTGTCCTACCCCGATACTTTTCGGATCTATCTTTACCAGTTCTGCCAGCGGATCCATCAGTCGGCGGCCGATACTTACTGAACCGCGTATTGTAATATCCTGGTCAGGAAATTCTTCTCTCGCTATTTCAGAAGCAGAATATACTGAAGCACCATCTTCATTCACCAAAAATACAGGCAGACCAAGAGCGAGTTTTTTTACGAACTGCTCCGTTTCTCTTCCGGCGGTACCATCTCCAATTGCAAAGGCTTCGATTTTATATTTCTCTACCAGCGAACGGATTTTCATTTCTGCCTCAGCTGCTCTGGCCGCTTCATGAACAAAAATGAGATCTGTCTTTTGCAGATCACCCTGTTCATCGAGACAAACCACTTTGCAACCAGTGCGATATCCGGGATCAATGGCCAGAATTCTTTTACTGCCGAGCGGAGAGCTTAATAATAATTGTCGCAGGTTCTCTGCAAAAACAGTGATCGCTTCTTCATCGGCCTTTGTTTTCAAAGCCATCCGGAATTCACTTTCCATGCCTGGCTGTAACAGACGACGCCAGCAGTCTTTAATGGCTTTTTTTATTTCCGCAGAAGAATCGTCTGAACTATGTATGAACTGATCTTCCAATATCAATATTGCTTCGTCTTCCGAAGGTGAAATGTCCATCCGCAGAAACCCTTCCATAAATCCGCGCAGCACGGCCAGGATCCGGTGAGAAGGAATAGTTGCAATTTTTTCAGAGAATTCAAAATAGTCTTTGAACTTGGCGGCATCTGTTTCCTTACCTGACAGAACTTTACTTTCTACCCTGCCTGTTTCATGAAAAAGTTTTCGAATGCGCGCGCGAACGGATTCTTCTTCGTTGACGATTTCGGCAATAATATCCCTCGCGCCCTGCAATGCTTCTTCAGCCGTTTTGATCTCATCCTTTACAAATGCTTCAGCTGTTTCCTGGAGCTTCAGAGGCTTCTGTTCCAGAATGAGCAATGCCAATGGCTCCAGTCCTTTTTCACGGGCGGCCTGCGCTTTTGTTCTGCGTCTGGGTTTGAAAGGCAGGTAGATATCTTCCAGTTCGGCGAGGGTCAGGGCGTCGTTGAGTTTCTTTTGCAGGGTTTCTGTCATCTTACCCTGTTCAGAAATGGATTTTTCGATCGCTGTTTTTCTTTCTGTAAATGCCTTGAGTGTTTTAAACTCATCATGGATCTGCTGGATGACAACCTCATCCAGGGCGCCCGTTTTATCCTTGCGATAACGTGCAATAAAAGGAATGGTTGCCCCTTCAGCGAGTAATGACAATACGGTATCTGCCTGGATGGATCGGATCTTTAGTTTTTCAGCTATCTGCGGAGCAAATGAATTCATTCCGCAAAACTAAGTCCTGCCGGTATAAAGAACCAATTTTAAAATTACCTGTGAATATATAAAGCTGGCGTTTAGATCTCTGGAATTCCACTTAGGCTGAACGACTTCCCCCAGGAAGGTTTTTTACAAACTGGAACTTTGACGATATTTGGAAATATGAAGTTTTCCACAGGCGATTTTATCCAGTTGTCCATATTTTTAATCAGCTTGTCCGTATTTGCGCAGAAGCCTGTTCCACTTTATCTCCGATTATTCCCGCTCTATCTTTTTTTATTGATGATGGAAGATTTGGTCATTGAATATACTTCGCCCCTTGGAATACACAATAACATCATACCGAACACGGGTGGTATTGCAGAGTTCGCATTTTATTTTTTTGTGATAAGGAGCGTCATTGTAAACACGAATGTGAAAAAACGCATTTACTATGTAACTCTGGCGTTCGCAGTTTTTGCAGTTATCAATTTACTGATCCATGGGAATGAGCTGTTTAACCCAATCAACTTTACCGTTGGAACAGTGATTACGGTTGTTTTTTGTATTTATTATTTTTTTGAATTATTTCAAAAAACAGAAGCGCAATCCCTGAGCAGGTTAACCAGTTTTTGGCTCGTATCCGGCATTCTCTTTAATGTTGTTCTCATTTTCCCCATATTTGCACTGATTAGTTTCATGGACAATATAAGTAAGGCGAATCGCAAAACTACCCGTATTGTATTCGATCATATCGAGACCATTTTCAATATGATCAGTGTGTTGACTTATATTCTATATTCGACTGGTTTCATAGTCAGGATCCGAACCGGCAAATCTATCCGGTAATTTTTTGGCTACCCTGCTGCTAGTTTTAAAATGATTAAATTTAAAAAACCAATCTTATCTACAATGAAAAGGATGCCATGGACCCTGATGCTCATTGCTACTTCGTTTCTATTTGGTTTCACCTTTAAGACAATCATATCCAACAAAAAAAATTCAAAAATGAAAAAAGTAACCGGTATAGGAGGTATTTTCTTCAAAGCCAAAGACCCGAAAGCCATTAATGAATGGTATAAAACACATCTTGGGTTTGACACAACTCCTTATGGAACAAGCTTTGAATGGCGGGAAATTGATGACAGTAATAAAAAGGGACTTACCCAGTGGAATCCTTTTAAAGAAAGCACAAAATATTTTGAGCCTTCAACAAAGGACTTTATGATAAACTACAGAGTTGAGAATTTAGAAGCATTGGTTGAAGACTTGAAAAAAGAAAACGTAACGATCGTGGATAAAATTGAAGATTCTGATTATGGAAAATTTGTCCATATTTTAGATATTGAAGGAAATAAAATTCAATTGTGGGAGCCGAAGTAGAGTTGGCGGTTGGCGGTTGGCGGTTGACGGTTGACGGGCCGATGACCGTTATTTACTAAGTACCTTA